>NZ_CP090423.1:988333-1317777 GCF_023518235.1 Stenotrophomonas maltophilia
CCAGGTAGTGGCGCGCCACCTGGGTGCGTGGGGCGCGGTTGTTGGTGACACCTTCTACGAACAGGATGGTCTCGATGCGAGGCTCAGGGCAAAGCGCAGCCTGGTACGGGCGAATGCACTGGCGCAGCAGAAAGCCATACCAGCTGTGCAAGGTGACATGCGCGGGGACCGCGCCTGCGTGGGCCTCAAACGAGCGCCGGATCTCTTCCAGGTTTTCCAGCGTGTAGGTGACAATCGCGATGCGGCGCTCAGGTCGCTCCAAGGCCTGCCGGACCAGCAACGTGGTCTTGCCCGAGCCGGCTGCCGAGAGCAGGACCCGGTTAGGTGATGGCACGCTGGACATAGTCCGGGAACCTGATCGAGTGCGGGCTATTGAAAATCGCCAAGGCCGTATCGGTCTTATGGCCCTTCATGTACTTGAGCAGCGCCACCTCATCGGCAAAGGCCTTGCCCAGCACGGTATTGAGTTCGGCCAGCGAGTTGGCTTTGATCAGCTGCTCTTCCAGCGAAGGGGCGCTCTCGTCGGAATCGTAATAGATCGCGTTGATGTGCTCGGCATAGCGCTCTTGCACAACTGCGATATCACCGTCGTTGTCGGTGATCACCTTGGCCTGAATCCTCAGTCGATCGGCAATCTGCAAGAAGCGTTTGAATGCCAACGACTTGACCGAAATGATGTCTACGCCGTGAGCCATCGGCGCCACGCCGTGATGGTCACTGTAGGCACGCTGCACGATCAGTTCGTCGGAAGGGCCTTCCACCAGGATCGCCTGCTTGGCCAGGATCAACCGCAGCGTGTCGTGGCCCGGCAGCTTCATGAAATAGTCGTGGGTATCGCTGGGCAGCTGGTCCAGCTTCATCTGGCCTTGCGCGCTGAACAGGATCACGTTGTCCACGCCCAGCTTGTTCAACACGAAGCTGCTGTGGGTGGCGATGATCACCTGCTGGGCGGTGGAGAGGGCCGCAATCTTGTCGATCAGCTGGGTCATGCTGGAATAGGACAGATGGTTCTCCGGCTCCTCGATCAGCAGCACGTGAGCCGCGCCGGCCGCGTGCATCGCCAGCTTCATCTTCACCGCGCTTTGCTCGCCCTTGCCGGCCTGGGTGAACGGGAGCTCATCCAGGTAGGGTGACAGGCTGGTTTCCCACGTTGAGCGCGGCGATGTGTCCACGCCTACCGTCAATGCCCTGTGGCTGATGTCCCCGGTGTGCTCGGTCAAGTAGGCATTGATCGCTGCCACATCCGCTTCTTCGGAAAAGCTCTGCCGCATGCGGCGGAAGCTCAGCGACAGCGAGACGCGCTGCGCAGGCGTCAGTGCCTGCTCGATGATGCCGGCGATATAGCGATCGGCACCGGACAAGGTCTTGATGCCGTGCGTGTCGATGATGGTCGAGTCGAACGGAATACTACGGGCGGTGACGCCATTGTTGGCGAAGGAGTACCAGCGCACCGTGTAGTACTCCACCGGCAGGCTGACCGCGCCCTGGTGCTGCTGCAGGTAGGCGTTGAACTCCTCGCGGTAGTCGTCGTTGAGCTCGACCAGCAGCCGGATGCCGGCGGTATCCAGACGCAGGGAGTTGTTGGTGCCGCGTAACGACGCCAGCGCGGCGTCGGCGCCCAGATAGGCTTCGATGGAGATCCGTGGCGGCGAGGCCGGCGTGCCCGTGGCAAGCGCTCCCAAGTACTCCTGCACCGTGGGCTGGTGGAACAGGTAGGGCGTGAGCTCGTAGGCAAGATTGCGCCCATGCAGCTGGCCGGTGACCACCGCGTGGATGGCCTCCAGCAGGGTGGATTTACCGACCTCGTTGTCGCCCACCACCAGGTTCATGTGGGCATTGAGGGGCAGGTCCAGATGGCGAAACGACTTGAAGTTGTCGATGACGATACGTTCGATCGGCATGCACAGTCCTATGATGGCCAACGGGCTCGGTGGCGGAGCCTGCCTGCACCCTGGCTGGCCTCCTTTCCGCTCTGGGCCATACTACCCAGCGATCGCCGGCCCTGGGCGGTTTCGTACTGCTTGGGACGCCGGGAAGGGTCAGAATCCGCCTTACGCGGGATAATTCCACATTATCCCGCGTAACTAGTCAGCCGTAAATACGGCTTGACTTGATATTATATAGTACGTAAATACGTAGTACGTACTACGGTACGAAATTCTCAGGAGGCGGACATGGCACGCGGCGGGCTCTACAAGTCGGAAATCAAGAAGGCGCGGGACAGCCTGTTGGCGCAAGGCATCAATCCTTCTCTCGATGCGATTCGTATCGCCTTGGGCAACACGGGCTCCAAGACGACCATCCATCGCTACCTCAAGGAATTGGAGGCGGAGGAAGGCCAGGGTGTCGGGGCGACGGTGGCGGTCAGCGATGCGCTGCAGGACCTGATCGGCCGGCTCGCAGCACGCCTGCACGAAGAAGCCGAGACTGCGATTACCGAGGCTCGGGAGCAGTTCCAGGCACAAATGCGGGAGCGCGAAGCCGCGCTGGAGAGCCAACGGCAGGAGGCGGCCGCGCTGAGCACCCAACTGCAACGCACCGAAACCGCCCTGCAGGCCGAAACCGAGGCGCGCGCGCAGGGGCAGCAGGCCCTCACTGAGGCGAACACCACGGTGCGCCAGCTGGAGGAGCGCGTCGCCGGGCTGACGACGCGCGTGGTCGAGCACGAGGCGCACGCCCGCTCGCTGGAGGAGAAGCACCAGCACGCACGCCAGGCGCTGGAGCACTACCGCACCTCCGTCAAGGAGCAGCGCGAACAGGAGCAGCGCCGGCACGAGCAGCAGGTGCAGGAACTGCAAGTCGCATTGCGCCAGGCCAACGAAGCGCTGACCGCCAAGAACCACGAGCTGCTGCAGCTCAATCGCGACAACGGCCAGTGGCTGGAGCGCCACGGGCGTCTGGAGCGCGAACTGGCGCAGGCCAAGCACACCGCGGAGGCACAGCAACGGGAACTGGATGCGTTGCGACTGACCGCGACCGAGCACCAGGCCCTGCAGACACGATGGGCCGAGGACGTACGAACGCTGGACAGCGTACGCATCGAACTCACCGACGCCCGCGCCGAAACCACCCGGGAGCGGGAGCGCCGCGAGCAAGCCGAAGCCAATGCGCTGCGCGCTGGCGTGCGCCAGGAAACGCTGGAACAGTTGCTGGCACAATTCCGCCCCGAGCACGCCAACGACAGCGCGGCCGATGCGATCTCATCCCGTGAGAAGGCCGCCCCTTAGCCTCATCGCGTTGAACGTCCGGAGACTCACATGAGCAAACTTGATGATGCCATCGCGGGGCTGGCGCCGCGCGGGAGGCTTACCACGCCCGTTGTCTTATGGTGTGGCAAGAACTGCAAGCCGCCGAGCCGGCCGCTGCGAAAGTGCCGCACAAGGCCTTCAAGCTTTACGAGCCGGGCTACTTCCATATGGACGTCAAGTACTTGCCGCAGATGGCCGATGAGCGTCGCCGACGCTATCTGTTTGTCGCCATTGATCGGGCCACGCGTTGGGTGTTCGTGGCGATCAAGAGCGACAAGAGCGCCGCCAGTGCCCACAGCTTCTTGCAGGCGCTGCACCAGGCCAGCCCGATCAAGATCGTCAACTGTTGACCGACAACGGCAAGGAGTTCACCGATCGCCTGTTCGCCACGCGCGAGCGTCAGCCCAGTGGCCATCACGAGTTCGACCGGCTGTGCCGGGCCTTGGGCATCGAGCACCGCCTGACCAAGCCCAGGACGCCGAAAACCAATGGCATGGTCGAGCGCTTCAATGGCCGCATCAGCGACGTGCTCAACACCCACCACTTCCATGGCGCCGACGACCTGGAGCACACCCTGTTACGTTACGTGGCCTTGTACAACCACCAGTTGCCGCAGTCCGTGTTGAAAAGCAAGACACCGATCCAGTCCATGAAGGATTGGTACAAGTCCCATCCGATGCTCTTCAACAAACGGCCTTATGATCGTGCGGGATGCGACAAGTAGCATCCTCTCGGGTGATCGTACGGGGTTTGCCGGCGTGCGGGCTATGCGGCACCCTTGGCAGCCAGTACGTCGAGCTTGTGGATTTCCGGGTCCTTCGCGAATAGATCCGGTGCTTGTTCCATCAGGGCTTCGGCGACCTTGCCGGATAAATGGGCGTCTCGACCGGCGTCGTCATCAAAGGTGTCGAAGATGCCAAACGTCGACGCCCCCAATTTTACGGCGTACCAGGTCGCGGTGCCGGGTTCCTGCTGAACCAGTTCAAGGCCGCTGTTGAGAAACGCCTCGACCTCGGCTTCCTTGCCGGGTTTGGCTTCGAGTGGGACCCATAGTGCTTTGCTTACCATGTCGGTTCTCCTTGGGGTTGGATGGACGCGGCCCGGGCAGCTTCAGCACTGACCCGGTCCGGTGCTGCGGTTTCGCTCTTCCTGTGACAATCTGGAACAAGACGCCGAGAATGGCTACTCCGCATACCGCCACCACATCACTTTGCATTGGTTAGACAGCTCAACTCTCGCCGAGAATGCTATGCAGGTACTGCACGGCGATCGAGCCCTCGCCGACGGCCGAAGCCACGCGCTTGACGCTGCCGGAACGCACGTCGCCAACCGCGAAGACCCCAGGCCGGTCGGTCTCCATCAGAAAGGGCCTCCGGTCACGGGCCCAGCCCGCATGGCTCAGATCTTCCGAGGCCAGATCGCCGCCGGTCTTGATAAAGCCTGCGTCGTCGAGCGCCAGGCACCCGCCCAACCACCCCGTATTCGGGGTCGCGCCGATCATCACGAACAGGTGGCGTATAGGCCTCTCCTCGGTCTCACCCGTTTGGTTGTTCCGCCAGAGCAGGCTCTCCAACGCACCATTGCCGATCAGGCCAGCGACCTCCGTATGCCGATGAAGCGTTATGTTGTCTGACGGCTCGATTCGGTTGATCAGATACGACGACATGCTGTCGGCCAATCCTTGCCCGCGCACGAGCATGTGGACGTGCCGGGCACGGTTCGAGAGAAACACCGCCGCCTGACCGGCGGAGTTACCACCGCCCACCACCGCCACCTCCTCATCCTCGCACAGCGAGGCCTCCACATGGGTCGCGCCATAATAGATGCCGGCGCCCTGGCAATCGTGTTCGTTGTCGAGACCGAGGCGCCGGTACTCGGCGCCGCTGGCGATGACGACGGTGCGGGTCTTGATCGCCTCGCCGTCGTCGAGTCCCAGGGTGAACGGTCGCTGGCGGCAATCGAGCGAGCACGCGCTGCGCGGTGTCACCACGTCGGCGCCGAACTTCTGCGCCTGGGTCAGCCCGCGCCCGGCCAGCGCCTGGCCCGATATACCCGTGGGGAAGCCCAGATAATTCTCGATCTTCGAACTGGTGCCCGCTTGGCCGCCCGGCGCGGTGCCCTCGATGACGATCACGCGCACACCTTCCGAGGCGGCATACACCGCGGCCGCCAGGCCAGCCGGCCCGCCACCCACCACGGCCACATCGTAGACCTCCACCGCCTCGCGCGGCTCCGACAGCCCCAGGCAGTCGGCGATCGCGCGCGGCGACGGCCGCTTCATCAGCTCGCCGCGGCAGACGACGGCCGGCAGGTCCGCGCGCGCAATGCCGAGCTCGCGCAGGAACGTCTCGGCGCTCGCGTCGCTGTCCACGTCGACATAGCGATAGGGGTGGCCGTTTCCCGTCAGGAAACTTCTGATGGGCAAGGCGCCGCCCGTGTGGCTTGAGCCGACCACGATGACATTGCCCTGCTGATTTTCGATCAGTGCGGTGCGGCGCAGGATGAACGCGCGCGTTACCACCTCGGCGATATCGGCATGCCGCGCGATCAGCCTCCAGAATCCCTCGCGAGCGATGAACAGCATCTGGCCTGCCTCGATCACGGTCCCGCGCACCAGGCTGCGCCGGTTGGAGAACATATCGATCTCGCCGGAAAACTCACCCGGCCCGTGCGCGGTGATCTCCTGTTCGCCCTCCCAGCCCAAGTGGGAGATGCGCAACTTCCCGCTCAGAACCACAATAAACTCGGCGTGCTGCTCGCCGACATCGAACAACACCTCGTGCGCCTCCACGTCATGCACCGTCCCGAAGGCCCGAACGGCCTCGAGCTGCGCCTGGGTCAGCGTCGGAAACGCTTGCGCGCGGCGGCGGGTCCAAGGGTCGGTCGAGTTGGTCATATGATTGCGCGGGAGGTTTTCCAGCAACGTATGTTAGCTATATGGTCGTGATGAGGTTGAAGCTGGTCGTGAGGTCAGTCAACGTCTTCGTCACTCCAGCGCGGCAGGTCCCACGCGATCGCATGAAACCACTGGGCGGCTCTCCCTCGGTCCAGGCTAGTGCCACTTTCAACGGTCGGCGCCAAGTCGGCCATGAACGCCTGCAGGACCGCTGCCGGGGCAGCGCCGTGGCCTTCACAGTACTCGGCGAAGTCAGGCGGCACCGGGATGGTGAGAAGGGGATAGCGGTCGCGCTCCATGCCAGTCCTGGAACTTATTGCGTACGAGTGAGCATAACAGCGCCCCCAAAATTCGAACGGCAGTCATCGACGATCGATGCGCCGGCGGCGTGCGGATGTGCCAAGTGTTGACACACCTACATATGCGGGCAGTCCGACATGGGTGTCAACACCCCCGAGCACGCCACGGAACGGGTCGTGGTCCTGATGCCCCCCAAGCAAAAGGCCAACGCCAGCCGCCGCGCGAAAGCGGCGCGGCTGTCGCTGGGCGATTTCATCCGCCGGCAGATTTTCGGCGATGAGGAGCTCTTATCGGCTGTGGTGGCTCAACTTGAGGAGTCGACCGCCACAGCAACCGCCGCGCTCGACAGCGCGACGGTTTGTCTGGCCGATGCGCGGGCGCTCCAACCCGAATGCGAGGCGCAGGCACGCGCGAGCGCGCGAGCCGAGTTCGCCGATGTCGACCCCGAGGCGTTCGCCGAGCTGGTCGCCGGCGCGCCGGGATCGCGGGTGCACCCGAGGGCGGGCCAATGAACGCCTTATCGGTGGTGGCATAAACCGAACCCGCATGATTCGTGAAAAGAAGATCCCGGAACCCGAGGGATATCCCTTGTTTGGCTGGACATCGACCACTGTCAAAGCCCATCTGCAGGCGCAGCCGCCGGGAGTAGGTGACGCCATGATCATCTACAACGCGCATGGCGGGTTTCATGCGTACCCGCTGGCGACGGTGGTCAACCCATCCGCCGGCCGGCAAAAGCGCTCGTGCTCTCCAAGGCCGGCAGTTCGGGAGGCACCGCGTTTTACCGCAGCGGAATCAACGCGTTCATGCCCAAAGGTCGCACCTGCATGATCCCGCCCGTGCCCGCGCTTTTGAAACACCTTACCTCGGAGTGCGACGTGGTTCTGGATATGCCGCTCAATGCGCAAGAACCGATTCGATAAGGGAAATCATTTACAGATTCAGCCTGTTAGGTAACTTTTGGCTGTTTTTCGCACGAATCCCTGCCGACCCTCTAGAGGCAACCGATATACCACTAGAACATCCCAAACGCGTTGTCCTCAGTGCGTCCATCAAAGGCTTGCTGGAAGCCGCAGTGGACAAGCAATGCATCGTCGATGTGATGTTTGCCGGAATCCAGCCCATGAGTTGGTCTAGCTCGTTGGCTGACATCATAGAAATTCGGGCCAAAGCTTTTGCTGAGCTGCTGGAGCATCCATTGGCCGAAGTTAGGAATCTTGTGGCGGAGAGGCTTGAACGGATCGAGCTCACAGTGCGAAGAGAGCGACAGAGGGAGGCGGAAGATCACAGTCGACGGGAACAGCGCTTTGAATGATGCGTATGGGTGAGATGGAGCCGGCTAGTCATCTTGGTGTTGCGCCCCGCATAGATACTCGGTCCTGTTGGCTCATTGTGAATTCGATGTACATAGATGAAAGGACCCTGTGCACACTGATTGGTTCTACGCGGGCACAATCAGCTGTGGCCGAACAGCAACAGGGCGGCAACTCAGGCGGGACTGTCACTCAAGCAGCTTGGGACCCAGTAAGTCCTTGGTAGCAGGTCGCCGAAGAACCGCCGGATGAACGCTGTTCTTCGGCGTATCCCTGTGGTGACAGACGGCGCTTTGCGTGGTCCAGCCGATATGGGGCCAGCTGGCATCGCCAGGTGAGCCGCTCCAGGTTGTGACGCCTAACATGGCCCAGTCGGATCTGCTGGGCCGTGGGCGTATGCAGGCCGGCTACCTCAACGGGCAGCGGGGCAGCGTGGGTGCAGGCTGCGCTCAAAGATCTAGGAGAGATCTGGACCAATGGTGTCACTTCGACTAGCGCCAAGATTCGACTCTGCCTCTTTTCCAGGCTCCGCGCGAATCCTGGGAGTGACCGGCTAGAAGATATTGAAGTCTCTCCCGATTTATCCGATGCGCCCAGGAAGGATGGGCTTTAGGTTCAGCCTTGGCTCCAACAGCGATGGACCGAAGCAGGCTCAAGGCCAAACATGGATTCGGGGTGTCTATCGTGGTAGGGCAATGGCTGCTTCCGACGCATAGCGGTCGTTCCAGTTCTTACGCCAGAAGGGCTGCGTCAGCGATAACAGCCTGTAGTTTAGCGTCTAGGATCGAAGCGGAGTATGGATGGCCTTAGACCGAGTATCCGCCCTTCGCCGTTCTTAGGAGAGTTTGCCCGCAATTACTCGGCTGCTCTATATGCCTGCTTGCGAACACATTAACGGCTAAGGACTCTTTCCCATAAGCGGCGGTGAGTTGTTCCAGGCCAGCCGGCGTCACAACGAGGTAGCAACCCTCGCCCCACAGAGAATCCGCATCGATTCCAACCGGGCCAGCGTCACGCCACCAGTGAAGCTCTGCGACCACCGTTCCGCTCGCATCGAAGAATACGCTCGGTGTCTCGTCATGAGCGCGCCAGCGAAGCCCCTCAACCCAGTTTGGGCATAATGCAAACGGATTGGCCGCTGTGTCAAAGCCCATGTCCACGGAGCAGACAACTCGCCTTACCAGCGTTGGTGCCAGATCATTGTCGAGTGGGACGTACTGGCCTAGCCAAACAGCGATGGGCAGCTTGGCGTAACAATCGTCGAACTCTTCACTATCAGTCTCTGCCCAAGGTGCTCTAAAGCGGTAGAAGCGGTGCTCTGACAGTCGTGCCTTGTGGATATGGAAGCGAGACACCTCGGCCACGACTTGGCCGTCGCAGTGCGCCAGGAAAGGGGCAACATCGCCGTCAACCTCGTCAATCCACTTCTGCTCTCGCTCGGACCAACCGGCACTTCGGTCAATCAGCGGCCTTCGAATCCACTCGGGACGAACTCGCGGGAGCATCAATGGCCGAGGCGGAAGCGGGTAGCCCAATCTCTCCAACAGCATCGGACTGTCCCGGCTCTCCAACTTGCCGGCCAGGCGCAGCTCCCCTGCGACGTGGCGAAGGGCAGCAATGGCGATGTAGGCGTGTGGCTTCATGTAAGTGATCTGCATATCAAGGACACGAAGCTGAGCCTCAAGCTCTTTGACACCAGAGGGCCCGAAGGCCTCAAGTCCACCCCAATCCTGGATGAACATCGCCGCGCGACGGCGAACTGTCATCTCCTCGATGTCTGCCGCCTTTGCAATGTGACGTGCCGTCGAGCGCAACATACGAGTCCAGCCAAGCGGCGATTCGACGCGCATTGCACCAGTTCTCTCGTCCGTGAATGCCTGGTCGCTCTCTGGCAGGTCACTGAATTCGAGGAGATAGAAGAGCGGCAGTGGCGTCGCGTCAAAAGAGACAGCCAGCCCCCACCGATGCGACAAGAGCGTGGCTGACTCGGCTACTGCAATGTCACGGTGACTGACCATTGCAGCTACGGCGCGGCCCAATACGGGCTCGAGGTTCGCGCTGTCGGCAGCGAGCAGCGTTCCGAGTGCCTGCAAGGGGGCGTCCAAGTCACCGTCCATAAGTCGCCGGATAAGGGATGTGAACAAAGATTGACCCTGTCCGACTTGCCTTGCCAAGCTCAGGGCGCAATTGCGCGCGTGCCGCTGAACCTCTGCAATGGGAAGTCGATAGGCAAAGTGCAGCAACTCCTCCAAAAGGTCCGTGTCGCTGAGTGGTAGCTCGCTCGACTGGAAGGGTCGCCCCAACTGGAACTCGCGAGTGCAGGTCATCTGCTCCTCAATCAGCGACCAGATAGCCGGCCAATCTGGCGTCAAGCTGATGACCGGCAGTATCGAATCCAGCTCTGTGAGCAGTGCCTGGGTATTCTCCTGGCCCGTTGTCACTGAATCGACTATGTTCTCGAAGGCCGCAGGGCATGTGGATGATCCGTGCAGAAGCTTCTTCGCCTTAAAGTAGAAGAACTTGCCGCCACCCATCCCTTGGCTCCAGGAACTCCAGGGGTCGTTGCTTGTCTCGTAGCCTTGCATAAGCTTCTTGGCGTAATCGACCTCATCGGCTGCAGCAAACCGCTTCACCATCAGGAAACGGCAGCGTGCGTTGTCCTGCAATACCTGCCAGCGCTCAAAGACCCTTCGCGCCAGATGAATCGGAGCTGTGTCTGCCAGCTCTTCGAAACGGTCCGGGGCGTTGTGGTTCAGCTCGTCGCTATCTGCTTCAAACGCGAGTTCAAGATCCGCGAGAGTAGCTTCCGAGGCGTACTTGTTAGACGTATACGAGTGTCGAGGCTCCGGCGCTTCTGGCGTCCACCGGGCGATGGCGGCTTCGAGCTCAGGCGACGAGAATCCATGCTTTCCGGAAGCCTTGTGAATGCGCTGGAGCAGCGTGATTCTCTCGTGCGCTCTGCTGGCTACCTCGACCGCCCCAAGCAGCATCAGAGCGAGCGGTTCAATCTGGTCAGGGCCGGCTGCGTCCGCGGAGGCGTCGATGAAGTCACCAACATGGGACGGATCCCGGTAGTGCGGTTCCATATAGAATGGCAGGCAGAGACCGCACCAGACGGTCGCGCATGCCAAGACGAGTTCAGGGTTTCGCCTGACCATCCCCGTCATGAGCAGGTCGACACGATTCGGCCAGCCGATTAGATGCCAATCCGCCAGTGTCTTTGACACCTCGAAGCCGAAGCGAGGTCCAACCTGCATCGCTTCCTTAATCAGTGCCATGGTAAGGCGACGCGCGGCCGACGACCCTTCCGTTTTGGTCATGCCACCGACCTGACGCATCAGGTCTGAGACCCGCTTGACACGGTTTTCCGGGTCAGCCGCGTTCGCGAGAGCTAGAGTGTTTCGCCAGATCGCGTACTGCGGGTCTTTCTTGGGAGCCAAGGCATAGCCAAGGCATTGCTCAGGAACCGTCGCCAGCAACTGATTCGCCCGCTCTAACTCCCCGACCGCAGCCAACCCGATGGCTAGATTCGCTAGCCCGTCGATCTGCTCGCTTGGTGTACTTTCTTTAAGCTCCGCCACGAGGGCATTAAGCCGATCCGCCGCCGCCGCACGATCACCGTCAACGCGATATGCATCGACAGCCAATCTGCGTCGCAGGTAAGCAGTTCCCTTCGACGCCGATGAAGCGATGGCTGAGTCAACCTCCCGAAGTACCGCGCGATACTCAGTCTCACCGCGCTCGGCGCCGAGCCTCAGCAGCGCTTGCACGAGCGTGGGGATCGCTTTCAAAGACTGCTGGATACGGTATGACTCGCTGCCGCCTTCTGATGCGAGACGTAGGACATACCCAAGGGACGTGCGGGCTATGCCTTGGATGCCGCCTGCCGATAAGGACCCGTTGACGCCGGCAGCGCGAGCTAGAAGCACACCTATCGTCGAAGCGTGCTGTTGGAGTGGATGAAGGAAGGTGTGCTTCGACGGTGTCACGCTTGGCAGTGGCCTCTTGAGCAGCGTGCAAAGCCTCGCGTGATGCATCACTGCGCCGACCAGATTGCCCAGCCCAGCCAGGTCCGTCTTGTCGTCGCACATGGAGATCATCGGTGCGACCAGCTTGTCGAACAGGGCCTCGGCTAGGTCACGACGGCCAGCTTCGAATGCGATCAGCGCCATCCGTTGACGGTAGCCGTTTGGTACCTCCCCGAACCGGGGAAGAGCGACGGCACTATCAAACAGCGCAAGCGCTTGCCCAACGTCGCCACGTCGACTGGCCGCAAGCCCTGCGTGAACCATCACCGACGGCTTATCTTCGTTGGCTACTCCGAGCTTGCTACATAGTTCTTGAGGATCGGAGCCAACCTTCTGACCTAGCATCGCCTTTGCGGCTTCCCTCCTAAGATGCAGCCGCAGCGCTACGGCAGATTGCGGATCCACCGTTTCCGGCTCCCTTAGACCCTCTGCGGCGAGATGATCAATCGCTATCTGGATCTGCTCGGTGTCTCGGAAGTGGACGGCGCGCATTGCCCATCTTTCGAATTCCTTGATGTTGTGCTGGTGCCCGTAGTTTCTGAACTTGGGCGTATGGAGCTGCGATAGTGGTTCGAGGCTTTCAAACAGCTCCTTCGCGCGGTCGAAGTCGCCTCGCGCTAGTAGGGCGTCGACGACCTCGTAGCCCTGGCTGGGGAAGTCCTGCACGAGGGAGACAGCTGCTTCAATGTTCCCCACCGCCAGCATAGCCAGCGGGAGTTGGTTGGCGTACTCAAGGGCTGATTTGCGCCGATCCACTTCGTCACGACACAGCAGCAGTCGTGTAAAGGCGGTCGCGTCGTGCGTTTCACGCACTGCCAGCAGGGCGAGGCGGATGTCGGCGTGAATCTCGGCGATAGAACGCCCGTCAGCCAGCTGCTGCCTGAAGCGAGCGGGCATCGCCAATGCCAGTACATCGGCACCGTCGCCGGCACGCGCGCGGTAGCGCAGCTCAAGCCAGTACTGTGCCGATTCAGGTGGCGCGCTCTTCGCCAACTGGGCAAGGTTGCGGTATACGCGCTGCGAGTATTCAGCGTCGACGCTCCCGAGGCGGGTTCGCGGTTGAGCGATGACGAACAGCCTAAAGCTGTTGTGGAAGACGCTCCATCCCCGGGATGAACTGCGGAGCAGGTGCTGCGCAATGACCAGGGCGCGTTCAATCGAGGACTCCTTGACCATCGTGGCCAGCAGTCGCAGGTCCATGGGTGCCTCAGCCCGAGCGATGAAGCCCAGCACATCCATGGCATCGACATCGTTTGCGATCTCGCGCCAAGCAGCTGAATATACAGTCTCAATATCGCCGTCGAACGGCATCCCGCCGCTAAGAAGGTGCTTGCGACCAGCTTCGTCAGCGTGCAGCAGTGCCTGAATCAAGTAGCGCGTTGCCAGCGGGTGGCCATGCGTGAGATTGCTGAGATCCAATCTTGGAATCTCGGCAGGCAAGCCTAGCGCATCCGCCATCCAGGTGAGTTCCTCGCGACCGAGAGGCCCCATGAGAACCTGTCGCTCGCTCTTCTCCGCTTGCGCTCTTACGGCGGGCTTCAGATTAGCGAGATCCAACCGTTGCGTGCCGAGCACGAACACGACCCCATTTGGGATTGCCGCGGGAAGAGGCAGCTCTCCCAGAAACGAATTGGTCGGCCGTTCTTCGCGTGGCACATGGTCTAGCCCGTCGACAACGATGATTGTACGGATCCCTTCGCGAGTGAAGCGCTCACCAGCCTGCCGTAGCAGGACGCCGAACTGTTCGCGGCGCTCAGATAGCGAGTCATCGCGAAGACGAAGCCCAACTAAACCGCTGTTCCGCAGCTGCGTACCTACGTCGGTCAGGAAGTTGTCGGCCTCCCCACGACCCACGCCTTGAGCCGCGCCCGGCACGTACGCTAAGTAACGAACGAGCCGGACACTTGCTTCAGTGGCCAGCGCAACCTGCAGGAGAGTGGATTTTCCGGAGCCAGGTGGTCCTATGAGTGAGACGTAGCCGTGATTGGAGGCATGAAGCGCTGCTAGTAGCTTGACCTCAGTGTCCCGATTGCGCTGGACATAGGCGCCGACCGGGAACCGATGGATGAGCAAAGTCTTGGCGGGATCGCGCCATCCAAGCTCATGAAGCAGCTCGTCACGCGTCCACCTGTCCTTGTCGCGTTCATCGGCGACTAGCTTGGGCAGCACGCTGGCAATCTCGCATGCCTGTCTCGCCTGCTCCGCATTCAGCTTGTGCGACTGGATGAAGTTCGCTGCAGCTCCGCACACCACGCGCAGGGCATGCATGAACTGTTCGAAGTCGTCATCATTTAAGCCGGCTTCGCGGCGCAGGTGGTCGATCAGTCGGCTCCATCCTCGCGCGGACCAATCCGACAGCGACCGATTTGGATGCTGTTGGAACTCCTCGAGAAATGCAGCGCTGTGCCGTAGCCTGCCGTCGCCTGGCTTGTCGGTAACCGATGGAAAGTCGTTGACGACCAAGTGAATCTCGACGCGACTTCCTGGGTTGTCCTTGGACAGGCACTGCCAAGCTTGAACTAGGGGCTTCAAGAGACCATTGGCACCAGTAAACAGCGTCTCAACAGTGAAAGTGCCTGGGAACTTGGACGTCTTGAACTGGTGACCGACCACCAATCCATCGAATCCTAGTACCAGGTCGTCCGCAATGCCCGCGTTGCGGTCAGCGACGCCAATCCAAAGCAGCTCGTCGCGCTCAAGCGCGGCATAGATGGCAGCGCCCGCGCGCTCGTACTGGCCGACGTATCCACGAAGCGCTCGGCGTTCGCCCTCCGCCGGTGCCGTTGCGGGAGCTGTAGCAGCGGATGGCTGCGAATTTTTGGGCGCTTTCGAGGCCATAAATATGGATTGGGTAGTGGGTGCGAACCTGAGAAAAGGGAGCCGCTCCAGCATAACCCGGGGGCGTCGAGCACCAGCGGGTATGCCGTCGCCGCATCGAGCGGCATTGTGAATCGAAGTATATCCGTCGTCGATCACATCGGTCACTCGCACGGACGCGAGAACGGCTGTTCAGCCCATGGCTGACATTTGTCCGTAGGAGCTGATCGGACGCATGTGGCCGCAGGCGGACATCAACGGAACAAAGGGGGGGGCAGGGGGAATTATCGGGGGTGAAGCATGGCAGCTGTCGGCCCGAAACGGAGGCTCGACTTACACCTTCCAGACTTTGCTAATCACGGGCACATCAGCTTTATCGAGTCTAGGGAGATAGGCAATCAGTTTGTAGCCGCCAGGTCGAAAGTGGTCGAGACGAAGCTCCGCTTCTGCTTGCAATCTGGTGCCGTCCGGACCTTCGACCATGACCGCATAAACGGGATTCTTCTTGCCATGCGAGAGCGGCAAATCGGACGGCAGGGTCGAGTGGCCATTGCCTTTCGCACCGCCAAGCATCGCAGGATCTTTGGTGTAGCCGCGCGCGATTTACTGGAGACGGCCGACTCAAGCATCGGGCACAGATCACCCGATCTCCGTGACGTGAGGGCCGACTGCGACGGGAGATCATCAGAGACCGACAGTGATAGATCGCAGCGAAGCCGCGACGATCAAAGGATACTTCTACTAGTTTGACCGCACGATTGCCTAGGACTCAGCGCTCGTCGTGTCTCCATACCGCCCTATGGGGCGCTCGGCACTTGACCTTGCGGCAGCTTCCAGCATTCGAGCCGCCGGATTCGTTTCGGCCGCACCGGCCTGATAGTAGCCGATGACACTGACCACCGATCGGTGATCGGTCATTGCCATAATGGCTGGCAGGGCAATTCCTTGCCTAGCACCTTCCGTTACGAAACCCGATCGTAGGCTGTGACCGCCAAAGCTCCCCACCAATCCGGCAGCGCGGGCGCGATTCTGGATGATGGTGGCCACCGACTTGGGTGACAAGCCGGCCCCAACTTTCCCGCGTGTCAATTGGCGGAAGAGGGCACCCTCCTGCAGTCCAGCCGCTTCGATCCAGGTGCGAAGCGCTTCGGCCGGTGGACCTAACAAGGGCTTGTCCGGCGAGCCGCCTGCTTTGACGCCCTCCTGAAGCGTTTTGCCGACGTCCAGGTGGTAGAGGTAGCCGCCGTCGATCGGCGCAAGCTTGCTCAAGACGGCATGGGCCGTCTCGCTCCGACGGCGCCCACCACTGGCGAAGGCGAAGTAGAGCAGGGCACGATCACGTTTCCCAACAAGATCGTCCTCACAGGTCGCAATCATCGCCATCAATTCGGTCGCAGTGATCGCCGTCTTCTTGCTCGGCCGCTCGCCGCGCTTATGTGCGGCGCGACGGCCCTTGGCCAGCAGCTGCCGAACCTCGCTGCTTTCGCAGGGATTGGCCAGCTTGAGCAATTGATGGGCGCTGGAGAGCACCGCAACGCGGTGGACGATGGTCGACAGCTTGAGCGGTCCTTGGCGCTGCTTGAATTTGCCTTCCACCAAAAGCGCATCCAGTGTCGGCGGCAGCTCCCAGGTCAGGGCATCGCCTGAGCGCCGGGCCAGATGATCGATGATGAACTGGATCACGCAAGACGCGTCGACCGGCATGGCGATGACCGCTCCGTAGCGGCCTTGGTACCAGGCCGCCCAGTAGCGCAAGGCGGTGGCGTAACTGCGCGTGGTGTTGGCCGAGGCCGCTTCGGCGAAGACTTCGCGCACCGCGTCCGCCGAGGACTGCGAGAGCTGCGCCACAGTCGGATTGGCAGGAGCCGCGGTGGTCAGAGCTGGAAGAAGGTCGCTCATAAGTGGTTGAAAGTAGGGATTAAAAATAGCCTGAGTTCCGATAAATATATCTTATCGGAACCGTATATGTCGCACTTACTAAGATCACGGAGACACGTTCGGTGTCAGTCTCGAAGGATCGAAATGGCCGTCTATGTTGTCACCTGGAATTTGAACCGAGAAGCCAACTACGACGCAAAGAGGACTGCGTTCCTCAAGCACCTGGAGCGCTACCAGAACGTAGCAGATCCTGATCTGGAGTCGGTCCGCTGGGTGTCCGGGGATATGAGCGCTCACGATCTATCTGCCGATCTTCAACAGAAGCTCGATAAGAATGACGGGATTTTTGTATCCCAGCTTGTCCGTGGCGAGTACCAAGGCTACCTCAGCAAGGCGACATGGGAATGGATCAGTCAGCGCCTTGACTGACACCGCCGAAGTCCAAGGGGTTCTGACGTGGTTGGGGCTCGGGGACCGCGACACCGGAGCCAGCAAGTGAATTGTTCGCTTGGACTCTTCAAAATTGGAGGGTCCAAGCCGCTGAGCTAGCTCAGAAATGAAGCCGACGGTCATAGCCGTCTCCCAAATTAGATGCTCTCGAAAGCGCGTGGCTGCAACGCCTTGGCAACATCATTGGAGATGCAACAGATTCGCGACGCACCATTGGTGATGCACCAAGATCACAGCGAGTCATTGGGACTGCACGTAGCTCAGCGCATCAATTGCTACAAGTTGCCGCGCAAGCTGCCCCAAATTCGCAGCGCTCAACAGCCCTAGGGCTGGTCAGTTTCCGATAACGCACGATCGAGCTCCATGGCAGTGTAGGAGCCAGGGAGCTGTGCCAGCCACCGCTGAGCTCCTTGGAACATAATATACATTATGCGAAATGCTGTATCCGCCTTGTCGCGGTTCGTTGGCTCCGCATTGCAATGGCTCGGCCTCTGGCTCGGCTCTTGCCTGCGACCTGGCACCCCGGCCAAGGATGAGATCGCGGCATGATTGAGTTCGACCCGCACCACCGTATCGACTTGACCGGCCCTTGGGCCGGTTTTTCTTTCCTCGGTGATCGGCTGATCACCCCCGAAGGCCGCGAACTGCTCCCGGAAGATCTGGCTTGGCTATCGCTCACCGCCTGCCAAGCGCAGGAATGGCGCCGGATGATGGAAGCTGCTCGCTCCGCACCGTCGATCGACAGTTCCAAAAATGTGCGCAATTGCAACGCCGGCATTCGCCATCATCCTGCCACTGTCGTCAATCTGCGGGATGTAATGAGCCAGCGCAAACAGCGTTCGTCGGCGTCGTTGGCTGGCCCTGACGCCGAGCCGCCAGCAGCAGTCCTGCCGGTACCGGGGCCACAACGCCGCGAGCGCGTGTGAAGCGCTTCCGTAGGGGCGCTGCCCCTACACCCCGGCGTGATGCGTCACGGTAATCACTTGCAGGCCCGCCAGACCATGTCGTCCATGCGTCGGCCAACCTCAAATGGGCGATTGCTGCCATAGGCCCGGAAAACGCGCTCACGCTCCGCGCGTGCCGCCTCGCAGGCGTTACCGTCCTTGTACTGCGAAATGTGGTGCAGCTGCGCGCCACCACCGCCGTTTCTGTAGACCGGTGCAGCTGGTGCTGGCTGAGGCGTAGGCCGAGAGGCTGCATTCTGCTGACGCAGATCGTCCAGGTAACGCTGATTGGCGGCCGCCGCTTGGGGCGATACAGGCGCGGGATCGGCCAAGCGGATATGGACCGTCTCGCCCTTGGCGCAAGGCTGGCTTTGGTATTGAGTTCCAGCCTTGTTGACGCACTTGTAAACGAGATTCACGGGCTCCTCAGCGCCAACACCAAAGCAAAGCGCACTGAACAGCGTCAACGCTGCAATCCTTGTGATCATGACTTCCCCCTGTAGCTGGGGCGAAGCTTACCGCCTCAGCGTTGACGCTGGCGAGCGCGGGACCGGCCGAAAGCACGATCCATCCATCGGGCAACCCAGTAGTGCAGATCGAAGCATCGGCGCATGGTCATGGTCATGGGGCGAGTATAAGCGCCAGCAGACCGAGGCACGCGAGATGGCCCACGTAATAGCCGTAGAACGCCCACCGACCGCGCGGGACCTGCCACGCCGTGTGGGATAGCCCCACAGCCACCGGGATGGCTACCAGCGCCCACAGATTGCCGTTGAAGGCGCACAGGGATGCGAACGCCGCCAAGGTCAGCAGCGGCCGTCCTGTGCGGAATCCCAGCCATGCCAGAAGGACGAACCCTACCCCGGCCCACTGGTAGTCCACGAATGCCGGCAGCACCGCCGCGGCGAATGCCAGGACGATCCAGTTCCGCTGGCCGGCTGCGTAGACCGCCGCAGCGCACAGGGCGAAGGTGAGCAGGATGTTCAGCGGCAACCAGTAGCCGAACGTCAGAGCGTGCACGGGCTGAGCGATGGCACCCCACAGCGCGAGCCTGCGAACGGACTTGACCACATCGGCGCCCGGCTGGGCGAGGTTATAGGCCATCACCAGTGCGAACAGCGGGAATGCCACCCGCCCCGCTTCGCTGAGTCCTGGCACGTACCCGCCGCAGATCACCTTAGCCACGTGATCGCCAGTCATCAGGATCACGGCCAACCACTTCAACAATTCACGTGCGCTGCTGGTCATAGCTTGTTCGACCCCGGCGAAGTGGTCATGTAGCTGCTGGATGGGTGCGGCGCAGACTCGGGGAATGTTCCGACAGAACGCTCTACGTGCTGCATCGCCACCCCGCCCGCTTCCTCTCTAATGCGCCGCGCTTCCTGCTGGTAGTGCGCGGACTGCTGCAGATCGTTCATGCGCCGAGCCTCGGCTTGATTGGTGTCAAGGAACGGCTCGTATTGCCCGTTGACAGCGACCATGCGGCACTGCTCCTGATCCATCACATACGTGGTGCCCTGCTCCGTCTTGCAGCTGCATCGGCCAATCTGATGCTCGCCGTTGGCGTCGAGTCCATCCCCGGACGCCATGCAGTACACGCGCGGAGGCTGGCCGGTCGGAATGGTCAGACTGTCGTAGGCGGGTGCGGTCCAAGGCTGGCCTTGAATGCGCGGCGTCACCCATGCCACGTAGTCGCTGCTACGGGATACCGCCGGAGGTGCGGCTTGCGGCGCGGCTGCGACCGTCGCTCCCGCTCCGTTCTCCGCCGCTTGCTGCGCCTCTGCCTTGGGCTGGCCCGTTTCAAGCTCCCCTGACAGCTGGGCATGCACGCGGTTCACGGACCACCACGCGCCACCAATGACCGCCAGTAGCAGCGCAGCAGCAGCCGGGTAGTACCAGGGGATGGCCTTCTCACTGGTGTCCATCACCGTGGACTCATACAAGCCCATGGGCCGCTTAGGCAGCTTCACCCGCTTCAAGATCAGAGGGTGACCCTTCTCCGGGTTCTTTTCGTAACGGTCAAAGGTGCGCAGGTGCGCGAACGGAAGGCCGAACCGACGACGCACATGCACGTGACGTTCAATGAGGTCCTGCACGAAATCATCGCACTGCCGGTCGGGCGACTGACTGACGAAGATGAAGTCCAAGCCACGGTGCCGGTGCTTCGCCAACTGTTCGACGTGATGAGGGACAGCGGATCCGGGGCGGCGCTTTGGAAGCATGCCATGCTCGTATGCCTCATCGACCACGCACACCGCACCATCGGGAAGGAAATTCGGCCAGTCGCAGAACTGTTCCGGCGTCATGGGCAGCATGCGTGCCTCATCGTGTTTGAAGCCACGTACGTTGCATACGAAGACCAACCGGCCCTCATCACGAAAGTCGATGGCGTGGTCGATGGCATGCAGCGTCTTGCCGTGTCCAGGCTGGCCCGTGTACCAGTAAATCATTCCTTGGTCACTCCCAGCTGCTGGGCCTGCGCCGTGGGCATCGGGATGATTTTGAACATGAAGCGCACCGAAAGTGCCGACAGGATCATCGTCATGAACTGATCGAAGCCAACTGCGCCGATAAAGTTGTGTGCCCAATCGGGCAGCGACCCAACGTAGGTGGAAATTGTCGTCTTAAGAACCGGCAGAAGCTGATTAATGGAAACCAGCGTCACACCTGCGGTGGAAAGAACCTTGGTCACGATGCGACCGATGCCGCCAAACATGATCGTCCAAACGAGGTTCACACCACGCTTGATCCACTCCCAAATATCGACACCGAACATGTCAGTCTCCAAAGACAATGCGGAAAGCGATGAACATGCCAAGCAACAACATCACCGTGCGCATGGCTGAGATCAGGGAACACCACCATGTAGTGCCATCCAGCGACACAGCGCCGAAGCGGCCAAAGTCGATGGTGCCCAGCTGCGGGCATGAGCCGCCGCCGAAGCCGCTGGTATCAATCAAGTCCTTGTCGAACTTCCACGACCACTTACCCGGACCATCCACGTCCTCTGCACCCTCATGCGGGTTGCTGCCGCTGCCCTGCCCCTCGCCGGGCCGACCGGCGCACAGCTGGGCGCGCTGGGCGCGAAGCTGGTTGGCCTGAACGCTGTCACCTTCAACGCTGAACGCTGCATCGCAGTTGCCAATGTCGCCTGTCACCTTGGCGGAGTTACCCTTTTCGGCCGCGCAGCGTGTTGCCCAGGTCTGCGTTGCGATCATGCCGAGGATCGGATCCCCGCTTGTAGCTGGCGGGGTCTGGCAGTTCCCGCCGCCACTGGCGCTGTTACCGCTGCCCTCGCCCTTATCGCCATTGCCGTTGCTGCCGCCAGCACCCGGGCCGGAGCCATCGCCCGGCGTCGGCTGGTTGCCGTTGGGGGTGCCTTGGTTGTTGTAGTTCTGCGTGTTGTACGTGGTGCCGCTATTGTTGTTCGTCACGCTGGTGGATGGGCCGCTCGGCTTCCAGTCTTCACCAGGGCGATTAGTGGGCGCATTGGGAGGCGTGTTGGGCGAACTGATGCTGGCAGCCTCAGTACGCGGATTGTTCGTGGCCGTATGACCCTTCTCGTTCGCAGTGTCGCTTGCACACGTACGGAAACCGCTCGGTGACGTAACGCACGTCCTGTCCTTGCCCTTGCACACCTGATGGCCCGAAGACGTGGTGTGGCAATACTCATCTTTGGCATCGGGCTTAGGCTGGGTGTCGGTGATGCTGCACACGTCGCCAGTGGCTTTCCACGTTCCGGAACGAACAGCGATGGCGTTGGGATTGCCACTCTCCCTGATGGAGTAGTTGGTTCCCGGGTCAAGGTTGGGCTGCACCTTGCAGCCGTTATCGCAGACACCGCCACTGTAGAGCGTGCCGTTAATCATCCCGGCCTGCCCGTCAACGCGGTTACTGCACCTTGAGTTCGCAGGCCATGCGTAGCTCCAACCCACAGCCCTGCCGTTCAGGTCCCACGCGTAGTAGATGCCCGAACCGTCGTTGTAGTAGTTGGGCGCACACTTCATTGGCTGCCAACCAGCCGGACCGCTTTTGATATCAGCCTGACACGCCGCATACGCGCGCCCCTGATCGGGATACATGGCAGCAGTAGCAGGAAATGCCGCCAGCAGCAGGGCCATCGACGCAGCCCAGGTGCTTACGAGTCGAATGCCAGCCATAGCGCCCCCAGCACTGCGACGATCACGAAATAGCCCATACGGACCCCCAAAAAAGTAGGGGCGATGTGCGCCCCTACTTGGCCTGCTTGATGTTCCCCCACAGCAGAAAAAGCCCCTTCACCGCTGCGAGAACCGAGAGAATCCCCGCGATGACCGAAGCGGCCGTCGCGAGGACCTCCATCACTGCTACCAGCACGGGCATGACACCCGGCTCCGATTACTTGGCGCGCTTGATCATCGCCCACAGCAGGAACAGGCCCAGGACGCCGGCCAGCACGACCAGAATGCCGCTGACGCTGGACTTGCCGTTGGTGATTTCGGAGGTGATGGCCTCGGCCGGACCGCCACTGGCGAGCGCGGCGCCACTGGCGATCATGGCGGTGGCACCGGCAGCAACCTTGCCAGCAGCGGAACGACCGAAACGACGTGCAACGTTCATGTACTTCATGGGATGTACTCTCTTGGTTGGGTTAGAACCGCTCACGGGACACACGGGCGAACTGTCTGAAAACGACGCCCAGTGCCCAGCAGGCCGCGATAGCGAATGCGACTTGCGTACCCTCAGCCAGCGTGAGCGGTGGCAGAACTGGCTGAGGGTTTTCGATCCAGACCGGCACAGCGCAGACGCCATCGGTACCGATGTTCTGGACCGCACACGACTGGATGTAGACCGGCTCTGGCATGGGTTATGCCTGCGCTGCCGAACGCACAGCGGCCTTCGGAATCTGGCGCAGCACGGTGAACTTGCTCAGCGATGCCACGCCCTTGTTGACCTGGAGCATCGATTCGATATCGAGCTCGTACTCGCCTTCGGGGTAGCCCGGCTGGCCCTTGTCAAGGCGCACATCGAACGGATAGGCGAAGCCGCCAGTTTCCAGCTTGGCTTTCTGCTTGCGGGTGGTGTACTCGACGTTCTCACCGGCATCGTTCTTGAAGCTGCCGCCGCGTTCATCGATTTCGTTCTTCAGGACAGTGACCTTGACGCTCATGTGTAATTACCCCTTTCAGGTTGGTTGTACGGCCACGCTTGTGGCCCAGTGCGCTGCTACGTCTCCTGTTGCCCACTTCGGCAGCTTTGGCGAAGTGCAGGATTTAAAGACCGCGACGGCCACCTCTTCATCGGGGCACGTGCGGAAAACGAAATTGACGAAGCCGCCGTATTGGCGCTTGAAATGACGGCATGCGCTTTTGAACGTCGCAACCGCTGCCGCTTTGGTCACGTCAATGCGGGAAGAAATGCAGCGCAGGAAGCGCAGCACGGGGTATGCACCAAGGAGATATGCGGCGGGATCCCGGAGCAGATCGAGCGGCAATTCCTTGCGGTTTGAAGCGCGGAACTGCGCTTCGTAGCGCACCCATGGCGAACTCTTGTCGCCCAGCTCGCGGCCTTTCTCGTAGACGCGCAACTGACGCTCGGATTTCTTGCCGCCGACGTAAAACGTCTTGCCGTCTCCGCTGTCGTAGTCGTCCACAAGCTGCGCCTTAGGACGCTGCCCACGGTTGTCGAACTCGCCTTCGTCGTACCACTTCTGTGCCAGGCGCAATGGGTACTGCCCGAGAAGATCATCGGCGCAGGCGTCAACTCGGGTTAGGCGTCCGCCGCAGCTTTCGAGCTTCGCTCGAAGCTCCAGCCACCGCTGCGCATGGCCGCAGCGCGCAGCGGCTACCGCCTTGCAACCATCGCCGGTTAGCTCAATGCGGGCGGTATACGTGCCATCGGCGCGGCGGCAGTGATCACCGCCTAACTCGATCATGCCGACGAACTTTTTCTCGGCATTGATGATCTTGACGCGCCACAGGTAGAAGCGCCCTCCCCCTGCCACCTCATCCAGTTCAAGGCCCAGCCCAGCGAAGAACCAGCAGAACATCTGTAGGGCGACCACCCGAGCGTTATCGGCGCTGTAGTCGATCCAGTTGCGGACCTCTTCGAAAGAGTCGCCGTCGCGGAAGGCCAGCTCGTTGAGGACCGCGAACATGTCAACCGAAGCGGAAAACCAGTCAATGCCGACCGTCAGGGTTCCCTCGGGGTTCCTGAATTCACTGACTCCCCTGTTAGACGAGGGGAGTCCCGACCCGGCCGGCACTGCGCGATCACCGGCCATACTCGACCTCGTACAAGCGGCAGGCACGGTCGTTACCGGCGATGCAGGCGCTGCGCATCGCTTTACGTTCCGCAACCACGGCGCTCCAGTCGTCCGCCAACGCCGTGCCGATCCAGAAACCAAGCCCTGCCCCGCAGACCATGAAAATGACGAAGGGAACCACCCACCAATCGAACTTACGCACGGATGGCCTCCTGCTGTTCGGCAAAGCGGGCTGCGGCCAGCAGATCGCCGCGCTTGGTGGCAGCGATTTCGGCCTGATAGAGGGTTTCGTGATCAGCGGTCCAGCCGGTTGCGGCCAGTTCGGCGCGTGCCTGGGCTACGAAGGCGACTTCGCGTGCAGCACGGCGGGACGAATCCCCTACCCGACCGATGCACCACGAAGCCAGCTTGACCAGCCCGAACGAGACGGCTGCGGTAGAACCCAGCAGCGCGACGGAAATGAGTGCATCCATGTGCCCTACCCCTCCCCAAGCCCCTACCCCAAGGGAACCCGCCAGCGGCCTTGGGGTGCCGGTGGCGGGGGTTTCCAAGCCTCTTGGAATCCGGGTGTGATTCAATACCCTTGTAAACCACATGTCAAGGGTCTTGGAAATGTCGACTATCGATGCACTGCTGGACGCCGCCAAGGCTGCTACTGGGGCAAACAACGATTCGGAGCTCGCTGCGCGGCTCGGTGTGCGGCCAAGTTCGGTCAGCAACTACCGCAAAGGGGTGTCTCTGCCGAATGCAGTCGTGTGCGCGACATTGGCTGGCTTGACGGGAGAACCACTTGTCAAGGTGATCGGAATCGTGGGGGAGGCGCGGGCAATAAGCCGCGAAGAGAAGGCGGTTTGGCGAAAGCTCGCCGCCATGGCAATGGCGCTATGCCTGGCAGTCGGATTCTCCCTGCCCCATAAGGCTCAGGCGGCCGTTCCGGGCTTCGATAACGCACACGTTGTATACATTATGCGAAATGCTGTATCCGCCTTGTCGCGGTTCGTTGGCTCCGCATTGCAATGGCTCGGCCTCTGGTGACTGCCACAACGGAAACGCCCCAGATCCCACAGCTGTCCGCCCGTATTTCCCCACAAGGACGCCCGCGATTTCCAGATCTCCCCCAAAGATGCCCTTGATTCCTGGATCCGCACCTAAGACGCCCTCGATTTCTGGCTCCACATCCAGCTCGCCCTTGAGTTCCCAACTGCGCACCTGATCGGTCAGAGCTTGTCGCCTGCACTTCCCAGTTCCGCCAGTCGCGACATTGGTCGCAAGAACAATTAGACGAGATCTCGGGCCTGAACGTGCGAACAGTTCAGCGGGTTGAGCAGGACTACAACACCGCGACTTCCCTGGGTGACGCGCCACGCCCCGCTCCACCTGCTCAAGCGCGTCGCTCGCCCCCTGACCAAGCTTTGACCTTAACTGGGCGTCGGTGACTCCCTCCCGTTCTGGTCGGCATCTGGGCCTTGTAGCGGCTCAAGCGCTGAGCTATAACGCCTTAGCCAGTCGCTATAAAGCGCCGGTGTTGTGCCCGCATAGCCAATAGGCTCCGGGTGCCCGAGGTCCACCCAATGGGGGCACGGGAATCCTTCGATTCCGGAGCCATCCATGACCGCCAAACGCCGCAGATCCCTTCGCACTTCTGCCTTCTACGCCCAATCGGGCCGTTGCTTCTATTGCGGCCTGCCGATGTGGCTCACTGCACCCTCAGAGCTCGGGCTGAAGGCCAGTAAGGCCCGAGCCTTTCAATGCACCGCCGAGCACCTGGTGGCCCAACAGGACGGGGGCAGAGACGTGTCCGGGAACGTGGTGGCCGCGCATAGCCGGTGCAACCAGGGCAGGCACCAGCGGAAGGGACCAGCCCCTTCCGCTGAAGCGTTCCGGGCGCTGGTTCAGACGCGGCTGGCAATGGGGAGATGGTGGTCCCGACTGCCATCAGGGATTGCACGTGCTTCCGTATGGCCAATTGAATTGAATCTTTGCAAGGAATCGGCAGCTGCTTGCCTGATTCGCTAGTCCACACTAGTGGCGCCCGGTTGCGGTGCTAGAACGGCGAGTCTGCTGCGAAATGGTCGCGCATTGGGCCTAACAAGGTCTGCGACCCTGTCAACACGTCCGAGAATTCCACCTGTCGCCACCTTCTCGTTCCAATATCGTTCCATCCACTCGGCTTTATCCAGGATCTTACCCGGAGCGCCTAGCAGCCTCTTGGCGATGAAATGCCGGATGAGAGCGGCCTGGCTATCGAGAATCACGACGCCCGCCCTTGGATTAGAGTCATAAGCGCTGTACGAGATCAGATAGTGGACATAGTGGCGGTCTGGCTCTTCGTCATCCCACGTCAACAGGTTGCTTAACCCCGCAGCGCGAGCATCCGATCGCACCTCTTCGCTCACGAGCACCATGGGATTGCGTGCTTCCTTACATTCCATGCGATAGGCGTCCAGCATCGCCGGTCCGAAGATCATCTGAGAATCATGATGAATGCTTCCAACTGTGAGCCCTCCACGTATCAATATATCAACCACTAGCAGGTTCTCGGCCAACATTCTGATGCAGCTCAGGATGTCGGCAAGGCCAGCAGGAGAGCGGCTGCTTGATATGACGATGCAGTCGCTGAAGTAAGTGAACAAAAGTCCTGTTGCTGGGTTGCAGCACGCTGTGTTCTTTAGTCTGTCGATGGCCTCTGCTATTTCATCAAGCTTGCTCATGTCGGCTGCCGACTCTTGGACAAGTGCGGAGAACCCGAGCATGTCGATGAAGGCGACGTACTTATCTTGGTAGAGCATGAAGAACTCCTTAGATGGTCGTGCCCATGGTGCCGAGGGCGGTTCCATTTGACCAGCGGGTGCGGGGCACGTCATAGGCCATGGAGCAATGTCAGCGACCTGGCTCGCGCACTAGTCTCGCAGAGGCTTGTTACGGCGCATCTTCGCATCGGATAGAAGCGAGCGAACGAGAGAGTTGAAGTCCATCCTGGCCCTAAAAGTTTCCTTCACCCTTGGTTAAACGAATGTCCGCTTTCGGTCAGAAGCGGACCAAAGTAGCCGGTGCTCTTCGCAGCCCGTACGCGACTTGGAGTCATATCATCAATCTGTATCAGGGCTCAGACCTAAGTGCCTGATGGTCCAATTCAGCGACACTATCCAGCTTCGGCGTCATCGCACACTTCGGGATACAGCCAGCGCGATCCGCTTATGGAACCAAACCGCACTGTGCCTTACTCTTAAGGAACATTGCCAACGGCAACCTTCGGCAATTGAATTTAGAGAATCCGGGCGGTTCATCCCGCGCGGCCCGTTAATGTCTACAGCTGTGGAGTTGTGAATGGCAGAAGATCAAGGTGGTGAAGAGGTAATTAGGGAGATAGGGAAGGCGCTAGCCCTTGCGTCTGAGCTTGATCCACAAATTGTTAGATCGCTTCGCTCCGCGATTGTTCAGGCGATGTCTGATTACGAGGACGACACGAATGCACAAGCTGCAGCCGCACTTGCGGCGGTTCTCGATTTTAGACCTGTGACGACCCAAGACGCCCTCTCGCAAACCTTGGGTGAGATCGGGAAGCTGGTCCAAGGTCTCACCGGACTGGAGGACGTTCATTACACTGTTGAGACACCAGAAGGTCGCCGAGTTCGCTCAATCCGGTCACATCTACCAACTGTATCACCCCAGCGTTTGACGGATCACGAGCAGGCAGATCTTGAGGCCTATATCGCTCGATATCTGCCACCGGACGACCCTCGCGAGGAACACGCGCCACGAGGACCGCGACTGTGACGATCAGTAAGTTAGCAATCCTCAACGCTGTGAAAGCAGCCATTTCGCGTGCTAAGGCGAGCGGGTCTCCCTACGCGCAAGGAAAGGCTTACGAACTTCGGGTGCTGCTTAGGCTTCTGCGAATCATCGATAGTGCGGGCTACAAGCTCACGTGTACCCCCAAGATGGCAGGCGTCCTGACGTTTGGAGGATCTCCATGCAAAGCAAACCATCCGGATCACGATTACATCAGTGGATCTACGTCTACTGAGAAGCTCGAGATTAGGATTTCAGTGCAGGTCACCACACTAAGCCATAGCTGGAAAGGCACGACGGTGGTCAAAGCGGCTGACCGTCACGAGATTGACGTCGGTGTATATCGTCCGATTAAGACCCGTCGCTATCCCGCATTTACGGAGTTACTTCTTGGGGTCTCGTGCAAGACTGGCGGCTGGAACAAGGCGTACGTCCGCGAGGCGCTAGGTATGCGTAGGGAGCTAGGATTCCTCACATCACCTAGGACGAGCTTGACGAGCTCAGCTCCGTGGTTCATCGCAACAGTTCCCTGCGATCCTCCGGTTCCCTTTGCCTTGTACGCGACCAACGCTGGGTCCGCCGTGTATGCGTCGTTGGCAGCTTTGGGGCTCTACGTCGAGCACTACAAGGGGTAGCGGAAACAGGCTTTGGAGTACGGATCAACTCAGGTGTGTCGAGAACGATGCCCGCTTTGGGTCGAAGGCGGATGCCATCACCGGGCCGGTCGCCGCCCAATGTCCGCTTCCGGCCAGAAGCGGACATCCACCCTGCCCTCGATAAACATCCCAAATCCACGGACGACCTTGGTCTGCTTTGGCCTTCTGCCTTAGGGCCAGACCTGAACTTCGATTTCAGCCCCTAGCGTATTTGACTCCCGCGACCTAGATCTCTCCTAGATCCTTGAGCAGGGCTTGCCCCTTCTGCAGAAACCCAACTAGCAGTCGACCTCCTGCTACTTTCCGGCCCAATTGCCCATTGAGGTAGCTGACCTGGAGACGCGCATGGGCCAGCAGATCCACCTGGGCCATGCTAGGGGTCGCGGCCTGGAGCGGTTCGCCCGGCGACGCCATCTGCCCCCCGATCGGCTGGACAACGCAAGGGCGCCGGCTGTCACTCTTCGCATACGCCGTGGCCATCATCCGGCCGTTCTTCAACGACCATCCACCAAGCACCAACTCGGTCCCGAGTTGCTCGATCGGCAATCCCGCTTCGCTAACCGCTTTCTCAAAGTTCGGCCAGAGTTGGTCCACCACCAGCCCTAGCTCGGCAGATAGCTGTTCTATTGTGAAATCTGCGCGGAAGCTGGCCTGCAGTGCAAGCTCGTAGATGCGGAGGAAGGGGGAACCGCAGAATTCGGAAAAAATCGTACGCTAAGCTAACGGTGTTCTCGTGACAGCTCTTTGACTAGGCTTTCTAAGGGGTCGTCTCAGAAAACGGAAAATAAAGCACGCTAAGGCATAGCCGAACCTGCCAAGCTTGCTCCACCCTGTAGTGACGCGATCAGCGGGCAGGAAACGTTCCCCCTTCGCGCATGGCAGGCGCGCACCAACTCAGACAGCACGGCCTCCATGCGCGCCAGGTCAGCCATTTTCTCGCGCACGTCCTTGAGCTTGTGCTCGGCCAGACTGCTGGCTTCCTCGCAATGGGTGCCATCCTCCAGCCGCAGCAGCTCGGCGATCTCATCCAGGCTGAAGCCCAGCCGCTGGGCTGATTTCACGAAGCGCACCCGCGTTACATTCGCCTCGCCATAGCGGCGGATGCTGCCATAGGGCTTGTCAGGCTCCAGCAACAAGCCCTTGCGCTGATAGAAACGGATGGTCTCCACATTGACCCCGGCCGCCTTGGCGAAAACGCCAATGGTCAGGTTCTCCAAATTGTTTTCCATATCGCTTGACTCCGTACATGAGTACGGAAGTAAGGTTACGCTATCCAATTTCAATTCGAAAGGACAAGCGCATGTCTGAACCAAAAACCGGGCGCGGCGCGCTCTTCACTGGAGGGCTTGCCGCCATCCTCGCCTCGGCTTGCTGCCTCGGGCCGTTGGTTCTGATCGCCTTGGGGTTCAGCGGCGCTTGGATCGGCAACTTGGCGGTGTTGGAACCCTATCGCCCCATCTTTATCGGCGTGGCGCTGGTGGCGTTGTTCTTCGCCTGGCGGCGCATCTACCGGCAGGCAGCGGCCTGCAAACCGGGTGAGGTCTGCGCGATTCCCCAAGTGCGAGCTACTTACAAGCTCATTTTCTGGATCGTGGCCGCGCTGGTTCTGGTCGCGCTCGGATTTCCCTACGTCATGCCATTTTTCTACTGATCGGAGTTCACCATGAAGAAACTGTTTGCCTCCCTCGCCCTCGCCGCCGTTGTTGCCCCCGTCTGGGCCGCCACCCAGACCGTCACGCTGTCCGTACCGGGCATGACCTGCTCCGCCTGCCCGATCACTGTCAAGAAGGCGATTTCCAAGGTCGAAGGCGTCAGCAAAGTTGACGTGACTTTCGAGACACGCCAAGCGGTCGTCACCTTCGACGATGCCAAGACCAGCGTGCAGAAGCTGACCAAGGCAACCGCAGACGCGGGCTATCCGTCCAGCGTCAAGCAGTGAGTCACTGAAAACGGCACCGCAGCACAACGGACGTCATTGTCTGGCGCCACAAACGATAAAGGATCTGTTGCATGACCCATCTAAAAATCACCGGCATGACTTGCGACTCGTGCGCGGCGCACGTCAAGGAAGCGCTGGAAAAAGTGCCAGGCGTGCAGTCGGCGCTGGTGTCCTATCCGAAGGGCACAGCGCAACTCGCCATCGTGCCGGGCACATCGCCGGACGCGCTGACTGCCGCCGTGGCCGGACTGGGCTACAAGGCAACGCTAGCCGATGCGCCACTGGCGGACAACCGCGTCGGACTGCTCGACAAGGTGCGGGGATGGATGGCCGCCGCCGAAAAGCACAGTGGCAACGAGCCCCCGGTGCAGGTAGCGGTCATTGGCAGCGGTGGAGCCGCGATGGCGGCGGCGCTGAAGGCCGTCGAGCAAGGCGCGCAGGTCACGCTGATCGAGCGCGGCACCATCGGCGGCACCTGCGTCAATGTCGGCTGTGTGCCGTCCAAGATCATGATCCGCGCCGCCCACATCGCCCATCTGCGCCGGGAAAGCCCGTTCGATGGCGGTATTGCGGCAACTGTGCCTACGATTGACCGCAGTAAGCTGCTGGCCCAGCAGCAGGCCCGCGTCGACGAACTGCGGCACGCCAAGTACGAAGGCATCCTGGGCGGTAATCCGGCCATCACCGTTGTGCACGGTGAGGCGCGCTTCAAGGACGACCAGAGCCTTACCGTCCGTTTGAACGAGGGTGGCGAGCGCGTCGTGATGTTCGACCGCTGCCTGGTCGCCACGGGTGCCAGCCCGGCGGTCCCGCCGATTCCGGGCTTGAAAGAGTCACCCTACTGGACTTCCACCGAGGCCCTGGCGAGCGACACCATTCCCGAACGCCTTGCCGTAATCGGCTCGTCGGTGGTGGCGCTGGAGCTGGCGCAAGCCTTTGCCCGGCTGGGCAGCAAGGTCACGGTCCTGGCGCGCAATACCTTGTTCTTCCGTGAAGACCCGGCCATCGGCGAGGCGGTGACAGCCGCTTTCCGTGCCGAGGGCATCGAGGTGCTGGAGCACACGCAAGCCAGCCAGGTCGCCCATATGGACGGTGAATTCGTGCTGACCACCACGCACGGTGAATTGCGCGCCGACAAACTGCTGGTTGCCACCGGTCGGACACCGAACACGCGCAGCCTCGCGCTGGACGCAGCGGGGGTCACTGTCAATGCGCAAGGTGCCATCGTCATCGACCAAGGCATGCGCACGAGCAACCCGAACATCTACGCGGCCGGCGACTGCACCGACCAGCCGCAGTTCGTCTATGTGGCGGCAGCGGCCGGCACCCGTGCCGCGATCAACATGACCGGCGGCGATGCGGCGCTCGACCTGACCGCAATGCCGGCCGTGGTGTTCACCGATCCGCAAGTGGCGACCGTGGGCTACAGCGAGGCGGAAGCCCACCACGACGGGATCGAGACCGACAGCCGCACCTTGACCTTGGACAACGTGCCGCGTGCGCTCGCCAACTTCGACACACGCGGCTTCATCAAGTTGGTTATCGAGGAAGGCAGCCATCGGCTGATCGGCGTACAGGCGGTCGCGCCGGAAGCGGGTGAACTGATCCAGACGGCGGCTCTGGCCATTCGCAACCGCATGACGGTGCAGGAACTGGCCGACCAGTTGTTCCCCTACCTGACGATGGTCGAGGGGTTGAAGCTCGCGGCGCAGACCTTCAACAAGGATGTGAAGCAGCTTTCCTGCTGCGCCGGGTGAGAAAAAGGAGGTGTTCAATGAACGCCTACACGGTGTCCCGGCTGGCTCTTGATGCCGGGGTGAGCGTGCATATCGTGCGCGACTACCTGCTGCGCGGATTGCTGCGCCCGGTGGCGTGCACACCAGGCGGCTACGGCTTGTTCGATGACGCCGCCTTGCAACGGCTGTGCTTCGTGCGGGCGGCCTTCGAGGCGGGCATCGGCCTCGACGCGCTGGCGCGGCTGTGCCGGGCGCTGGATGCGGCGGACGGCGACGAAGCGGCCGCGCAGCTTGCCCTGCTGCGTCAGTTCGTCGAGCGTCGGCGCGAAGCGTTGGCCGATCTGGAAGTGCAGTTGGCCACCCTGCCGACCGAGCCGGCACAGCACGCGGAGAGTCTGCCATGAACAACCCCGAGCGCTTGCCGTCCGAGACGCACAAACCGATCACCGGCTACCTGTGGGGCGGACTGGCTGTGCTGACTTGCCCCTGCCACCTGCCCATCCTCGCTGTCGTGCTGGCCGGCACAACCGCCGGTGCTTTCCTCGGCGAGCATTGGGTCATCGCGGCGCTCGGTTTGACCGGCCTGTTCCTTCTGTCCCTGTCGCGGGCGTTGCGGGCATTCAGGGAAAGAGAATGAGCGCTTTCCGGCCGGATGGATGGACGACGCCGGAACTGGCCCAAGCGGTCGAGCGCGGGCAGCTTGAACTGCACTACCAGCCCGTCGTCGATCTGCGCAGTGGTGGGATTGTCGGCGCGGAAGCCCTGTTGCGCTGGCGTCATCCGACGCTTGGACTATTGCCACCGGGCCAGTTCCTGCCCGTGGTCGAATCGTCCGGCCTGATGCCTGAAATCGGCGCTTGGGTGCTGGGCGAAGCCTGCCGCCAGATGCGTGACTGGCGAATGCTGGCATGGCGACCGTTCCGGCTGGCCGTCAATGTTTCGGCGAGCCAAGTGGGACCGGACTTCGACGGGTGGGTAAAGGGCGTGCTGGCTGATGCCGAGTTGCCCGCCGAGTATCTCGAAATCGAGCTGACCGAATCGGTCGCGTTTGGTGATCCGGCGATCTTCCCCGCCCTGGACGCCTTGCGGCAGATCGGTGTGCGCTTCGCCGCCGATGACTTCGGGACGGGGTATTCCTGTCTGCAACATCTGAAGTGCTGCCCAATCAGCACGCTCAAGATCGACCAATCGTTTGTCGCCGGGCTCGCCAACGACCGCCGCGACCAAACCATCGTGCACACCGTGATTCAGCTTGCGCACGGGCTGGGCATGGATGTGGTGGCTGAAGGCGTGGAAACATCGGCGAGTCTTGATCTATTGCGACAAGCGGACTGCGACACAGGACAAGGCTTCCTGTTCGCGAAGCCAATGCCGGCGGCGGCATTCGCCGTCTTCGTCAGTCAATGGAGGGGTGCCACCATGAATGCAAGTGACTCGACCACCACCAGTTGCTGCGTGTGCTGCAAGGAAATCCCGCTCGATGCCGCCTTCACCCCGGAAGGCGCGGAATACGTCGAGCACTTCTGCGGGTTGGAGTGTTATCAACGCTTCGAAGCGCGTGCCAAGACAGGGAACGAAACCGATGCCGATCCGAACGCCTGCGACTCGCTACCGTCAGATTGAGGCATACCCTAACTGGATGTCAGGCAGGGCCGCGCCGCTTAGTCAGAATAGAGTCATCTTTCGCATTTTTTGACACATGCCTGCGAAGGTCATAGATTTCAGCCTGACAGAAACGGGGTTTGAGGCACAACGGAACAGAAGGAGCACTTAAGCCGCCTTCAACCAAGGAGACATCGTGCAGGGGCACCGCATCGGCTACGTCCGGGTCAGCAGCTTCGACCAGAACCCGGAACGCCAGCTGGAACAGACACAGGTGAGCAAGGTGTTCACCGACAAGGCATCGGGCAAGGACACCCAGCGCCCCCAGCTCGAAGCGCTGCTGAGCTTCGTCCGCGAAGGCGATACAGTGGTGGTGCACAGCATGGACCGGCTGGCCCGCAACCTCGATGACCTGCGTCGCTTGGTACAGAAGCTGACTCAACGCGGCGTGCGCATCGAGTTCCTGAAGGAGGGCCTGGTGTTCACTGGCGAGGACTCGCCGATGGCCAACCTGATGCTGTCGGTGATGGGGGCCTTCGCTGAGTTCGAGCGCGCCCTGATCCGCGAGCGGCAGCGTGAGGGCATCACCTTGGCCAAGCAGCGTGGCGCGTACCGGGGCCGCAAGAAAGCCCTGTCCGATGAGCAGGCTGCTACCCTGCGGCAGCGAGCGACGGCCGGCGAGCCCAAGGCGCAGCTTGCCCGCGAGTTCAACATCAGCCGGGAAACCCTCTACCAGTACCTCCGCACGGACGACTGACACATGCCGCGTCGCTTGATCCTCTCGGCCACGGAGCGGGGCACCCTGCTCGCGTTGCCAGAAAGCCAGGATGACCTGATCCGCTACTACACCTTCAACGACTCCGACCTGTCGCTGATCCGTCAGCGGCGCGGCGACGCCAACCGCCTCGGCTTCGCCGTGCAACTCTGCCTGCTGCGCTACCCCGGCTATGCGTTGGGCACTGACAGCGAGCTGCCCGAACCGGTCATCCTGTGGGTGGCCAAGCAAGTCCAGACCGATCCGGCGAGTTGGACGAAGTACGGCGAGCGCGATGTGACCCGTCGCGAGCACGCCCAGGAACTGCGCACCTACCTTCAACTGGCCCCGTTCGGCCTGTCCGACTTCCGCGCCCTGGTGCGCGAGCTGACCGAACTGGCCCAGCAGACCGACAAGGGCTTGCTGCTGGCCGGCCAGGCGCTGGAGAGCCTGCGGCAGAAGCGACGCATCCTGCCGGCGTTGAGCGTGATCGACCGGGCTTGCTCGGAGGCCATTGCACGGGCCAATCGGCGGGTCTACCGCGCCCTGGTTGAACCGCTCACGGACTCGCATCGGGCCAAGCTGGACGAGCTGTTGAAGCTCAAGGCCGGCAGCAGCATCACCTGGTTGACCTGGCTGCGCCAGGCACCGCTGAAACCCAACTCTCGGCACATGCTTGAGCACATCGAGCGGCTGAAGACATTTCAGCTGGTGGACTTGCCCGAAGTCCTGGGCCGGCACATCCACCAGAACCGCCTGCTCAAGCTGGCCCGCGAGGGTGGGCAGATGACGCCCAAAGACCTCGGCAAGTTCGAGCCGCAGCGGCGCTATGCGACCCTGGCCGCCGTGGTGCTGGAGAGCACTGCAACCGTGATTGATGAGCTGGTGGATCTGCACGACCGCATCCTAGTCAAGCTGTTCAGCGGCGCGAAGCACAAGCATCAGCAGCAGTTCCAGAAGCAGGGCAAGGCGATCAACGACAAGGTGCGCCTGTACTCCAAGATCGGCCAGGCGCTGCTGGAGGCCAAGGAAGCCGGCAGCGACCCCTATGCCGCCATCGAGGCGGTGATCCCCTGGGACGAGTTCACCGAGAGCGTCAGCGAAGCCGAGCTGCTGGCCCGGCCGGAGGGCTTCGACCACCTGCACCTGGTCGGCGAGAACTTCGCCACCCTGCGCCGCTACACGCCGGCTCTGCTGGAGGTATTGGAGCTGCGCGCCGCCCCGGCCGCGCAGGGCGTGCTGGCAGCCGTGCAGACGCTGCGCGAGATGAACGCCGACAACCTGCGCAAGGTGCCGGCCGATGCTCCCACCGCCTTCATCAAGCCGCGCTGGAAGCCACTGGTGATCACCCCGGAAGGCCTCGACCGGCGCTTCTACGAAATCTGCGCCCTGTCCGAGCTGAAGAACGCCCTGCGCTCCGGCGACATCTGGGTCAAGGGCTCGCGGCAGTTCCGCGACTTCGACGACTACCTGCTGCCGGCCGAGAAGTTCGCCGCGCTCAAGCGGGAACAGGCCCTGCCGCTGGCGATCAACCCGAACAGCGACCAGTATCTGGAAGAGCGCTTGCAGCTGCTGGACGAGCAGTTGGCCACTGTCGCCCGCCTGGCCAAGGACAACGAGCTGCCCGATGCCATCCTCACCGAGTCCGGGTTGAAGATCACCCCGCTGGATGCGGCGGTGCCGGATCGGGCGCAGGCGCTGATCGACCAGACCAGTCAGTTACTGCCGCGCATCAAGATCACCGAACTGCTGATGGACGTGGACGACTGGACGGGCTTCAGCCGCCACTTCACCCACCTGAAGGACGGGGCCGAGGCCAAAGACCGGACGTTGCTGCTGTCCGCGATCCTCGGTGATGCGATCAACCTCGGGCTGACCAAGATGGCCGAGTCGAGCCCCGGTCTGACCTACGCCAAGCTGTCCTGGCTGCAAGCCTGGCACATCCGCGACGAGACCTATTCGGCGGCCCTGGCCGAGCTGGTCAACCACCAGTACCAGCATGCCTTCGCCGCCCACTGGGGCGACGGCACCACCTCATCCTCCGATGGCCAGCGTTTCCGGGCTGGCGGCCGGGGCGAGAGCACCAGACACGTCAACCCGAAGTACGGCAGTGAGCCGGGACGGCTGTTCTACACCCATATCTCCGACCAGTACGCGCCGTTCAGCACCCGCGTGGTGAATGTCGGCGTGCGCGATTCCACCTATGTGCTCGACGGCCTGCTGTACCACGAGTCCGACCTGCGGATCGAGGAGCACTACACCGACACGGCCGGCTTCACCGATCACGTCTTCGCCCTGATGCACCTGCTGGGCTTCCGTTTCGCGCCGCGCATCCGCGACCTCGGCGAAACCAAGCTGTACGTGCCGCAGGGCGTGCAGACCTACCCGACGCTGCGGCCGCTGATCGGCGGCACCCTGAACATCAAGCACGTCCGCGCCCATTGGGACGACATCCTGCGCCTGGCCAGCTCGATCAAACAGGGCACCGTCACTGCCTCGCTGATGCTGCGCAAGCTCGGCAGCTATCCGCGCCAGAACGGCCTGGCCGTGGCCCTGCGCGAGCTGGGCCGGATCGAACGCACGCTGTTCATCCTAGACTGGCTGCAAAGTGTTGAGCTGCGCCGCCGCGTGCATGCCGGCCTGAACAAAGGTGAGGCGCGCAACTCGCTGGCCAGGGCGGTGTTCTTCAACCGCCTTGGGGAAATCAGGGATCGGAGCTTCGAGCAGCAGCGCTACCGGGCCAGCGGCCTCAACCTGGTGACGGCGGCTATCGTGCTGTGGAACACGGTGTACCTGGAGCGCGCCACCCCGGGGTTGGTCGAGGCCGGCAAGCCGGTGGACGGCGAGCTGCTGCAATTCCTGTCGCCGCTGGGCTGGGAGCACATCAACCTCACCGGCGATTACGTCTGGCGGCAGAGCCGCAGACTGGAAGACGGGAAGTTTCGGCCCCTACGGATGCCCGGAAAACCTTAGCGTACGATTTTTTCCGAATTCTGCGAGCCCCCCAGGAAGAATTGCGTAGACCCGCGCGCAGCAAGCACTACGTTGTGCTGAGGGATCAGCAGCAGCTTTGCCCCCGCGGAATACGCCCCTGTGAGAGCATCCTCTGCCAGGGTATCCGCTGCGACGACGAGGTGGTCACGAGTGAGGAGAACGTTGAGGATGCTCATTGCGGGATCGTCTAGACGTTTGCAGACTATCGCCTTCCCCTCCCCTCCTGTCCAGACTGCTATGGCCTCCGCGATCACACAAATTCTTGGTCGCCCCAATGCTTGCGAGAACGCACTTGAGATACGCCGCGGCTACCTCAAGGCGATGGAAGATGCGCTGCGGGTTTCGCTTCTGATCCACCAAGATCCAAGGCTTCTGTTCGACACGTGGGCCAGACTGCTCCCCTTGATCGCTCAAAGCCACGAGAGTGACGGCAGCCAGCCATTTGCGACCGGGATCGTCCGCTCGCGCGATCATGGATCCCGGCGGTTGGCTGGCTGAGCGTATGGTTGCAATATAGGAAGCAATCGCGCGCGGACCAGAACGCTGTTCATCGCAGACATTCTTAGGGTGCCATTGCAGAGATTTCAGCTTTTGAGGAATAAAATTTCAGTGCAAGACGGTCCATTGCAGAAAAATTTGACTTGCGACTGACGCAACGCAGAAATTGCTGATGCACGGATGATGCAATGCAGAGATTACCGGCTAACAGATGCTGCAGCCCAGCCGGCCAACTGAGGGCTTTGCCCGATGGACGAGCCGTTACTCTTGCCTGCAGATCACGATTCTAGGATGACTTGTGCCTCAATCGGCTGACCAGGATCGGGCGTCTGTGCTGGAGGGCTCCTTAGAGCTCTTGGGTGAAATTCGAGCCGCTTGGATGGAGATAGAGCATGGACGTGACCGAAGATCGACGGCGGTGGCGGCACTTTGCCAGATGTCCCTTGATCACGCCGTGGCAGTACAGTCCCTGATCGCTACTCTGCCCCAGTCAGCAATCTCGCTGGTCCGGCCCCAGTATGAGGCCCTCGTGCGTGCAACCTGGGCATGTTATGCAGCTACCGACACCGACATCGAGAAGCTTCTTGCGCCCCTGACTCTGGAGAGTCAGCAAGCGGCAAAGAGGCTCCCTGGCGTTCAGGACATGCTCGTAAAGCTTGAGTCCTCTGGGCCCCGAGGAGCATCACAGTTGTTGGGCAGAGCCAGACAATGCCTTTATGTCGGCTTGAACTCCTATCTCCATGCCGGGATTCACCCCTTGGCAAGGCAGTTAAATGGCTACCCGGGCGCGCTTCTGGCGGGGGTGGCCATGAACAGCAATGCGCTTGCCATGCTAACCCTTCTGAATCTGGCGCACCTGTGGCCAGGCGAACCAGTTCTGGCATGGATGAATGCACTGCATCATCAATTTGGGGGTGTTTTGCCAGAGTTGGAGCCATTGACCCCCCATCAGCCCTCGCCATAGAGCTGTCCCGGATCGCCTGCGCGTCTAGGGTGGGGTCTGTGGTGAGTGACTAGGCAGTTGGGCCTCGCCCCCCTCTGGGGGCACGGGGAGAACATCACGGGCGCATAAGCAGTTGCCCCGGATTTCTCGTTGGGGCAAGTCCTGGCAGTTGATCTGTGTCGGGGGCCTGTCGGGCGACTGTCATGTTTCCAAGTTCGGCACCCTCCTAATCTGGGCTCCCTACCCCTCCGGAGTTATCTTCTATGACCACCAAGACCCCGCCTCGCCTGCTTACCGCTGCTGAGGTTGGCGCCTGCATTCGCCAGTTCCGCCAGTTGCGTCATTGGTCGCAAGAACAATTGGCCGAGATCTCGGGCCTGAACGTGCGAACAGTTCAGCGGGTTGAGCAGGGTGACTCGGCCAGTTTCGACACCCGTCGCGCACTGGCGCGCGCCTTCGATTTCAATGACATCGATGCACTCAACAAGCCTTTCTCGCTGCCGACAGACGAGGAACTGCAGGCGGCGCAAGCGCAGTTTGAGCGCGACTACATCACCCTGGCGGTGTCCCCGCTTGCTGCTGGGCGCGAGCTGGCCAGCCTGATCGTTTCGTGCGACATGGATCTGTCCGAACCGGCTTTCGAGCTGTCGCGCGAGGCGGCGAGCGAGTTTGCTGCACTGGTCGACTACTACCGTGAGTATCGCGACTGCCAAGACCTGTATTCAGAAGTCGACAAGCTAGACATCTACGACGGGCTGCAGCAGCGCATTGAGGTCCTGCGGGAACTGGGAGTATCACTGTCGCACGGTCAGCGTAAGGTCGTCATTCGGATGGGCTCAGGTATGCCGATGGATGCCACGGTCCTGTACGTCGTGGCGTTTCGCCTCGGCCACGAGTGCAGTCAGATCGTAACTCCTAAGGCAGCACGCATCGGCTGAGTCAGCATTCATTAGATCGATAGTGGTGGCGATACATCTGACAGATGTCTATTGATCGCGCCGTCGCAGTACAGTCCCTGGAGGTTGCCCTGCCTTAGTCAGCGATAGCGCTGGTCCGGCCCCAGCACAAGACCCTGATTCGTGCGACAGCAAGGTTCTTAGCTTTCGAGGCAGCGAATTTTTGATGTGCCCTGAACCCTCGCGAAGATCCACTATGGAGACGCCGTCGATTTCTGGATCCAGACCTAAGAAGCCCTCGAGTTCTGGATCCACAGGCAACTCGTCCTTGAGTTCCTGACTGCGCACCTGAGTGGTCAAGCTCCGCCCGGGTGAAGGCTCTGCGCCCAGTACTCTAGGAACTCCTCTTGAGCAATCGTTTCGATTGCGCCTGGCCTGGCATGCCGCACCATGTGGATGGCATCCGATGCCCGCTTGGCCTCGCCAGACTGCAGCAAAAGCATGGCAGCGACCGTTCCCGCGCGTCCCAACCCCCCCTTGCAGTGGACCACGATCCTTTGACCGCTCAGCATGTCAGCGACGAGCTCAGCACTTAGCTGTAGCCAATCTTTGAGGAGTCTGTCGTCTGGTGCGGCTCCATCAGTGATTGGCAGTCCATGCCAAGAGATGCCCTTCCCCGCCACTATCGCCGGTAAGCTCTCGATTCGAAGGTCCTTGAGCTCCCAAGGCTCAAGCAAGGTGACTAGGTGAGTGGCACCCCAGTCCTGAATAGCCGAGACGTCCACATCTAGGTCTCTCGCCCATGCTCCAGTCATGGCGACTTCCTGGTACTTGCCTGGCGCAAATGTCACCCCTATGCCGCCTCCATGGGCTCCAACAGGCAACTCTGCAATCAGTAACGGGTGGCTAGCGCTGGTGCGCATCATTTCGGCTCTCCCAACATGCGGTAACGTTCTGCGTCGTGCGCCGGGGCGCTCCCCGCTCATTCGCTGCACGGCTAGGATATCGGATGTTCAGATATCGTTGAACTGGAGAGAACACCTAAGGGTCAATATCGGAAAGTCAGATAGACAGTCTGTGGGCAGGTTGATATCCTGACAACTGGTATCGCGATTTGAGGGCTGTGTGGCCTATGTCGTTAGCCAACCGACCCTCATCGCGCCCTGGCCAGAACTGGACAATTTCGTTCGTTCAATAGGTCCCTTTCTTGCGTGCGCGTGGTGCGCGCTAGAGCGCTCAAGAACGGCTAGTTCGCCGGTAGCTGCTGAGGGGTTGGCCTCGCAGGCACTTGACACGCTTGCGACGCTGCGCGTCCTCCATCGCGAACCAGTCGAATGTTCTCGGCTTGCCGCAAGATCTCTGTATGAGCCCCTGGCTTGGTCCTACAAATCTCCGTGGTCTCGCAGTGACTTGAACCTTGAGTCGGCATTGACCCGGTCGCTCACCCAGTGGGCGGCTGAGTGCACGCCCAGTGCGAGGCGGAATCTCGGAATTTCACTGGCATCCACCGAAGCTCGAGCGTACTTGGCAAACCTTCTGCGGAAGCATCGGTTGGACCCGAAGCTAGGCGACGGGCTTCAGTCGATTGGATCGCCTGAATGGAATGCGCTCAGCTTGGGGCGTAAGCGCTACGTGCTGTGGGCGAGCATGCGAAATTCTGCCTCGGAGTTCATACAAAGCGGTTTGGATGAGCATGCCGCGAGGCGAGCACTTGATCGCGAGATAAAACGCAGATGCATCTGGTTAGCTGGACGCGAGCAAGCTGGAACCCTCGCCCGGAAGGATTTTTGCTTCTTGCCTGGTCAGGGTTGGCGTCAGCCGTTGATCCTGGACGTTGCAATGGAGACTTTCCTGCCGCTGGGCATGGCGTACTGGCTGGAACCTAGCGGCAGTTGGCAGCTTTAGCTTCTAGTCTGAGTAGACCGACCAGCTGCCACGGGTCCATGAGATGGTTTGAGGGGGCTCAGGACTCTATCGCGGTAAACGCCCCCCCAGGTCTATATCGACGGTTCTCCAACGAAGCGCTGGACCTTGGTTGACCGGCGAGCCTGTGGCCCATTGGACGCTGGCCAAGAGATGGCCCTCTAGTACTCGTTCAGTCGCTTACGGATTGCCTCGATGGCATCGTCCAGTCCCGCGTCGTCCTCGGGGTAAGGAGAACAAAACAGTTGAACCGGGACCCAGCAATGTTCCTGTCCCGGTTGTACATAGGGGGCGTAATCATCTAGTAGCCATGCAGAGCCGATGGGCTGGGAAACGTTGGCAAGATCCTTCGTCGGCCCAGTCCAGTCTATGTATGGCAAGCGGGCAAACCAACCCGGGGCCGCTCCTTCGCAAGCCAATAGGTCGGCAATCTCGCGAAATCTAGGCTCCGGAACTGTGGTGAAGATGACTAGACCCTCAAAGAGCGACTTTGCCGACTCCAGAAATTCGTAGAGGCCCGGGCGCGGGATCTGGCTTACAGCGTTGGAAATCAGCGTTCCTTCTAAGTCCAAGGCGAGGATGGACGGGCGCATTGTGTAATGGTCCTCTTTGGCGGGGGTGAACGTCGGTACCGCTACCAAGCCCCGCCGGAGGGTGATCCGCCGGCGGGGCTTGGTAGCATCAGACATCTTCGAACTCGCTCGCTTGCTTGAGTTGGTTCTCAAGGAAATCAATGCGCTTCTGAAGATCGGCACTTAGATAGGCTTTGTCCGTAAAGTCCATTGCTGTCTCAGGGATCATCTCCAGCTCGACGCGTGTGGATGTAGCTGATGTACAGCGCCGCATTCCAGCTCGCTTCGCTCAATGGCAGTGTTGAGCGGTTGATGATGCGGGCGGTGATGACTGGCTTGGGCCCAAAGAAGCTGTTTTCCATCCGGAACTCTGGATCAACCGCACTGACCCTCTTTAGCTCGGCGATAGTAGGAAGTTGATCGTTGGCCTCCTGTCATAGCGCTTCTATCTCCTTGGGATTGCTATCCCTGATGTGCTTAACCTGCCCTCTCACCACCTGCCTTACGGAAGCGTTTGGGTAGGTCTGGTTCAGTTTTTCAAGAAGGTCGGCAGGGATTCGTGAGAAAAACAGCCGAATCGTCTCTAACACCATGATTCAACGAGGAAACACCCCTCGACGTCAGGCAGTTCGTGGATTACAGACCTAGGCTTGATTGAACCAGAAGCCGCGTGACACAGGCATTCCTGGAGTACTGCTCAGGCACGCGTGCCCTTCTTGAATATTGGATTCAAGAGTTTCCACGCTCCTGACCCAACGGAAACCTTCAAGAAGGCTCTGACCGTCGCCTGATCCATTGCAGTAGTTCCTCGTGCGGGATCGTACGTCCAGCGTCGACGTCGGCCATACCCTCGCGGGTCCGCCGTTCCTTCTCTTCCTCGGTCAATCCCGGAAGGAGTGCTAGTAGCTTATCTTCAGGGCTCATAGGCCGATGAGCTGTGCTCAAGTTGGCTTGATTCTCGTGAAAAAATATGGGCAGGATCTGGGGATCATCCAAGCCCGCCGGCAAAGGCAGCGATACGTCGTGGACCGCCAAGTCGATGATGACGTCCAAATCTGAGCATAAGGGCTGTATGGCGGTGGTCACCAGACGAGCCGCCCGCTCGGCGAAAGCCAGGTCCACCACCAGCCAGATCAACAGACCGGGAGGCTGTTCGACGCCCCCTGACGAGTGAGTTTCCAGGAGATAGGCCGACGAGACGAAGTCGGCGTGCTCAAGGCTGCCGCTGATGGCCGGAGCGAGCCAAGCCGGCGCGGCCTGGGCAGGTCTCACCGCGAACTCCGCCGGCGCCAGACGTTCCACCCTGGCCAGAAAGCCCGTATCCAACAATGTCGCAACCTCTTCCGGGTACAGGACAACGCCGCCGTAGTTGGGATTGAGCATCAACGTCGCGCCGCGAGTACCGGTTAGCAGCTCACGGCCTGAAACTCCCAGAATTCTGACAGCAGACGAGCTGGCCGCCTGCGCCTTGTCGAGCGAGGTAAAGAAAGGGATCGCATCGAAACCGTCAGGATGGCGGAACTGGACCAGCCGCAGTGTCTGCGCGTCGTCCGAGATGGGCGCATGCACGTACACGATCGCATCCATCAGTCGCTTGAAGAATGCGCGTTCCTCGGCCGCACTGTCGCGGGCCCGTTCAAAGGAAGCCTCCAGCGCTGTCTCCGCAGACGTAGTCCCTCTTCCACGCGGCCTGCTCGGTTGCTTCATGGTCAGATGCGATGAGGGCCGAGCGGGTACCCGGAGAACCAATCCGCCTCGATCTCGCTGCTCAGGTAGGGTCGTACGAAGGCCGACTGGGTCAGCGCTCGCAGCCGCTCTTCGTGCTCAGCAATCGCCTCGATGTCGCTGACGGTTGGATAGTGCCGCAGCAGTCGATATGCCTCTTGCCGCACCTCTTTAGGCACGGCTTGGCTGGCCGCTAGCTGCCTGAGGAACGCGCCCGCCTGCAGCACATTGCGGGTGCGCTCAGATGGCATCGTCATGACATCAAGAATGACTAGCACTAAGGAATGCTTAGCTTATCGCGTTTGTGGCCGGCCAGGGCACGGTGCAACTACAGACCTTGCGATTCCTGTATTAATGTAATATAATCAATAACTTAATTCGCATAAGTGAGCGTTATGTCCATGGAGTGAGGGCCAATAGGAACGAGCAGGTAGCCTGAGCCTTCCCATGATGGGAAGGTCAACAACGCGGGACGGATTACCACTCAACTTGCCTGTCGTTTGACCTTCCCACCGTGGGAAGGCTCATCGTCACGCCGTCGGCAAACCGCCGATGCTTTTGGAGGGTTGTCCATGAATCTCGTTGTTGAAGGTATGACCTGTGGTCACTGTGTCCGAACGGTCACCCAAGCCATTCAGGCCCTTGACCCCCACGCCCAGGTGGACGTCGATCTGGGCAGTGGCGTGGTCAAGATCGAGGGCCTGCTTGCCGTAGAACAGGCGGTTGAGGCTATCCAGCGGCAAGGCTATGTGATCGCTGCGGTGCTCCCTTCTGAGGCTGGTACGCCGGCCGCCCCGGCCGTCGCATCCTCCTGCTGCGGCGGATGCCACCGCTGAGTCCGCGCGAGGGCTTGATCCTGATCAATGACAGTCGGCCCCAAGAGGGCTAGACTGGCCATCATGAGAGCTCGCACGTCCCCTGCCCTGATCTGCCCAGCGTCCGCAGGCGCTGCTTCGGGCGTGCGGGAGCTGTCATGGTGAGGCTGCTGAGGCGGTGGCGGCGACCCCGTTCTCGTGCCCGACTGGCATGGCTGGGACTGTGGGCGCTGCTGCTGCAGCAACTCGCGCTGGTGGCTTACGCCTGTCCGCTGGAATCGGTGGAAGCTGGACAAGCGACCCTGATGGTCGGTTGCGAAGAGATGTCCACGCCGGATCCCGATGCTCCGGCGTTGTGCGACCAGCATTGCCAGCGCGATCACATCGCCACGGCCGATGCGAAGGCCCCTCAAGTGCCTTACCAGCCCGCGCTGGCCGCCTTCGCGCTGGTGCAGGCTCTGTTGCCACCGGTACACGCGCAGTTGTATCGGGATGTTCCGGTGTGCGTGTCCGATCCGCCTCCCCTGCAGCGCTTCTGTAGCCTGCTGATTTAAGCCCCCTCCTGGATTGACCCGTGCTCGTGCTGCATGCGTTGCAGCGCGCTCGTTGTCGTTTCCCGGAGGTCTTATGGAGATGTCTTTCTTCTTGCGTGCAAGGCGCAAGATGGCGTGTGGGTTCGTGTTTGCCCTGGCGCTCAGTGGTCCTGTGCTGGCGGCATCGCCCGCTATCCCGATCAGCTACACAGAAGCCCTACAACGGGCGCTTGCTAACGCCCCAACCCTGCACGTGCGCCGATCGCAGATCGATGCCAGTACCGAAGAAGCCGCGCGTGCTGGCGCGCTTCCCGACCCACGTTTGATCGTGGGGCTGGCGAACTGGCCCGTCAGCGGACCCGATGCCTTCAGCTTGCGGGCCGATGAGATGACCACCCAGCAAATCGGTCTGATGCAGGAGTTTCCTGCGCGTGCGAAACGACGTGCCGAGCACGCGTTGGCGCAAGCGACGCTGGCGCAAGCGCGCTCACTGTCGATGGCCGAACAGCAGATGGTGGCCCAAGCGGCCGCGCTGGCCTGGATCGAGCTGTGGAGTACGCAGCAAGCCGTAGATGCGTTGGAGGGTCTGCGCGAGCCGGCCCGTATAGCCGAGCGTGCGGCGCGTGCTCGCTTGGCAGGCGGCACGGCCGGGGCCAGTGATGTGCTTGCCGCCCAGGCCGCCCTACTGCAGTTGGACAATCGCCTGGAGCAGGTACATGCGGAGCACGCCGCCGCGCAGGCCGGCCTGGCGCGGTGGTTGGGTATTGCACCAGAGGCGATCTTGGCCAGTGGTGCGGCACCGGATTTTTCGCAGTTGCCATTGGAGCCCACCCAACTGCTGGCCAAACTGGACCAACACACGCCACTACTGGGCTGGGAGGCACGCGAGAGCTTAGCCCAGGCCCAGGTGGATGCGGCCGTGGCCGAAACCCGCCCGGATTGGAGTGTGGAGCTCACCTACGGACGTCGCGAGCGCGCACCCGACGGCATGGCGCGCAGCGACATGCTCATGGTGGAAGTGGGTGTGGGCCTGCCGCTGTTCCAGAAGAACCGCCAAGCACGAGGCATCGCGGCACGGCGGGCCGAGCTGGAGGCGGTGTCCGCAGAGCGCGATGAGGCCCGGCGCATCCAAGCCGAGTCGGTGCAACGCGCGATAGCGCGATGGCGCGGGTTAACCGGCCAGTTGGAGCGCCAGAACACGCAGAGCCTGCCTTTGGCGCGCGATCGTGCACGCACGGCGTTGGCCGCCTACGGCGCCGGTGCCGACCTGCAGCCGTGGCTGGAAGCGCGGCGCGATGAGATCGAATTGCACCTGGAGAACGCCCGTCTGCTGGGCGAACAGGGCCGTGCCTGGGCGGCACTGGCCTATCTGCTACCCCATGAGGAGAACACGCCATGAGCCCGACCAAGACGCGTCTCACACAGCTCGCCGTGGCCCTCGGGTTGCTGGCGCTCGGCTTTGCCGGCGGCTACGCCTGGATGACTCGAACCTCTGATACCACCCCGCCCCCCGGCACGAGCGTCGCAGATCAAGCACGCAAGGTGCTGTACTGGTACGACCCCATGGCGCCGGAGCAGCGATTCGACAAGCCGGGCAAATCTCCGTTCATGGATATGGAGTTGCTGCCCAAATACGCAGATGAGGCCATAGGGGGCGGAACGCAGATCGATCCGCGCCTGCAGCAGAACGTGGGCATACGCACTCAGGAAGTGACGGTAGAGTTACTAGGGACTGCCGTACGCGTGCCGGGCACACTGACGTGGGATCTGACCCAGGAAAGCGTGATCAGTGCGCGCATGGAAGGCTTGATCACCCACGTGCAGGTAAAGGCGCCGTTTACCGAGGTTCGTCGTGGTCAAACGCTGGCCACCGTGCAGGCCCCGGCATGGAACGCGGCCATCGCCGAAGCACATGCCCTGAGCCAAGCTCAGTCCGCGGGCGCGCGTGAGCTGCAGGGTGCGGCGCAACAACGGTTGCGTTCGTTGGGTGTTCCTTCTGGCGCCTCGGCCAGAAGTGGCGTCGTGCTTAGCGCAGACCACAGTGGTGTCGTGACCGAGATCCTGGCACGCGAGGGACAGACGGTGATGCCCGGTACGCCACTGTTCAAGATCAATGGGCTGGACACGTTGTGGCTGGAGGCCTCGGTACCCCAGGCAGCGCTGGGCACCTTGCGGCCGGGGACCTCAGTGCAGGCCACGGTCAGTGCCTGGCCGGCAGAGCGCTTTGCCGGACAGATCCAGGCGTTGCTTCCCCAGGTCGACATGGCTAGTCGCACGCAGCGGGCGCGAATTGTGCTGCGCAACCCGCAGCGTCGGCTGGTGCCGGGCATGTTCGCCGAGGTTCTGGTGCAGCCCGACGCCGAGCAGGCCCTGCCAGTCGTTCCCACGGAGGCGCTGATCGCCACCGGGCGGGACAGCCGGGTCATCGTGCAGGATCCGGACGGGAGCTTCCGGCCAGTGCGGGTGAGTGTGGGACGTAGCGTGCAAGGGCGCACGCAGATCGTGGCAGGCTTGGCCGGTGGTGAACGCGTGGTCGTCTCGGGTCAGTTCTTGCTCGACTCCGAAGCCAGTCTCTCCGGTGCGTTGGAGCGCCTGGGTGCTGCACAACCGACACGCCCTGCCAGCGCATCAGGTGTGCACGAGCGCCATGACGCCGGGCACGAACCACGCACTGTCGTGCCGTCACCGTCCAGACAGCCGGCGCCTGTCGCGCCAGACACCTCCACCTCTACGCCGCCGCGCTGCCCGGTGCAGTACTGGTATGACCCGATGGTGCCGGAGAAGCATTTCGACAAGCCGGGCAAGTCACCGTTCATGGATATGCAGTTGGTACCCAAGTTCGGCCCCGCCGCAGCCGCTGATTGCCAGGCAAGCGAGGTCATGTCCGAAGCGATGGAGGGCACACCATGATCGCGCGCCTGATCCATGCTTGCATCGCCAATCGCGTGCTGGTGCTGGTTGCCGCCGCGCTGCTGGCGGTGGTCGGTATCTGGTCGGTAAAGAACACGCCGCTGGATGCGCTGCCGGACCTGTCCGATACCCAGGTCATCATCCGCACGCAATGGGCGGGGCAAACCCCGCGCATCATCGAAGACCAGGTCACCTACCCGTTGGCCACCACGATGTTGTCCGTGCCGGGCGTGAAGGCGGTACGCGGCTTCTCCTTCTTCGGTGATTCATTCGTCTACATCCTGTTTGACGATGCCACTGATCTTTACTGGGCGCGCTCTCGAGTGCTCGAGTACTTGAGCCAGGTACGCGATCGACTTCCGCCGAATGTGAATCCGGCGCTGGGTCCTGATGCGACAGGACTGGGCTGGATCTACCAGTACGCCTTGGTGGATCGGACAGGTCAACGTGATGTGGGGCAGCTGCGTGCGTTGCAGGACTGGTTTCTTCGTTATGAGCTAAAAACCGTGCCGGACGTGGCTGAAGTAGCCAGTGTGGGCGGTGCGGTGCGCGCCTGGCAGATCCAGCCCGATCCGCAGGCGTTGGCGGCCCGTGGACTGACGGTGGCCGAGCTCATCGAGGCGGTGGATGCGGCCAACGGCGCTACCGGGGGCTCGGTGATCGAACAAGGCGAAGCCGAACTGATGGTGCGCAGCGAAGGCTACCTGCGCACACAGGAGGCGTTCGAACAGGTGCCGGTAACCGGCAACGACGGCATCCCCGTCCTGCTCGGCGAGGTGGCCACGATCAGTCGCGGGCCGGTCTTCCGTCGTGGTATCGCAGAGTTGGATGGTCAAGGTGAGGTGGCCGGCGGCGTGATCGTCCTGCGGACCGGCAAGGATGCCTTGGGGGCCATTCGGAACGTCAAAGCGCGACTGCAGGCGTTGCAATCCAGCTTGCCCGAGGGCGTGGAAGTGGTGCCGGTGTACGACCGCTCCGAGCTGATCCAGGATGCGGTACGCAACCTCACCCACAAGCTTGGCGAAGAGTTTCTGGTCGTAGCGCTGGTATGCCTGCTGTTCCTGTGGCACCTACGCTCGGCGTTGGTGGCCGTCATCACCCTGCCTTTGGGTATCCTGGCGGCCTTCATCGTGATGCACGCCCAGGGGATCTCCGCCAACTTGCTGTCATTAGGCGGCATCGCCATCGCCATTGGTGCGATGGTCGATGCAGCGGTGGTGATGATCGAAAATGCACACAAGCATCTGGAGCACTGGCGGGAGGCGCACGGCCGGGAACCTCAGGGTGAGGAGCGCTGGCAGCTGATGGCCCGCTCGGCGGCCGAGGTCGGACCGGCCCTGTTCGCCAGCTTGCTGGTCATCACCCTGTCTTTCGTGCCGGTTTTTGCCCTGCAGGCGCAGGAAGGGCGATTGTTCTCGCCTCTGGCCTACACCAAGACCTACGCGATGGCCGCCGCAGCAGGGTTGTCGGTGACCTTGATCCCCGTCTTGATGGGCTACCTGATCCGCGGCCGCATCCGCCCGGAACAGCAGAACCCCATCAATCGCATCCTGATCGCTGGCTATCGGCCCATCCTGCTGTGGGTCCTCAAACATCCCGGTGTCACCTTGCTGCTCAGCGGCCTGCTGCTAGTGCTCACCTTGATCCCCTTTAGCCGGTTGGGCAGTGAGTTCATGCCGCCCTTGGAAGAAGGCAGCCTGTTGTACATGCCCACGGCCCTGCCCGGCCTGTCCGCCGACAAGGCCCGTCAGTTGCTCCAGCTCTCGGGCCGGATGATCAAGACCGTACCGGAGGTTGAGCACGTGTTCGGCAAGGCGGGCCGTGCCGAAAGTGCGACCGATCCGGCACCGATCGAAATGTTTGAGACCACCGTGACCTTCAAGCCGCGGGATCAATGGCGCCCGGGCATGACCCCCCAGAAGCTACGCCAGGAGTTGGACGCAGCGGTCAAGATTCCCGGTCTGACCAACCTATGGGTCCCGCCCATTCGCAATCGCATCGATATGTTGGCCACCGGCATCAAGAGCCCGATTGGGATCAAGGTCTCCGGACCCGATGTGGAGCAGATCGAGCGCCTGAGCCAGCAGATCGAGCAGGTGGCCAAGACTGTGCCCGGCGTGAGTTCGGCACTGGCCGAACGCGTCACGGGTGGGCGCTATGTCGATGTACAGGTGCGCCCGGAAATCGCTGCACGTTACGGATTCACTCAAGGCCAACTCCAGCAACTGATTGCCACGGTCGTTGGCGGTGATCCAATCGGGGAAACGATCGAGGGGCGCGAACGCTATCCCATCGTCTTGCGCTACCCCCGTGGCCAGCGTGACTCGTTGCAGGCCTTGCAGGATCTGCCGCTGATCGCGCCAGGCGGTGTGCAACTGACCTTGAGCCAGGTGGCGGAGCTGTCAATCAGCCCAGGCCCGCCGATGCTCAAGAGCGATAACGGCCGGTTGGTGGGCTACATCTACGTGGATGTGGCCGATCGCGACTTGGGATCGGTGGTCCAGGACCTGCAAGCCGCGGTGCAGACCCAGGTGAGTTTGCCTGCCGGCTATGGTCTGGCGTGGTCGGGGCAGTACGAGTATCTGCAACGGGCTTTGGCACGCCTGCAATGGGTGGTGCCCGCGGCGTTGGCGATCATCTTCCTGGTCATCTGGATGGTGTTTCGCCGGCTTAGCGATGTATCCATCATCCTGCTCAGCTTGCCCTTGGCGTTGGTGGGCGGTTTCTGGTTGATCTGGGGGCTGGGCCATGCGATTTCGGTGGCCAGCATGATCGGATTCATCGCCCTGGGCGGCGTTGCGGCTGAGTTCGGCGTCATCATGCTGCTGTACCTGCGTCATGCCTGGGAGCAGCGCTTGGCCAGCGGTGCGCCGGAAGATGTGTCTACCCTGCAAGAGGCTATCTACGAAGGCGCCGTGCAACGGGTGCGCCCGAAGGCGATGACGGTAGCCGTCATCCTGGCCGGGTTGTTTCCGCTTTTCGTCGGTGCCGGTGCCGGCTCGGAGGTCATGCAACGTATCGCCGCGCCGATGCTGGGTGGCATGCTCACCGCACCGGTGCTCTCTATGGTGGTGATTCCCGCAGCGTTCTATCTAGTGCGGCGACGTGGATTGCGCGCGGCGCGGGGCGACCAATGAGAGACAGACTGAGCACTTGAGGTAAGTCCCCACAAAAAGACGCCAGTCATGGAAGAAGTCATGACTGGCGTCAAAGGGGAGAGTACCGCCTACATGCTTACTTATCAGTGCCCGGCGTGCGGGGAAATCTCAAAGCTCAGCGACGCCCGATCCGACACAAAATCCAAACCATTTTGTGTAGAGGGCACAATGTGATTGGTGTGGATGTACCAGGTCTTGGCGGTGGTCACCTGGAAACTGGCTTGGCCTTGGGCATCGGTGCGCAGGAGCGTAGCGCTACCGTGCCCACCCTTGACCGGTGCGTCAGCACGATGACCGACGTACACGCGTAGGTTGGGCACTGGCGTGCCCTGCTGCAGCACCTGGAACGACAGCTGTTCGCCGACCTTCACGCTTCCAGGATTGCGGGCCAAGCGGATCTCCAGCGGATAGCCCAGCGAGGCAGCGAAATCGTCGGTCAGTTTTGTGCCCACCTGTCCAATGGTACGAGCATGCTTGGTATAGCTATAGGTGACCCCTTTGGGAAACTTGCTCGCATCATAGGTGGCCAGGGTATCGGGCAAGTCTTCCAACTCCAGGTACTTGCCGAACTCGCTGGCCGTACGCGTGCTGGTGGAGGCCATCGTCGAGACCCCCAGCAGATAGGTGCCCTCGCCCGCCGGATGCACGGTGAGCTGGCTCTGCTTGCCGACCTCTTTCCAACTGGCCAAGTCCGGTGCAGCCTTAGCGCCGCCCTGACTCAGCGAAACGTCCTGTAGACGCGCTCGGGTGACTGCACCTGCACTTTCATCGAAGGTGCCATTGTTCACCAACGCTGTGTTCGCCTCGCCCGCTGCGGTGCCAGGCTTGGAGAAAGCGACAAACAGGTCGTGCGCACCGGCACTGCCGGCCACAGCGAACAGCAGTAGTGTGGCGGATAGTTGCGTGTTTCTCATGATGTGTAGCTCCTCGTGATCGTGGCTTACCAGTGGTAACCAAAGCGGACATTCCAGCGACGACCCAGCAAGTCGTACGTCATGGTGTCGGTGTCGGTGTTGGGGTTGTTCTTCACGAACGGCGCCTTCTTATCGAGCACTTTTTCAACGCCGGCGGAGATATCCCACTTCTTCTTGATGCCGTAGCTCAGTTGCAGGCTGTGGTACACCACGCTGGACACATGCGAGCCGATCGTGTCGGGCACGGCGATGATGTCGTCCGCGCTGCCGATGTACTGCGCCGAATAGACGCCGGTCCAACGGTTCTTGCCCATACGCAGTGAGCCCAAGCCACGCCACTGGGTGTAGCTACCCAAGCCGCTGGTGATCTTGCCGGCGTACTCAATGGTGGTGGCCCCGGGCGTGAGCGCCCCCAACCCACGCGGGGTGAGTCTGGAGGTCCTGGAAGCCCTGCTGGATCTGGTCATGGCCTCGGGCAAGGTACGTGTGGTCGACGTGGCGGAACTGTGTCCGCCCCTGGATCCGGATCAAGCCACCGCACGTGTGGCCGCGCGTTTGATCCACCGAATGGTCAGTGCGCAGGCTCAGTGAAGTGATATCGGCTGGCAAAAGGCAGTGAGCTAATGGGAACGCTCAGCCAGCAACTGCTTCATTTGCGCGATCTCCTGTGTCTGCGAGGTAATAATGTCCTGGCAGAGCTTCACCAACTCAGGATCCTTCAGACGATTCTCCTCACACATCAGGATGGCGCCAGCGTGGTGGGGAATCATCGAACGGATGAACTGTTTGTCAGTGACCGCTGCTTGAGTGCGAATGCCCCACCAGCAGAACAGCATGAACGCCACCGTCAGACCAGCCAGAATCAGATTGCGTCGGCGATCGGGGTACATGCTGGACATTAGCCACAGCTCGATCAGCAGCATGGGAGCGGCCATCAGGCCCGCCATGTAGAACTGGTTCACGTTGTTATAGACGTTAGCCCACTGATCGACCATTGCGTACATCAATGCGTACATGGCCACGAAAGACAGGCCCATCATCAACAACAGGCGGCCGTAATGGCCTTGATGCCCTTGTTGTGCCTGGTGGGCAGGTTGGTGTGAGGCGTGCGGTTTTGCGTGCTGGGACTGCGGGTCTTGCGCGTTTTCGTGCGTACCGTGCGAAGAGGACATAACAATCTCCGTGGGAATGGCAGAACGGCGGAAGAACCCGCGAACTGTTGGAACAGCTCCCGGGCTGAGAACACTTACATACCCTTGCCGGCAGCGAATTCCTGCGGGCTCAGCTTGCCATCTTTGTTGCTATCGAGCATGCCAAAGTGCGGCGCCAGCTTGTGCTTGGCCAGTTCTTCCTTGGACAGCGAGCCGTCCTTGTTGGCATCGAGCTTGGTGAAATCGGCATCGGCCGCCGCCGGCTTGTGCTGACCGTGGTCGGTGGTGGGCGTGGTGGTCTGGCCGCCGGCGAAGGCCGCGCCCGCCATCAGGAACAAGGCCATCATCGAGAGGGAGGCATAACGCTTCATTGCAGTACTCCTTGTGGGATATGAGCCATCAGTGACAGGAATGGCCGCGCGCAGGCTCATCGGCGCGGTCAGGGTGGGGGGTGGCAACAACGGTGGAGCCGGACAAACGCAGGGCATTGGTGACCACCGAAACCGAGCTCAGGCTCATGGCCAGGGCCGCCATCATCGGACTGAGCAAAAGGCCGAAGCTGGGATACAGCAAGCCGGCGGCGATAGGCACGCCGATGGCGTTGTAGACGAAGGCGAAGCCCAGGTTCTGCTTCATATTGGCCACCGTCAAAGACGAGATGGCACGGGCTTGCACGATGCGCCTCAAATCACCCTTGACCAGGGTGAGCTGGGCGCTGGACATGGCCACATCCGTGCCCGTCCCCATCGCGATGCCCACATCGGCTGCCGCCAGGGCCGGCGCATCGTTGATGCCATCGCCAGCCATGGCCACGCGACGACCCTGGGCTTTGAGTTGCTGGACCAGGTCGGCCTTGTCCTGCGGCTTGACGCCACCACGCACATCCTCGATGCCCAGCGTGCGCCCCACGGCCTCGGCCGTCGCCTGTGCGTCACCGGAGGCCATCACCACGTGCAGGCCATCGGCACGTAGCAGGTTCAAGGCAGGCAAGGTCGTGGCTTTGATGGGATCAGCCACCGCAATGGCGCCGGCCAACCGACCATTGACCGCCAGGAACATCACGCTAGCGCCTTCTTTCCGAAGACGCTCGGCGCTGCTTTGCAAAGGTGCTACATCGGCGCCAACCGACGCCATCAGGCTTTGGTTGCCGAGCACGACATCCTGATCGGACACGCGCCCGCGGACGCCTTGGCCGGTGAGCGAATCAAAATCTTGGGCGGCCACCAGGTTCAAGCCACGTCGCTGGGCTTCAGCCACGATGGCCTCGGCCAAGGGGTGCTCACTGCCCTGCTCCAAGCTGCCGGCCAAACAAAGGATCTGATCGGCGTCGAAGCCGGCGTTGGAGAGCGTGTCGCGAAAGGCTGGACGCCCCTCGGTCAACGTACCGGTCTTGTCCACGATCAACGTGTCGATCAGACGTAGCTGCTCGATCGCCTGAGCATCGCGGAACAGGACCCCGACCTGCGCAGCGCGGCCAGTGGCGACCATGATCGACATGGGGGTAGCCAAACCCAAGGCACACGGGCAAGCAATGATCAGAACCGATACGGCATTGAGGACGGCAAAGGTCCAGGACGGTTCGGGTCCAAACAGACCCCATCCGAAGAACGTGAGCACCGCCGTGGCCAGCACGGCCAGGACAAACCAGTACGCCACCTTGTCCGCCATACGCTGCATCGGCGCGCGGGAGCGCTGGGCTTGGGCTACCAACTGCACAATCTGCGCCAGTACCGTCCCGGATCCGACTTTGTCCGCCCGGATGACTAAGGCGCCCGTCCCGTTGAGCGTGGCGCCTATAACGTGATCACCGACAGCCTTCTCCACCGGAATGGGTTCACCGGTCAGCATCGACTCATCGACACTGGCGCGGCCTTCGATGACTTCCCCATCGACCGGCACCTTCTCGCCCGGTCGTACGCGAAGCAGATCACCCACGTGCACGTGATCCAGCGCAACGTCCTCTTCGCCCCCATCGGGTTTGACGCGGCGAGCCGTCTTGGGCGCCAATCCCAGCAGGGACTTGATGGCCGCCGAGGTTTTGGAACGCGCCCGCAGTTCCAGCAGCTGTCCGAGCAGGGTGAGCGAGACGATGACCGCTGCCGCCTCGAAGTAGACCCCTACCCGTCCATGCTCGCGGAAAGAGTCCGGAAACAGGTCCGGTGCCACGGTGGCCACCACGCTGTAGCCAAACGCGGCGGCCACGCCGATGCCGATCAGCGTCCACATGTTGGGGCTGCGATTGCCGATGGACTGTAGGCAGCGCTCAAAGAAAGGCCACCCCGCCCAGAGCACCACCGGGGCGCTCAGCACGAGCTCAATCCAGGTGCGCGCCTGCGTGGACAAGCCGGGCAGACGGTGTCCCAGCATGGCCAAGACCAGGACGATCAACGTCAAAGGCAACGTCCACCAGAACCTTCGGGTGAAATCGCGTAACTCTGGATTGTCGTCCTCCTCCAGCGAGGGCATCTCCGGCTCCAGCGCCATGCCGCAGATCGGACAGGTGCCGGGACCTGGCTGACGAATCTGCGGATGCATCGGGCAGGTGTAGACCGTGGCGTGGGTACCGCTGGGTTGGGCCACCGCTGCTGGGGCGGTCACTTCAACTTGCTGGGGAGCATCGTCCGTATAGCGGACGGGATTGGTGATGACCCGTCCATCCGCAGCCTCGACAGGGGCTGCGCCTGCAGAATGGTGATGGTCATGGGACGACGGTGAGTTCATGCCGATGCTCGCTTTAGTGGGGATGGACTGCCAAGGCAGTGTGCCATTGCGGGTTACACAGCTATTCGGGGCTGAGCGTCCCGAGCACTGAAACAACAATCAGGATCAAGATGGCCAGCGCGGCCTCAGCCGTAACACTCTGCCGCAAAGCCCGCACCTCCTGCGCGGGATCTCCGCTGGTCAGCGCTCGTTCCAAGCGCGGCACCAGCGTCCATCGGTGCAGCGCTCCCAAACCCAGCATTCCAGCGAACAGGGCCAGTTTGAAAAGCAGCAACTTCCCGTAGGTGCTCTGGAACAGGGCCGAAAACGACCACGCGGTGAGATCCCCGTAGTGCGCGATGCCGGACACGATGAGCGCACCAACGAAGATCGTTCCCAGCGTCGAAAAACCATGCAGAAAGTCATGCGTTGATCGCAGACGCCCGCTGCCGTTCGTCTCTTTGCCGCGCAGCAGCATGGCAAGGAACATCAGGACCGCTGCGATCCAGCCGCCTGCCGCGAGAAGATGGACGATGCCTGCAGCAAGCCGGACCGCGCCTGCCAAGCCCTCGCCAGCGGCGGCGTGGCCGTTCCATGCCAGCGAAGCGAGTGCGCCGCCCGCCAGCATCGCCCCCAGCGGGAAGGCGGTCTCCACCTTCCCGCGGCGACGATGCCATCCGAGCACGAACATCAGGGCGACCAGCAGCGCGCCTCTCGCCATGGCTGCCCGGCCCGCGGACGTCTCGAGCAGATACCAGCCAAGCGATGCGCGATCAACCTCGGCAAGCGGCATTCCCATGATGCCCGCGGTCTTGAAGACGACATCGAGCCCGGTGAGCACGAGACCGGCTACGGCACCCGCCAATAGAACGCCCATGAGTGACCACCCGGCCAAGGCGTCGGCGAGTGCCGATCGACGCGACCCGTACCAACCGAAGAGTGGAACCCCGAAAAGAACCATGATGACAAGGTATTCCAAGAATCTCAGTGCATAAGCCGACAGGTCGAACATTCGCGACTCCTCAGCGCACCGTGAAGCTGAAGCTGCCCGGCATGGGGTGGTTGTCACCACCGACGGCGCGGTATTCCACGGTATAGACGCCCGGAGCCAGCGGTCCAGGCAACTTGGCACGCAGGGTCTTGCCGTTGTTGACGATCTCGGTCGTGAAATTCTCGATCGGCATGGTGGAACTGCCGTGCTTCATGAGCAACTTGAGACGCGACGCCCGCGGAATCAATGTCTCGTTGAACACGAGATCGATCTGGCCTGGCGAGGCCACCACCGCATTTGCCGCCGGTGTGGACTGCTGCAGCGCGGCGTGGGCGTGCGCGACCTGCAGCGAAAACTGCCCGGCCGCGATTGCGAGGACGAGCGCGAAGGAGCGAATGACGTTGGACGACTTCATATGGATAAATCCTCATTGGAATGTGATGCAAAGCCCGTTCGGGAGGGGCCGCGCTGTGTTCGATGCGACAAGCGTTAGATGTCGGACTGTCACTGAAACCACGATTTGTCGGATTTTCTTGATACTTCCGCTTTCGCGAGACGAGGATCCCACCGGCTCAGGCGGGATCCTCGACGCATTACGCTGCCATGGCGCTGCAGCTTTCCGCGCAGCGGCGACAAACTTCGGCGCAGCGCGTCATCTCAGGGTCGTTCATGGCGTCGCATGCATCGGCGCACTGGCGGCAGATCTCCGCGCAGGCACCGCAAACCACGTCGTGAACGCTGGCACCGCGCAGCATCGCGTCGGCACTGGTTGCGCAGGTATCGGCACACGTCGCCAACAGCGCGATGTGCTCCGGGGCCGCGTGAACACCTCCTTTGGTCAGGCAGTAGTTGATGGTCTCCAGGCAGATCGCATGGCATTGCGTGCAGTTGTCGATGCACTCGTTCATGGCCTGGGGCCGGTGTGCTGCGGAATGGTGAGTCATGTAGTTCTCCTTCTTCCTCGCGGGCGAGAATCGGCGCGCCCGCAACACCGTCCCCTGTTGCTGCGACGGATCAGTGCTGTGCGAACGGTTCAGTGGTTCCGTCGCGATGTATCAGCTCGACCGTGAACGGCTGCTGGCGTCCCTCCGGGACCTCCATGCCCGGAGAACCAAGCGGCATCCCTGGGAGGACCAGGCCGCGTGCGTTCGGCTTTTCTTCGAGGAGACGCTTGATGTCCGCGGCCGGAACGTGGCCTTCGATGACGTATCCGCCGATCTCGGCCGTGTGGCAGGAGCCCTTTGCATAGGGGACACCCAACCGCTCCTTGACCAGACCCAGGTCATCCATGTCGTGCACATCCACGGTGAATCCCGCCTTCTGCACGTGGTCGATCCAGACACCGCAGCACCCGCAGGTCGGGGTCTTGTGGACGGTCATGCGTGGCAGGGCTGCTGGAGTCGCGTCGGCTGATTGGACGACAACCTGTGCGGAGGGCGAGGTTGTGGGTTGCGCGGATGAAGCATCCTGGGTGCAAGCACCCAGACCAGCCACGGCAAGGACCACAAAAGTCAGACGGTGCAATGTGAGCGTAGTCATTTCAATCTCTCGACTCAGCGCTTGGTCCGCGAGGACCAGTGGATGTGGACGATCCGCCAGCCGTCCGCGGTCTCCTTCAGCACCATCGTCTCGTCGCTCTGGACGGTCAGTGGCTGGCCGTCCTTCTGGGCATGCAACTCGCTTTCGGTTCCGACCCACGCGAACTCGCCAGCGGCTCGTGCGCGCTGACGGAGCAGCTGGCGATGGGCGCCCTTGAGGAACGCCGCATCGCTGACTGCGTGATGGCCCATGTATTCCTCGCGGCTGCGTTCGGCGCCCCCGGACTCGAGGATGAGAACGTCGGCAGCGAGCAGGGCTTCGACCGTGGCCAGATCGCCGCTAGACAGGGCCCTGTTGAAACGCTCCGCTACGGCGACCGCGGCCTCTGCAGTGACTGGGACGTCGACGTCCGCAGATGCCGCGGCAGCGGGGTGATGTGCGTGCGGCTGTGTCGCCTGCGCCATTGCGGGGGACACGACGGCCAGTGCCAGTGCGAGGGTGAACGAGATTGCTGTTGCGTTCATTGCGTGGGCTCCAAGAAGATCAATGGGGGTGCGCATGGCCGTCATCGGCCACGGGCGTGTGTGGTGCAGGGTGCGACTCCACCTTGCCGTCGGGATGGCCGTGGCTCACCAACCCGACTTCCGTGTCGCTGGGTGTCGGGCCGTGGTGATCGTCGTCCACGCCCGGCGGGTGCGCATGCGGCATGGAGTTGTTGCCCGGCTCGAATAAGGCAGGGTGATCCTCGGCCTTTTCGTCGTCATGGTGGCCTTGCGTCTCGCCGCCGCCATGCGAATGGCCCTCGCTGCTGTCGACAAGTTCCTTGTACGCAGTCGCGTCCAGCGTGGGCAACTTCTGCAGGAAGGCCGACATGTTCCATATGAACTCATCGTCCATGCTGCCGCCCCAAGCGGGCATGCCGCTGGCCTTGATGCCGTGCTTGATCACCCAGAACGCCTCAGCTGGAGCGACCGGCTGTTTGCTTAGGTTCGGTGGCGCGGGGTACAGGCCCTTGCTCATCTCGGTGGCCGCCGCGTCTGGTGAAAGATGGCAGGTCACGCACATGGCGTTGTAGTTGCCCGCACCCTGGCGGATACGCTCAGGATCATCAAGGTTCGTGGGTAGCTGAAGCTTGGCGGCGCGCACCTCAATGGAACGCTCGCGCGCCGTTTCAAGTAGCGCATACACCGGGCGACTATGCGGATCGTCGGCGGCCACGTTGTACACGCCCAGAGAGAGCGTGGCGGTTGCGACCACCGCAACCAATGCCACGCCGGCACCGAGCCATACCCACATCTTTTTGTTGGATTTCATTGTCAGTTCCCCTTAGAACCAGGTACGAAGGCCGATGACCAAGCGCGTGTCTTCAAAGGACTCGCCATGCTCGCGTCGCATGTCTGCGGTATTGCCAAACGCGCGCTCGTACACCACGCCGATGTAGGGAGCGAACTTTCGGGTGAACTCATAGCGAAGTCGTAGCCCCGCCTCAGCGGCACTCAGACCCGAACCTATCCCGCGCAATGGATCGTTCTTGCCATAGGCGGTGACTTCCACCAGCGGCTGCAAGATCAGCCGGTTGGTTAGCAGCAATTCGTACTCGGCCTCGACATTGGCGGCAGTCTGGCCCCCTTCGCCGAGATAGGCTGTGGCGGACACTTCGAACTTCATCGGCGCCAAGCCCTGTACACCGATAGCGGCGAAGTTCTGCGATGCCCCAGGCTTGAAGTCATGACGCACACCGGCCACCACATCCCACCACGTGGAGATACTGCGGCCGTAAAGCACTTCCAGATCAGCCGACTCGGTCTGACCATCCGTGCGTTCGCCTTCACTGCGGAGCCAGACGCGATTGAGGTCCGTACCGATCCAGCCCTGGCCCTCCCAGCCCAGCCCGGTGCCCGGATCGGCATCCCAGGTTTCCAGGCGATTGAGCAGCACGTAGCTCTTGATCGAGTTGTCATGCACCGGATGCGCGTGTTCCGGCGCGATGGCCGCCTTGCGATCCGCGTCCGTCACCGCGGGAATCGGGGTGCGCGGCTGCGTTGGCGCTGCAGGCCCGTGTCCCATCTGACTGTGGTCCATGCCCTCCATCGATTGCATTCCCGCTTCTGGTGTAGCGGGCGCGGGCGAATCATGGCCCATCTGCGAATGGTCCATCCCCTGCATCGCAGGCGTGGCCGTGCCGGAGGTGTCGGCTGCAGCGGGCTGTGCCATCTGACTGTGATCCATGCCCTGCATCGACTGCGCCTGCGCTGTGGGCGCCGCAGGTGTGCTCGCGGGCGAGCCGTGCCCCATCTGCGAATGGTCCATGCCCTGCATGGCAGGCTCGGCTGCGTTAGCCTGCGGCTCGGCGTGGCCCATCGCCGCATGATCGATCGTCGCTTCGCTCGTCTTGGCCGGTGTTGCAGGCTTTTGGGCTGGCGCAGGTTTTGATGTCGGTGCCTGATGTGCAGAGTGATCCTGAGTCTGGGTCTGCGCGCCCTGCTCCATCTGCATGGAGCCGTGCTGCATAGATTGGGCGCTGGCCGCATTGGCCAGGGCCAGCGAGATAGCCGTCAGCGCAGTCAGGGTGGTATCGCGTCTATTGATGTTCATTCGTCGACCCTCACCGTGCGCATCATTCCGGCTTCCATGTGATAAAGCAGGTGGCAATGGAACGCCCAGCTGCCCAACGCATCGGCACGCACGCGATACGTGCGTCGGCTACCTGGCGGCATATCCACCGTGTGCTTGCGCACCATGAAGTTGCCGTTGTCGTCCTCCACGTCACTCCACATGCCGTGCAAATGGATGGGATGGGTCATCATCGTGTCGTTAACCAATACGATGCGCATACGCTCGCCGTAGTTCAGCCGCAGCGGCTCGACATCGGAAAACTTCTGACCGTTGAAGCCCCAGGAGAATTTCTCCATGTGTCCGGTCAGATGCAGCTCGATCTCGCGACCGGGGTCGCGTCCGTCAGGGTCTTCAAAGGTGCTCTTGAGCATGGAATACGTCAGCACATGACGGCCGTTATCGCGCAGGCCATTGCCCGGATCATCCAAGCGCGAACTCACGCTCATGGCTTGGTTGTCCAACAGGGGATTGTTGGTCTCGCTAGCAGGGTGTGATTGCATGCCCCCGTGCTGCATGCCTGCCATGGCACCATCGCCGGCGGCGGGCATCGCATGGCCTGCATGGGCCGAGGTCGCGTTACCGCTGACAGGTGGGGTCATGCCAGGCATGCCCATGGCCGCACCACAGCCGCCTTCCATGCCCTTGCTGCCGCCAGACATATCCATCGACCCATGATCCATGCCCATGTCTGCCATCGTCAGCAGCGGCCGGGGATCCACAGACGGAACGGGCGCGCGTAATCCTTCGCGCACAGCGAGCGTGCCGCTGATGTAGCCGGTGCGACCGGAGTCTTGGGCAAAGATGGTGAATGCGTCCTGCCCGGAGGGCTCCACGATCACATCGAAGGTTTCTGCTACCGCGATGCGGAACTCGTCGACGGAAACCGGATGGACATACAAGCCATCTGCCGCCACCACGGTCATCTTCAGCCCCGGAATACGCACATCGAAGTACGTCATGGCAGAGCCATTGATGAAACGCAGGCGCACCTTCTCGCCACTGCGGAACAAACCGGTCCAGTTGCCCAGTGAGGTCGTGCCGTTCATCAGGTAGGTGTAGGTGTTGGCGTTGACGTCGGACAGGTCCGTGGGCGTCATCCGCATCACGCCCCACATCTTGCGATCTTCCAACGTGGCCGACAGGCCGTTGCGCTTCACATCGCGCGCAAAATCGCCGACCGTGCGCTTGTAGTAATTGTCATGGCCCGGCATCTTCTTCAAACGATCGAACAGGGCCGTCGGGTCCAGGTCTGTCCAATCGCTCAGCATCACGACGTAGTCGCGATCGAAACTGAAGGGCTCCGGCTCCAATGGGTCGATGACGATCGGGCCATAGAGCCCGGCTTGTTCCTGGAACCCTGAGTGGCTGTGGTACCAGTAGGTTCCGCCCTGATGCAGGGTGAACCGGTAGTGGTAGGTCTCACCACGTCCGATACCGTCAAAGCTCAGACCCGGCACGCCGTCCATGTTGGCCGGCAAAATGATGCCGTGCCAATGGATGGAGGTGTCCGCGCCATGGATGGAGTTAGCGGGCAATGCATTAGAGACGCGCAAGTTGACCGTGGTGCCTTCCCGCCACCGCAGCAACGGCGCCGGAACGGACCCGTTGACCGTGATCGCGGTGCGGGTCTTGCCGGTGAAGTTCATCGGCGTCTCGCCAATGGTCAGGTCAAACTCAGTGCCCGATAGTACGTTGGGTTGTCCCGGCCCCTTGAGCGCCCAACTGGCTTTGGGCCAGAAACCTAATCCTGCGACTGCGCCTCCCAAGGCCAAGCCTTGGACAAATCGCCGCCGCGAAGGCAGCAGCGGTCCACCGCGTGGACCACGAAAATCATCATGCGACATGAAAATGCTCCAAGCGTCGTGTTGCCACCGGCGGGCGGTGGTACAGAGCGGGCGGCTGGCCTAAACAGGCATGCAAGCCACACCAACGGCGCCATTGCGGCGCCTAGGGACGCTTAGCCGATCGGTGGTCGGATCAGATGAGGCAAGGCAGGTGCCGCATGCCCTAGGGGCAGCGGCATGACATCCAGGCCCAAGGCCAGTTGCACCGAAACATGCAGGCGCGCAGGAAGTGCGCTCGCGCAAGCGTGTACGCAGGCGCACCGGCACGCAGAAGACTTGCAACAGTCGGGACCGGCATGGTCGCCATGCCCAGTGCCAGCCTTTTCAATCGATGTGGCATCGGGATGATGCTCAGCACTGTGATGGGCGAAGCAGTCTTCGTCGACTTGCACCGCGGCAGCCACTTCGCTGGCCTGCTCTTCCATGACCGGGTTCATACTGACGGACGCAAACGCCGACCACGCGCCGTTAAGCACGAGCATGGCGATCAGGAACAGTCGCAGTAGAAGTGAGGAGGCTGACACGGGCGACATGGTATATCACTTTAGACAAGGCGCGTGTGTATCGGTCGTGAACAAAATCTCAAGTAAGCCTGAGATGTCGCGACTTGTCAGTCGCACTAGCCGCGGACACTGCAGCTCCCTCCAGAAGCGCCCAAAGGGCGGGTTGAGGCGAAGAGTTGCCCATAGGGCGAGCGCTTGTTCGGTTTACTTCTCGGGCGTGGCCTCGATCAGCTTCACCAACTCGCGCTTCTGCTGCTTGCTTAGCGAGCCCCAGCGCAGGAGCAACTTGGCCAGCAGATCATCGTCGGTGTAAAGGAAGGCGGCGGGGATCCCCAACGCTTGGGCCAACCGCTCAGCAATCTCCAGCATGGGCTCGTGCTTGCCACGCTCGTACTGGTTGATTCGGGGGCTGGCCACGTGAGGATCCAGACCGGCCCGGATGCCCAACTCCTTCTGCGACAAACCCGTGTGCAGGCGGGCTTGTTTGAGGCGTCGAGCGAAGGTCGGTGTTGAGTCGACGGACAAAGTCACGCGCGCACCCCATGGAGACCCCATAAGGATGGCGGATGCACCCAGCCTTGCATACTAAGATATTCTTAGCTTTGAGGCAACCGGCGACACCGGTAGCGCCGCCCCCCCCCCAGGAGCCACGCCGCTCCCTCATCCCCGGAAACCGCATGCCCGGAACCTCGTCAATGACGCCATCTGGGGTCGCCAGCATCGAGGAGTTGGGCCTTCGTGGCACCCTTTTCCTAGCCGCACTGTTAGCCGCGCAGCTACGACGCCTACCGGTGGCGCCCACACGCCGCTCCACCTTGCTGGTGCTGGACACGCTGCGAGACTTGGCCTTGATCCAAGTTCCCTGGCCAGCGGATCGATGGCAGATCCGCCCCGATGCCGAGGTCACGCCCATCGAAGATCTGCAATGGGCTTTCGCCTGGTCTACCCACGAGCGCAGGCACCTGCTCCCGGTGCTGGAAGACCAACTCGGCGATATGGCACACGATGTAGACTTGGCGGACGCGAAACTGGAGCTGTGGGATGAACTTGCACTCTGGGAGACCGAGCAGTTTCTGGAGCAGCAATTGCTCAAACATCACTTCGACCCAGGCTGGGCACGTGATGTGGGGTTCGTCTTTCAATCCGGACCGCGGGGCTTGCCGATCGCGCGGTGGCGTTACTGCTGCTGGGCGGCGGTACGCCAAGGTGCCTCGGTGGCGATGCGTCTTGGCGTGCACGACAGCGCCCATGTGCGGGAAGCCATCTTTCAGGAGGTCCAGAAGCGCCTGCGCTACCTGATGACCAGTTCGCCCGAGCAAGGCATGTTCAAGCCCTATCATTTGGCACCGGAGTCCTCAGTAGCCAAACTGTTTGTAGATTGGGTCGTCCCTATGGAATGGGCGTACTGGACAGGTGAGCGCCACCCCAGCCGCTAGCAGACAAACGAGCAGCCTCGTCAGTCGGCTCCCCCATCTTGCGCATGGCCGCGCCGAGTTTTCTTCACCGCATTTTGTGCTGGCGTCAGTTGATTCAGTAGAGGCTCTAGCGCTTCAAGACGTGCATTGGCACGCAACGCATCGGCTTCAGCGCTCTCGCGGCGCTCACGCTCCCGCGCAAGGGTGTCTTGAACTTGAGCTAGCTCGTTGCGCATGGTATCCAAGGTCTTGGCGTCAGTCTTCCAGCGCTCCTGCAGTGCCAAATAGTCCGTCGCGGTCTGGCGCAACGCCACGACCTCGCTGTGTTGGCCTTCGTGGGCCTGTCGTAGCTGGGCAAGCTCACGCTCAATCCGCCCGTGGCGCTCCAGCCATTGACCATTGTCGCGGTTCAGCACCAACAGCTCCTGATTCTTCGCGCCCAAGGCTTCATTGGCCTGACGTAAGGCTACTTGCAGCTCTTGGACCTGATGCTCGTGACGGCGAAGCTCTTGCTCACGCTGCTCTTTGGTTGAAGTGCGGTAGTGCTCAAGCGCTTCCCGGGCATGGGCATGCTTGTCCTCCAGAGAACGCGTATGCGCCTCATGATCAGCCAGCCGCACCGTCATGCCAGCGATGCGCTCGTTCAACTGGGCGATTTCCGCGATCCTGTCACCTAGATTCTGTTGAAGGAGGGCGTGAGCAGCTTGCTCTTGGTGCAGGCTTGCTTCGGTGCGCTGCAGCCGACTGCTCAAGGCGGCAGCCTCCTCTTGGGCACCGGAAAGCGCCTGTTGCCGACTGTGGAGCTCAGCCTGATGGCGCTCACGCTCCTGGGTGAGGATGGCCTCTGCTTCCTCCTGGAGCCGCGAGGCCAAGCGCGCAACCAAGTCCTGCAAAGCATCACTAACGGCTACCGTCCTCGCCGGACCGCCGCCTTCCTCTCCTTCCAGTTCACGCAAGTAGCGGTGGATCGTGGTCTTGGAGCCCGTGTTGCCCAAGGCCACTCGCACCGCGTCGACTGACGGCTTCTTGCGTTGGGCCAGCAGCGCGTCGCGCGCCTTCTGGACGTCACTCTTATAGAGTCCTGCGCGCGCCATCGTGCCACCTCACTTTATTTCGTAATGTATTACATACCATGTAATTACATACTATTAAAGCAGGTAGACGACCGCTCGTCGGCGAAAATAGTTATACGGGATAATGTGGAATTATCCCGCCTTAGCCCCAAAACTGGGGTAGAGTCGGCCCGAAGCGGTACGAAACCCTCAGCGCAGGCGATTCGTCGTCGGTCCGCAGCGATGGCAAGCGGGGAGCACCCACCATGAGCACGGTCGAGCAGTACCTGGATGCGGCCACCCGCGCCAACACCGAGCGCGCGTACGCCGGCGCGACCCGTCACTTCGAGGTCGACTGGGGCGGTCATCTGCCGGCGACCGCCGATCAGGTGGCCCGCTACCTGGCCGCCTACGCGGGGCAACTCGCACTCAACACGCTCAAGCACCGGCTCGCAGCCTTGGCCCAGTGGCATCACGCGCACGGCTTTGCCGACCCCACGCGGGCCCCGATCGTGCGCAAGGTGCTCAAGGGCATCCAGACCTTGCACCCGAGCCAAGAGAAGCGCGCCACACCGCTGCAGCTCACGCAACTGGGCCAGGTGGTGGATTGGCTCGACGGCGCCGCGGCCGCGGCCGGCACGCGCGGCGATCCGGCCGGCCGGCTCCGGCACCTGCGCGATCGCGCCCTGGTGCTGCTGGGCTTCTGGCGCGGCTTCCGCGGCGACGAACTGGTTCGTCTGCAGGTGCAGGACCTGCGCCTGGTGCCCGGCGAAGGCATGACCTGCTTCCTGTCGCACAGCAAGGGCGACCGCCAGCACACCGGCCGGACCTACAAGGTGCCGGCGCTGTCGCGCTGGTGTCCGGTCGCGGCGACCTCGGCCTGGATCGCGGCGGCCGACCTCCACGAGGGCCCGCTGTTCCGCGCGGTCGACCAGTGGGCGGGGATCGCCGCCACGCCGCTGCATCCCAACAGCCTGGTGCGCCTGCTGCGGCGGATCTTCCGCGAGGCCGGCCTGGCCTCGCCCGACGACTACAGCAGCCACTCGCTGCGCCGGGGTTTCGCCGGCTGGGCCAACGCCAACGGCTGGGACGTGAAGGCGCTGATGGAGTACGTCGGCTGGCGCGACGTAAATTCGGCGATGCGCTACCTCGATGGCGCCGATCCGTTCGCCCGTGAGCGCATCGAAGCCAGTCTGCCGCCGATCGCGCCCCCGCGCCTGGCGCTGCCGGCGCCGGCTGTCGCGCCGGTGCCGAGCACGACAGTGGAGGCGACCATCACGCTGACCCGGCTCACCCCGCGCGTGCGCGGCCTGGCCAAGGCCCATCGGCTGATCGAGCAGATCTGCCTGCACCCCCACCAGGCGCAGCGGCTCGATGCCGATGGCACTCGCTACCGCCTGGCGATCGCCGCATCTGACGACGCGGCGCTGGAAGAAACCATCGCGATGCTGCTCGACGAGATGCACCGCATCGCCGACAACCACCAGTGCTTCCTCGCCGTCGCCTTGCGCGATGAAGCGGGCGGCCGCCATTGGGACTGAGCTGCGCATGACGACGCTGCACGAAACCGCCTACCCACGCCTCAAGCCCGATCCCACCGCCAAAGAACTGCAGGACATCTACACGCCCAGCGAGGCGGAACTTCAGTGCGTCCGAAGCATCACCAGCGGCCCGGCCACGCGTCTGGCCCTGTTGCTGCATCTGAAGCTGTTTCAGCGGTTGGGTTATTTCACGACACTGGACGAGGTGCCCCAACGCATCGCGCAGCACGTCGCCCAGGCCGTGGGGATGCGGCGCGTACCGGCCGACCGGTTGGCGAGCTACGACACGTCCGGTGGCAAGCGTGGGCACCTGGCCCAGCTGCGGGCGTTCCTCAATGTCCGCCCGCTCGATAGCGCCGGGCGTGACTGGCTTGGCACGGTTGCTGAAACGGCGGCTCAGACCAAACACATCGTGCCCGACATCGTGAACGTGATGCTCGAAGAGCTGGTGCACCACCGCTTTGAGCTGCCGGCGTTCAGCACGCTCGAACGTCTCGCGATCGCCGCCCGCGAACAGGTCCACGACGCGCACTACCGCCAGATTACGGACGCGCTGACGCCGGCGATGCGGGCGCTGATCGACGAGCTGCTGCTGACGCCGCCGGGCAGCCATCACAGCGGCTGGCACGCGCTCAAGCGCGAGCCCAAGCGGCCGACCAACAAGGAAGTGCGCCATTACCTGCAGCACATCCAGCGCCTGCGTACCTTGGCCGAGCAACTGCCGCCGATTGATGTCTCGGTGCCCAAGCTCAAGCAATTCCGCGCGATGGCCCGCGCGCTCGATGCCAGCGAACTGGCCGAACTGGTCCCGGTCAAGCGCTATGCGCTGGCCGCGATCTTCATCCGTTCGCAGTACCGCAAGACGCTCGACGATGCGGCCGACCTGTTCATCCGGCTGATTCAGAACCTGGAGAACACCGCGCAGCAGAAGCTGATCGCCTACCAGCTCGAACACAGCAAGCGCGCCGACGCGCTGATCGGCCAGCTCCGGGAGATCCTGCAGGCCTACCAGGTCGAGGGCACCGATACCCAGCGCGTGGATGCGATCGAGGGCGTGCTGGTCGCCGACATCAGCCTGCTGATGGCCGAATGCGATGAGCACATGGCCTACGCCGGCCGCAACTACCTGCCGTTCCTGCTGGCGCCGTACGGGACATTGCGCCCGCTGCTGTTCAACTGTCTGGAGATCATGGGCCTGCGGGCCGCCAGCCAGGATCCCAGCATGGAGCACATGATCGGCGCCGTACTCGCGCTGCGCAGCCAGCGTCGCGAGGCGGTCGACGCGGCCGGGCTGGGGCTGGAGGTGACCACCGACCTGACTTGGCTGTCGGCCGCCTGGCGAAAGCACGTGCTGCCCAAGGCCTTGGCTGCTGCCAGCCCCGGCTGGATCCACCGCAAGTATTTCGAGCTGGCGGTGCTGGCGCAGGTCAAGGACGAACTCAAATCCGGCGACTTGTACATCCCGCACGGCGAGCGCTACGACGACTACCGCGAGCAGCTGGTCGACGAGGCGACGTTCGCGCAGGAGCTGGACGCCTACGGCGAGGTATCGGGGATCGCCACCGACGCGGCCGACTTTGTGCAGGGCTTGCGCACCGAGCTGACGACATTGGCCGATGCCGTCGATGCCCGGTTTCCGGACAACCTGCACGCCAGCGTGGTCGACGGGCGATTGGTGCTCAGGCGCCTGCAGGGCGCCCAGGTAACGCAGGCGATCGCCGCGGTGGATAGCGCGATCACTGAACGCCTGCCACCGACCAGCATCGTCGATGTCCTGGTTGACACCACCCGCTGGCTGGATCTGCACGTGCACTTCCGTCCGATCGCCGGCACCGACGCGCGGGTCGACGATCTGCTGCGGCGGGTGATCACCACGCTGTTCTGCTACGGCTGCAATCTTGGGCCGACCCAGACCGCGCGCTCGGTCAAGGGTTTCAGCCGGCGTCAGATCTCCTGGTTGAACCTGAAATACGTCACCGACGAGACCCTCGACAAGGCGATCGTCGAGGTGATCAACCTGTACAACAAGTTCGAGCTGCCCGGTTATTGGGGCAGCGGCAAGAGCGCCTCGGCCGACGGCACCAAGTGGAGCGTGTACGAGCAGAACCTGTTGTCGGAGTACCACATCCGGTACGGCGGCTATGGCGGCATCGGCTATTACCACGTGTCCGACAAGTACATCGCGTTGTTCAGCCACTTCATCCCGTGCGGCGTGCACGAGGCGGTCTACATCCTCGACGGGCTGCTGGCCAACCGCTCCGACATCCAGCCCGACACGGTGCACGGCGACACCCAGGCGCAGAGCTTCCCGGTGTTCGGGCTGGCGCATCTGCTAGGCATCAACCTGATGCCTCGCATCCGCAACATCAAGGATCTGGTGTTCTCCCGGCCGGAGCCGGGGCGGACGTACGAGAACATCCAGGCACTGTTCGGCGACAACATCGACTGGAAGCTGATCGAGACCCACCTGCACGACATGCTGCGGGTCGCGATTTCCATCAAAGTGGGCAAGATTACCGCCTCGACCATCCTGCGCCGGCTCGGCACCTACAGCCGGAAGAACAAGCTGTACTGGGCGTTTCGCGAACTGGGCAAGGCCGTGCGCACGTTGTTCCTGCTGCGCTACATCGACGATGTCGAAGTGCGCAAAACCATCCACGCCGCCACCAACAAAAGCGAGGAGTTCAACGGCTTCGTCAAATGGGCGTTCTTCGGCGGCGAGGGCATCATTGCCGAGAACGTCCAGCACGAGCAGCGCAAGATCGTGCGTTACAACCAGCTGGTGGCCAACCTGGTCATCCTGCACAACGTGGAGCAGATGACCCGGGTGCTGGCGGAGCTGCGGCAAGATGGCGCTAACATCAGCCCGGAAGTGCTTGCTGGGTTGTCGCCATACCGGACCAGCCACATCAACCGGTTCGGCGACTACACGCTGGACCTCAAGCGCGAAGTCGAGCCGATCGATTTCTCCAGGCGCATTCTTGAGTTCACGGCAGGTCACACAGCATGAAAGCCATCCTGCTCGTGGGTCTCGGAGGGTTCATTGGCGCGGTCGCTCGCTACAAGCTTGGCGGCGTCGTCCTACACCTGACCGCACAAGAGCGCTTTCCGTACAGCACGTTCGCCGTCAACGTGCTGGGATGTCTCGTTGTGGGCATTCTTGCCGGCCTCGCCGAGCGGTTCGAGCTGTTTGGCCCAAGCACAAGATTGTTCCTCTTCACCGGCCTACTCGGCGGGTTTACCACGTTTTCTGCATTCGGCCTTGAAGCAACCCACCTGTTGCGGCGTGGCGAGCTGTGGGTTGCCGTGCTGTACGCGGGCGCAAGTGTTGTACTCGGCATCGCCGCAGTCTGGCTGGGCATTAAGGCAACGCTGATCAAGTAGCTGCACAGCGATTGCACTGATCAAGATGAATTCGATGAAGCGATTTTTGTCCCTACATGGACTTTTGTAGCTTGAACCTTGCAGCGGTCGGGGATTTTCACCCCCATCGCTGCCCACCAAGGGCATCTATCCCGCCACACGGGCACGCGCCAAGTACAGGTTGGCCAGCCCCAACACCACGAAGCTGCGATTGGCATTCTTCTCCAGCCCTCGGTAGCGCACCTTGCTGAAGCCCCACAGCCGCTTCACCACCGCGAACACGTGTTCCACCCGTGCCCGGATCCTGGACTTGTTGCGGTTGCGCTCGGCTTCATCCACTTCGCCGCCCTTGCGCACCCGCTGGTTGGTGAAGTCCTTGGCATGCGGCGCATGCTCGCCAATCAGGGCCTTCTGGCTGGCATAGGCACTGTCGCCATAGACCCGCCGCTCCTCCCCGTGCAGCAGGTCCTCCAGCAAGTGCTTGTCGTGTACGTTGGCTGCGGTCACCGCCGCGCTGTGCGCCAGCCCCGTGCGGCTGTCCACGCCAATGTGCAGCTTCATCCCGTAATACCACTGCTGGCCTTTGCGCGTCTGGTGCATGTCAGGATCGCGGGCCTTGTCGGCGTTCTTGGTCGAACTCGGTGCTGCGATTATCGTGGCATCCACGATCGTGCCGGTGCCCACCTTCAGGCCGCGGTCCTCAAGCACGTCTCCCACTTGGGCGAACAACGCTGCGCCCAACTCGTGGTGCTCCAGCAAGCGGCGGAACTTCAGCAGCGTGGTGGCGTCGGGCACCCGCTCGCGGCCCAGGTCGATCCCCACGAACCGCCGCAGCGCCGGACTATCGAGCAGTGCTTCCTCGCATGCCTGGTCGGCCAGGTTGAACCAGTGCTGCACGAAATACATCCGCAGCATCCGCTCCAGCCCCACCGGCGGACGACCGTTGCCAGGCTTGGGGTAGTGCGGCTCGATCACCGCGCACAGCGCCGACCACGGCACGATCTGCTCCATCGTCGAAAGAAACACATCCCGGCGCGTGGGCCGACGGTACTGCTCGAACCCAACTTCCTGATCCGCCGCCATCGCCAAGGTCTGCTGCTTCATCGCTCGATTCCCGCTATCCAATACATGAGACTATTTTCTCAGGTTTTTGAGACTTGATCAGCGTTGCCTTAGACAAATTCGCGGCACCTGGCGTTACTTGCGGAGCGGTTGCCTCATGAATCCAGCAGGCGTTTCAGGTCAATCGATGGCGCTTCAGTGGCAAGCACGATTGTCGGTCATCGAGAAAAACCCCCAGGGCCGGACGAAGCCGGTTTCACCCACGGATCACATCGTCTTGCCGCGATGCATACGCGCCGATCGCTAAGCTCGCTTCAACACCCTTACCGCACAACAACAACGCTGCGACAGCGCGTCGGCACCCGGCGTCACTCTCGCTCAAGGAATTCCCCATGAAAGCCCTCGTCTATAACGGCCCGCGAGATGTCAGCGTGGTCGATGTCCCCGATGCGAAAGTCGAAAAATCCACCGATGCCCTGGTGCGCATCACCACCACCAATATCTGCGGCTCCGATCTGCACATGTACGAAGGTCGCACCGACATGCAGGCCGGGCGCATCCTCGGCCACGAGAACCTGGGCGAGGTGATCGAAGTCGGCGATGCGGTGGATCGGGTCAAGGTCGGCGACCGCGTGTGCCTGCCCTTCAACATCGGCTGTGGTTTCTGCGCCAACTGCGAACGCGGCAAGACTGGGTATTGCCTGACGGTGAACCCGGGCAACGCCGGCGGCGCCTACGGATTCGCCGGCATGGGACCGTACGAAGGTGGCCAGGCCGAGTATCTGCGCGTGCCGTATGCCGACTTCAACTGCCTGGTGTTGCCGCCGGATGCGCAGGAGAAGGAGAACGACTACGTGATGCTTTCCGATATCTTTCCCACCGGTTATCACGCCACCGAACTGGCCGGCGTGCAGCCTGGCGAAACGGTGGTGATCTACGGCGCCGGGCCAGTGGGACTGATGGCGGCGTATTCGGCGATGATCAAGGGCGCCAGCAAGGTCATGGTGGTCGACATGCAGAAGGACCGCCTGGCACTGGCCGAAAAAATCGGTGCAATCGCGATCCACGACGTGGAAGGCAGCGGCGTCGAGCAGGTGCTCGAACTCACAGAAGGCAACGGCGCCGATCGCGGCTGCGAATGCGTCGGTTATCAATGTTTCAACTGCAAGGGCCATGAAGTGCCCAACCTGACCATGAACAACCTGGTCAAGACGGTGAAGCCGACCGGCGGGATAGGCGTCGTGGGCGTGTTCATTCCCGAGGACCCGGGTGCCGAGGACAAGCTGGCCAAGCAAGGCCACCTGGCTTTCAACTTCGGTGAGTTCTGGTTCAAGGGCCAGCAGATCCGCACCGGCCAGGCCAACGTCAAGGCGTACAACCGCCAACTCTGCAACCTGATCCAGGCAGGCAAGGCCAAGCCTTCATTCCTGATCTCGCATGAGTTGCCACTGGCGCAGGCGCCCGAGGGTTACAAACGTTTCGATGCGCGCGAAGACGGCTGGACCAAGGTGGTTTTGAAGCCCGGTGGCTGAGTGCGGGCAATCACTAGCTTCACAAACCTGCCTGCAGTCAGATTTTCCTGTGGGAGCGACGTCAGTCGCGATGAGGCATTACCGGTAAAGCTTCATCGCGACTGACGTCGCTCTCACAGGATCAGCAGGTCGGAAGAGGCTGTATGTCCGTTTCTTTTTGTCGACGCGCATACTGGCCGGCACCCTCACTGCAGGTTCCCCCAATGAAACAAGCCATCTGGAACGACACCACCCTGGCCAGCAGCGACGCTACGGTCGTAGTCGAAAACAACCACTATTTCCCCTTGGCGTCGCTCCCGCGCGAATACTTCCGCGAATCCAGCCACACTACGGTATGTCCGTGGAAAGGCACGGCGCACTACTACGACGTGGTGGTCGGAGATGCGGTCAACGCCAATGCGGCCTGGTACTACCCGGAGCCGAAGGACGCCGCCAAACAGATTCGCGGGCATGTTGCGTTCTGGAAGGGTGTGCAGGGGACGTAGAAGGGGCGTCGCTTCGTACGCAGCGGCCACCCTGCTTTTGTGGGAGCGACGTGAGTCGTGATGAAGCTTTACCGGTAATGCCTCATCGCGACTCACGTCGCTCCCACAGTAGTTGCACCAACCATTGCCGCCGCACGAGGACGCCGCAGCTTCGCGATCGCGACGAGCTTTGACGAGGTTGGCTCGCACGTCATCGATGGCCAAACCCCGCGTGGGATCGGCTTTGAGTGCGTCGTAGGCCACGGCGACCTCGGTGCGCAGCCAATGCTCGCACTCAGCAGCGAGAGGGGGATAGCGGTCGCGCTCCATGCCTCACTCTAGGCGTCGGCTCTGGGAGCAGCATAGCAACCCGGGGCTTGCAGTGGCACAGTCGTCGCTGGAAACTTTAACCATGCCAATGACTTAACTCGCTTTTAGCTGTTTTTTACACGAATCCCTGCCGACCCTCCTCTACAGTTGAGTAGGCGCAGGTCGCTGCGGCAACACCCACGATCCGATCTTGATCACCTCGACACCAGGTAATCAACCGATCCACCGGCATACTATTGAGTGACGGCGAAGCACCTCCGAAACGACACTTGAAAACGCGATCAATCAAACGACGCTCCCTATCGTCGCCCGTGAAGATCTCTCCAAGGACAATCTCCGGGAAGTTGCGGAATAGCGTTGTCATGAGGACTTCGAAATCAGAGCTGCGAATTCTAAGATCATCCAACCCTTCGCAAAGCAACCTCACGATCTCCTCGACTTCCTGTTCTGGAGCAGACTCAGATAGGCACTGCTGGGCGATCCGCTTGGTCCCTCGGATGCGATTCAATTCAGTCTGTCCGCGCTTCCCCCCGAGTAGAGCGCGAATGGCGTCGCGCCCTGTCGAAAGGAGATCTTCACTCGGCACGTAGTTTCCGCCCCTCCCCGCGAAGAATCGCATTTCTAGCACACTAAGCGTGGTGTAGAAGCCATCATGGCGCTGGTTCAATATGGTGAACAGTTCCGCGAGCTCGCTGTCGGTAAGGGACTCGTGCATGCGGCCATAGGCAAGCTGTCCAAACCGCCACGCTTCGAACTCTTCCCCTCGAGCCAACTCAATCAGCATATTGAACCCCCATGGGCCAATCTTGATGGCGCTGAGCAGGTAGATGAAGAAGGTCCGCAACAAGGGATGATCTAGCACCCGCTCCAACATCACCATGGCCAAGCGGGGGTCGATATCGTTTGCAGCGCTGATATAGCCTTGAAGCACCTGTGGATTGAGCTTCGCAGGCGCCTGCAGTTGCACCAGGCTCAAAAGACGCTCATAAGTGGCAATTAGGTCGACGCTGCCTTGCGCCAGCCCAATGCCGAAAGGATGCAGTGCATCGAACTCGCCCGACCAAAGCCCTGGACCCAATCGCTCTAAGCAACCTAGCTCTGCTGCGGCCATCTCACCAAGAGAGATGACCTTCTCTTTGATCATCTCGTCACTGAAGGCTACTTGCCCCCCCCTACTCTCGATGTGATCCCAAGTATTGGACAGCACATAGGCCTCGATCTCAGAATAGAGGTCGGATGGTGCCGCAACGCGCGAAAGTGACTCCAGCCGAGCCAGTAGATCAGGATGAGCTGAGTCGCCATCGAAGCCAAGCGTCTTCTTTACCGAGACCCACATCTGCGGCCATTCCCCTTTCGAAGCATGACTTCTGACTATCTCCTCGAGATCATCAAAACAGCCCGCAAACGTCCATAGTTCCCGGAAATGACCTGCCAGAAGTGAGCGCGCCCAGTCGCGAAGAGTCAAGTCATCACATGTCAGCACCGGTCGCAGCAAGTTCAAGAAGCCGATATACCACTCGAGCTCTTCGGCACGCGTTCGCGGCTGCCAGCCAGCATCACGTCTACGTGCACCGAAGTCGAACGCAGAGAAAGACGTCCAGTGCGTCGCTTCGAACGCAGCATGGAACAGCTCGGCTGCGATCTCGCGATGCCTCTCGGTGCCCGACTCGAGTAGCTTGCTGACAAACGCACACCGCCGTTCTGGTCGCGCCAGCGTACCTGACAGGTGCAACGAGAACAGATGCCGCATCTGTCCAACTATGCTGTCCCTGTTCTCACCTGACTTCTCGCCCTCGGAGAACTTCAGCATGACCGTCGCAGCACGATCAAACTTATCGTCGTCGTAAGCTAGCTGGTGCAGCAGGCGCACGAACAACCTGAAGTTTCGGTTCTCGCGCGAGGCAAAGCCTGGCTTGGTTGCGGCGTTCTCGATCAGCTGCAGCACGGTCTCCGGGAATACCGGCGCTATGTATAGCAATGCAGACAGCGTGCCTTCGTTACACGATCCAATATCATGCAGCGGTCCGCCGGGGCTCACCCAACTATTTGCCATCCGAACCGCAGGCTCGAAATCGTGCAGGTATCCCAGTCGATGCGCACATGAGACGAAAAGTCGGAGGTTCTCTGGCTTTAGCAGCTCGGCATTGATTGCATCGACAGGGATGTTCTCCAGCGCACGCTTCGCCAAACGATTGGCAAGTGCATGAGGAAGAACTGCTCTCCACTCACCACGACTCTGCGCGAGCTGACGACGCATCAACTCAGCCTGAGCCCGATGCAGACCACGACGATCGAGGCCAACGATGGCACTTAGGACGCCAAGCTCATCATTGAACTCGGACGAGGAGACATTGAAGGAATAGACGAGCGATAGCGCTTCAGCGCATTCCAGAAGTTCATTGGACGCTCCTTTTCGTTGACTGAACAACCTATGGAAAAGGTCCTCGTCGGAGAAGTTTGTCAACGTCTCATCTGCATCTACCCGGCTGGCCAGCGCGATCGCGATGCGCGAATTGCCGCCGGAAAATTCGGCGATTTTGCCCGCGTTCAACTTCCCGATGTCTGGGTGCCGCCGCTGGATCAGCATCGAGACCGTCTCCTCGCTGCACGGCTCGAGGTGGATCACTTCGGTTTCCTCAGGACGATCGTCCGAGATGTCGTACTCGATTGTCAGAAGGCTGAGCATCGCGCTACTTGCGGAGACCTGCTTCTGCAACTGCCGATGCACGTCTGGCGGGCAGTTGTCCAGCACCAATTGAACCGCATGATCGTTAGCAACGATGTATGAAACTAGCTCGGATGCCGTCGGTGTCAAGTTCTCACCCAGGTCGGCGTAGATTGCGCTAGCTGGTGACAAGGCCTCCTCACCAACGTTCGCCTCAAACAGGGCCTGCGCGAATCGCGTCTTCCCCACTCCGGAGAGGCCGGTGATGCGCACCGCACTACCGCGGCGGCGCAACCGTTCTCGAGCTAGATGTATACCCTCAGAAACAGGCATAGGAGTCTTTGCGCTCGAGTTCGCGTCAATCACGCAGGGGTGGTCATCAACAAGGAATGCGTCGTTCTGGGCTGGGGGAGTAGCTGCCCACCTCCCGAAAGGCCTCCAGCCGGACAAGGGGCGGCCGAGGCGCGCACGAACCCACAGCGCAACGCTTGGATGCCGCCGTAGCCAAGTCGCCAATCGATCTCGACCATAAAAGTCAACGCGCAGAGACGCTTTTCCAGGAAGGGTCTCCGCGACCGCCTCCATCGCCCGCACTCGACTCGCCAACATGCTGTCTGAACAATCGTCCTTGCCACTAACGATAATGTAGGCACCATTTCGATCGGCAAGATCTGCAAGTACGAGCTTTGGGGTGCCACCCTCCAACATCTCGTCCCTGCATGCCGCCGCACCCATAGCATGCTTCTTGACCTGGAAACCGCAGATCCCACGAGGAACAAAGCCGTCGTTGGACGGCAAGTCCATAGCCTCAATACGGACATCCAAACCGCCATCAGGTGCCTCCTGCGCACCTCCCCACATAACGCTCTTCGGCCGACGCCCCTGCTGGATTACCTCCGCTTCGCAAAGACGGGCAACCAATTCACGCAGATCGCCAGCACTGAGCGCTGTGATATCTACAGCATCAAGTTCAAAAAATCTCATGATTCCCTTCCCGCAATGATCGGGGCACGCGCATCAAGGCATTAAAGACGGCGCAAAGCAATTTGTCGCCTAGGTCAGACTGCCCAGAATTCTAGGAGCCTGGAAACTGTGGAAGGAGAACCTCCTGCTCCAGCGTCCCCGGATGCGTTTCCACATGAATGGCCAAGTCATTCCACCCGATGGATCGACAAGTTCGAGATATTGCGCTAGACACCGATTCAGCCGTTGGCTTGAGAGCGTAACCGAGACCAATGAGCTCCCTGGGATCCATCAACCACGGCTTCAGGGTGAACCCCGCCTCGGCGGCAGATCCTGCGATGACGGCGCCAATTCTCATCCCCCCCTCATCCAAGTCGCCGAAATGAAACGCCTGAGTTGTCTGGCAAGGAAGTGATTTCAAGATCAGCATGTAGACCTGTCTCCAGGATGGGGACGGCATACCACCGGTATAGAGCAGCACGAGGCCGACTTGATCAGATGCAGCTTCAGCAAACTCATGGAATGTCTGTCGATTCTCTATGGTGAGAACACGCCAACTCAACACGGCTGGATTCGGCACGAATCCAGTGATGTGGGCAGGAGCGAAGCCGAGATATGGATGAACCACTCCCACCACCGTAGTCGACGTAACAACCGTAAGCGGACCTGAGATCAGTACGGGCAATGGTTCCTTGTGCAGGCCTATGGCCGAGAAGACCTCGCTACTATCAAGTCCAGATGGTGCAATAGAGTTGAACCAAAGCAAATCGATCCATTTCACGATGCCCTCCACTCGCTTGCTGTCACCAAACATCATGGCCGAAACCCGGCGCAACAGTTCGTCCCTGACGACACCTCGCCTTGCTGAAATGAGTCTGATTGCATCCAGTATTTGCGCTACAGAAGCATCGGTAGCCTCTTGCCCGCGAACCTTATGGCCCAGCGACCAGCGCTCAATGACCTCGGTCAGTACGGGGAAAAGGCCGGTGTGAGTGTCCAGCATGGAACGGGCCTCTGATACGGAATCACGACGAAGTCGTGCGCCCAAGAAGTTCGCCAGCTTTGCGAGGTTCAGTACGGCAACGCCCGCAACATCTAGAGGCGGCTGCACCATCACCTTGGCCTTGATTTCGATGGCTCCAGAGCGCTCAGCCAGTTCAAGTTCGGAACGAAACGCTCTTGCATCCTCGATGCTGCGCAGGCTGAAGAACTCTGGGCATGATGACTCCGTCAGCCTGAGAGCTATTCGCTCATCCTTGCCACGACTCACTGCATTCTGGGAGCGATTGAAAATTGACGTAAGGAAGGCCCGGGCTATAGTCATGCAACGACCCCTTCCCCATGGGGCATTCGACTTGCTTCAACACGCTTGAGCTCCTCCTCGAAAAGCTCGGGATGCTTGCGCCAGTTATCGGAATCCAGAATTACATGACCATCGTCATCAATGCGTACGTGTTTGATGGAGATAAGATCGTCGTCACGGTACATCTCGATGTAGGTATCCACCGATTCGTTGATCTTACCCAAGGCATCGTCCGGTGCCGCGACGATGGGCTGAAGGCCCAATGCCTTCAGGTACTCAAAGACGGCACGGGTATTCACTGAGTCAATCTTGTCACCCAACTCATCGAAAATTATCAGCGACATGCCGCCTTGATCACCGCGCAACTTTCCCAATGCGCGCGCCATCGACGCTGCAGCAACGATGAAAAGAGGCGCGCGGTGCTCGCCCCCGGAACCCTTGTCCATGCGCTTTGAGAAGTCGGTCACCGTCACACCATTGCTGCGAACGTCAATCTCGAAGTTGAAGAAATTGCGATAGTCCTCCAGAAGCCTGTTGGCCTCTGCATCCTTTCCCTCAAGCATCGCCCTGAACTCAGGAGGAGCATCCACCTGTCCAGAGAAGATATCCCCCTCCGGTCCCGCACCAGCCACCTTCAGTATGAATTTGTACAGCGACTCATGATCTTTATTGAGATTGGTGACGAAGTGATACTTCTCGTTGTTCGAGAATGGCGGCAAGCGCTCCATCGTACTGTTCAGCTCATTGAGCGTGCTGCGCATGCTGGCGAAGTGGTCGCTCAGGCGGGCGGCGATCTGCACCTTGAACGTTTGCTCTGCCGCTTCTGCAGCTTCCGCGGAAAGCACTTGGTAGTGATGGAGCTCGGATTCCTCTAGCCGTTGCTTCTCCTGAGCCATCGTCTCGCACATGGCACCCAAGTCGCCCACCGCGATATCCATCTGCGGATCGAATTGGTTTGCGTATGTAGACATGTCACTTGCCAAGGCCTGCACCTGGGAAGACAGCTGATTGCCACTTCTAACCGTAGCGTCACTAATCTTCGCCACAATCGTATGCAGCGATAGGCCGGAACCATCAAACTCATCGCGTTTTGTTTCGAACCACTCATCACCCACGTATTCATTGCGGCGACTGAGAGCCGCCTTTGAGCAGATTCCGTTGGTTCTATCCGCAAGCTCGTCTAGCCGTCTCTGTGCTTGCCGGAAAGCCTCACCATGAGTTCCGACGTCTCTGCTGCTTTCTTCCAGCTTCGACTGTGCTGCCAGGGCAGCTCGCCTTGCCTCTGTGATGAGCAGCTGACGAGCAAGGAGATCAGGTGCGCTTGCGATCTCTTGCATCGCCGCCTTTGCATCAAGCGCGGATTGCTCCTGAATGTGCGAGTTCAGCCATCTTTCAATGTCCTGGATACGTCCTTCAAGTCCCACCAACTTCTCAAGGGCTTCAACCAACTGGCGCGACCGGTTCGCCTCCTGCTCGCATTCGGCTGCGTTCTGCCCCAAAGTGCTGCGCTGCTGCCGAAGCACCGCCAGGCGATGGCTCGCATCTTGGCGTCCCAACACCAGTTCCGTTGCAGACAAGGGGCGTCGACGGCCGAAATCAGCACGTCCAGCCTGCTCGCCAGTACGGGTGAAGCCCTCTGGGCTATCCGTGGTGACGCGCTCCAATCGCTCCAGCCGGCCGAGTCGAAGACGGATATAGTCCACCGCCACTTGATTGTCACCCGCGATCAGGTGCGCGAGACCCATTGGCGGAACCACACCCATATCCGCCTTCGACTTCACCGGGTTCACCAACAGTACTGAATCCGGCTTTGTATCCCACGGAATCTTGTTGAAAACGGACAAGGCATCCTCAAACTTGCCGCTACGGACAACCAGGGCAGTGCGCGAACGACCAAGGAATCCCTCGATTACGGGTGCCCAGTCGGCATCTGTGACTGTAACCAAATCGCAGACGGGCGTGCACAGAAGTCCTTTGTCTCCAAGTATGTTCACAACTGCTTGGACGGCCGGCGGGAGTTCCGCTTTGCCTTCCTGGATGCGTTTGATCTGCTCGTTAGCGATCCTAAGTTCATTTCCAAGCTTGGACAGCCTCTGCTCGTCATGGTCTAGCTGACGCCGTGCCGACTGGATGATCGGAGCAACCCGCATGCTGGACTCGCGCAATGCTGCCGAGGCCTGCGAAACGTCAAGCACAAGCGCATCGGATACGGATGTACTGGAAACCGCATCAAGAAGCTCAACCCACGGCATCGCCAGATGCTGCCAGCCTCCGAGATCGGGTTTCACGCGGTTGGCCTTCTCGAAGCCCGCCACCACCTCGCGAATGGCCTGGGCCACGTTGGTTTTGATAGGTCTAAGTGATCTCTCTCGTTCGCTGGCCAGGTCACGGGCGGCACTGATCGCCGGATCTGCTGCTGATTGAAGCTCTAGTTCGATGTACACGCCGTTGAGTCGATCATGCTCCGCCTTGGCGCTGTCGACTGCATTCTGCGCTGCCTGATGCCTGTCCCGCGCTTCATGCAGCGTAGTTTGTGCCGCATCAACAGCATCCATGTGTTGTTCACGCTCATAGTCATCCAACAGCGCCCTATAGGTCGCTGCGTGCATCCGAGTCTGAGTAGCCTTATGACCGGCTGCGATCAAGCTTTTGACGTTCTCAAGCCTGTCCAGTGTTTCCAGAACCTTGGCTTGAAGCGAGCGCAGATTGTCGAGCTGGGAGCGGAAGTTCTTGAGCTCGATAGGATAGGCATCGACAATGTAATTTCGAACAAAGCTGCTGGTGTCAGGAACTTTCTGCAGATTAAGCGCATTCTTCATCGCTCGCCGAAAAGCTCTCGGGTCGATGCTGCCCCCTCCTTTGGGGCGCAAGGCGAACAACATTGCTTCAACCTGCTTCTCCGCCGACGGAGGCACTGCGAGCCTACCATTCACGCGACTGACTGCGTCCTCCATCAGCTTATTGAACGTTCCCCAGGCCAACGGCAAAAGTTCCGCCTCGGCGTTCGCTTCAAGATGATCATCTAACGCGAGCGCAACCCCTTGGACCACATAGCGCCCGTAGACGTGCAGCTTTGGGTCGCCCACTGACGCGCCCAGGGCCAGGCCAACCGAAACCGGCGGCAATTCGCCCTCAGTGTCGCGAAACACCATGGTCAAATAGGACGTCGCATTCTCACGAATATGCTCGTCACCGCGATAGTAGCCGAGGCAGTATTCGCGCACTGAACGCCCTCGAGTGCCTGATACCCCCCCTGACTGCGCATTGAGATCGATTTGATTCTGATCCCCTCCGTACAAGACGATCTGCATCGCATCCAGAATCGCAGATTTTCCAGATCCGTTAGGCGCCACAATGCCTGTTGCAGGGCTAAAGCTCAGGGTTTCGGCACGGAATAGGAAAAACTGTACCAAGTGAAATTTCTCAAGCAGATACATCGCCATCCTCCGTGACTTCATTCATTGCGTCGAAAGTAGCCGCATCCCCCTCACCTGCCACTTCCTTACGGAAGGATTCCAGATGGCTCAAGTATTCCTTCCGCAGCAGATCTCCGATCGCGGGATGGATGCGAACCTTCGCGAGCTGATTCCGTACATCGTCCTTGTCCTCAAAGGCAGCAATCCCCCAGCGCTTGAACTTGGTCATCAAAGAGCGGAAGTCCCCAGGCGAGGGAAAGTCCCTGCCCGTTTCCTTCTCGTAGTGCTCTTGCAAGTCAGGCAAATCGACGAAAGTTTCGCCATTTGGCTCTTCGCGCCCCTCGAAACGGACGCGATGATGAACGCCGGCGAGCACCAACAGCAGCAGGGTTTCGTCCTTGCTGGCTCGCTGTTGGGTCAGTACGTGCACGGGCCGCGCCACGATGTACTGGTAGTTGGTGTCGTGCAACAGCTCGATGCCAAGGGGACGAACTGCCTGCTCAAAGTCATTGATATTTCGGCTGACAATGCCGTAATCCTTCCGGGTCGCCCGGTCAGAGGCGGACAAGACCTGATGGGTTACTAGCCGATAGGCCGCCTGCTCGTAGTCCTGCTCTTCGTACATAGTGTCGCGGCTAAGCGCCTTTTCCCAGTGGCGTGCCATGTCATTTCACCTTGGTGATGTAGAAGTCCGGCATGTCCAAATACGGCCCGGCAATTCGTTCATCACCGGCGCTTTGGAAGCGATATCCAGGTAGTCGCTTTGAAATTCCTTCATGGTGCTTCTTTCCGAGGCCTGTCATTGCTTCCTGTGCGTAGGTGGACAGCGTCTGCACCATTCGAAATTGCTTGATACCGGTGATGGGAAGCTGAGACGCCCGGATCTGCCTACCTCCTCCCATGACACCCTGCAAGTACACCCTCACCTCTGTTGGCATGGCGGTACGCGCATCACGCGCACGCCTGTGCAGGTTCATCCGCGCCTCCTGCTCGGCTGTCATCTGCCGCGGAGAATCCGCGGTCCTGGGAATGGGCGGACGGGCGATGCGTGGTTGAAACAGGAGTTCACCGGAAAGCAATGCTCCGGGCCCAACGGGCATGGAGGCGTCGAAGTTCTCCGCAGCATTGACTCCGGCGATAGCCTTTTTGATCCGTCTCTCGAGCTGGCCCGGCGCGCGAAGCTGGTACTCGATCATGGCCAGCATGCGACGCTCGATATGGCGCTGATCCTGGCCCAAGCGATCGAAGTAGTCTTGCAGACGATAGACATTGCTCAATCGCCTGATCGCCTTCTCATAGACAGCCTCAGCCGTGCCTTTATCACCTTTGTAGCGTCGCTCGGCCAACCACACGATGATCCGTTCCCGATGATCCCCGTAATGGATTTCCTGAGTTAGGCTCAACACCTGCGCCTTTCGTGCGAGGGGGTGATCGGCGCCAGCCAAGTCCGCATAGTCAGCCATGACGTGCTTGGAAATGTAGTCTTCAAACAACCGACGGATAGCCGCCCCGGGGGTCGCGGACTTGAATATCTCGCGCTGCAGGGTACGCACGTTCAGACTCATGGCGGCAATCCCGGACAGAAGCGCATGGGCGCTGTCGCCGGCGTTTACGAAGTCGTCACCGTAGACATTGCTTGCAGGATCAAGCACCCGACGTAATGTGTCTTCAATGGAACGCATCTTCGCGCCCACCATCGCCGGCGTGTCTTCTGTGAAGACCTGCAAGGTGGCAAGGAAACGGCTTACCACAGCAGTCATGGACAGAGTGCGCGTGAGTCCCACCTGCTCTTCTTCGAACCAGCCATTCTCCGTGAGATGGCTCAAGTACATGTTGGCGCGAATGTTGAGCGGAGTGAGCTGGCCTACCCCCTCTTCTGCCTGCCAAGCGTCATCGTGTTCGAGGTAGTTCTCGATGAACTGCGTCAACTGCCGCCGTTCCCAGCCGGTCGCCGGGGGAACCTCAGCCTCTGGCCCGAAGAATTCTTCGTACAGACCCAAGAGCAGCCGCCAGTAGTTCTCCCGATTTGCCGAGGCCAATGGGCGAAAGAGTTGCGATGGCAGTACCTCAAACAGAGAGCTGGACACTGTGCAACTCCACAGAAGTTGGGCTATCTACTTCACATTAGCATAAACGCTAACATATCATAAACGCTAACTTAGCATCAATGCTAAGCTGCGTGTCATCTGACCCCGGCCCAGCCCCATGCCCCGCCCCCGCCCCAATCCAAACAAAAGTCCGGAAACACTTCGAGCCATCGAAACGCTGCTCCTCTGGGAGGGGCAAGTCACCAATGAGCGAGTACGCCAAGTGTTTGATCTGCATATCACCACGGTAAGTCGATTGCTAACCCAATATGCTGAACTCAATGGAGGCGGCCTTGAGTACCGAAGCCATGTGCGCGGATACGTGGCGATGTCTGGCTTCAGACCCCTCCTAACCGAAGGGCTGATCGAAGAGTACCTTGCGTTTGAGCGCCCCCAGGAAGCTACAGGCTTTATCGAGAGCTCCCAGCTTATCCTCGGCGGCGTTGAACGACGCCACTTCGCACTGCTTAATCGTGCCTGCAGAGAGGGCAAGGGGCTCGTTGGCGAGCACCGGTCCATGCGCAACCCAGCACCTCGCACCAAACGACTGTTCCCTCATGCGCTGGTGCAGGCAGGCAGGCGCTGGCATGTTCGCGCATTTGTCATCGCCGAGGACGAGGCGGAAGCCGGACGCTTCCTGGACCTGTCTATAAATCGGCTGAGCGGCTTGAAACAGCTGGCTGATCCTCGGCCAGAGCGGGCCGAGCCTAGCCAGGACGCCGCCTGGCAGACACAGGTAGAGCTGTCGATCGTCCCCCATCCGCATCTGACACCAGATCAGAAGGATATGGTGCGTATCGAGTATTTCGGAGGTAAGGCAGCCTACAGGTTAAGAACCCGTGCCGCACTACTCCAATACCGACTACATGAACTGCGCTGCGCCACCGATGCAGAGAAGGAGCCGCCGAACGAATTTCACCTCTGCGTCGACGATCCAACCGCGATCCAACCGTGGCTATTTGGCGAGCTGAATTAGCGGATGGCATGATCGTAGCCAAACTTGAGGCCCGGCACGGATACCGCGCTACCCCTGCCTGGGTAGCTACCCTACATAGGAACCGTATCAGATGGACGCCATTGGCATTCAAAGCCAATTCTCCGTCTGTACCTCAATGATCAGGTCGATGAGCCGTGCCCTCGTGTCCCTATCGATCGAGCGCCAAATGCAAACTACCGCCCCAGCTGCGGCATGGTCCGGGGCATTCAACTCTAGCCCTTCGCTTACTCGGCATTGAGGTGACCAATCCCTACCTAGGCGATTACTGATTGCCCACTTCATAAACTCATGGCACTCTGGGTTGGCATCATTCTGGTCACAGGGGGCCAGGTATGGGCAGTCTGCATCAAATCCACAGTCGCAACGGCCGTATCGGTGCCGGAACCGATACGAAGCCAGAGGATATCGACGCTATCGTCACGGCGCTTCGTAAGGACGGGCGTGGTCATTTGCTGCTTTACTTTCACGGGGGCCTGGTCGACAAGGCCGCGGGTATCGGTATTGCCCAGCGACTTGAGGGGCGCTTTTCTCAATCGGCCTATCCGGTTTTTTCCGTGTGGGAGTCGGGTTTCGTTGAAACGATCCGCAACAACCTGCGCGAGCTGCCGGATGAGCCGGTATTCAAGAATCTGGTGCGCAAGGCGCTAGAGTACGCGCTCCGCCGCTTGGGAGGTAGCAACGGCGCCCGGACCATCACGCCGGGCAACGTCGATGCAGGGAAGGTCCGCCAGGCAGTTGATACATATTGGAGCGATCCCAGTCGCAATCACGTGCCCTACCGTGATTTCAAACCTGTAGTGGGGCCCTCAGGTGCGCGTGCGGCGAGTGCGCTGATCGACGACGCCGAGATCGAAGCCGACTTGCAAACCGACAGCGAGTTTGTGGTCGCCATGCAAACCCTGCCAACCGCGTTAGACGAAGCACGCGATGCATTCATCGGGGGCGGAGCGAGCGTTCGAGATACCCCGTTCTCGCAGGCGGTATCAACGCAGGTCGCCGGGGTCGAGGGAGGCCGCGGGTTGATCGTCTGGTTCAAAGTTTCCCTTCTGGTGAAGCGCATCCTGCAGGGTGTTCTGCGTCGGTACGCGGATCAACGCGATCACGGCCTGTATGCAACGGTCGTAGAGGAAGTGTTGCGTGGTGTTCATTTTGGTGGCAGTGGACTCAATGAATGGGGCAAGGCACTCCAGTGGAACCGCATGAAGCAGGACTCACTCGATGCGTTCGGCGACGGCTCCGACCTGTATGCCGGAACTGCGCTGCTGGAGCGGCTGCGTGCCGCCCATGCCTCTGAAGGGCTGCTATCGAGGATCACTCTAGTCGGCCACAGCACTGGCGCCGTCTACATCGCCAATTGGCTTGACAAGGCATCAGAGCTTCTGCCGGCCGAGATTGCATTCGACGTCGTGTTCCTGGCGCCCGCCATCACCTACGAGCGCTTTGCCGCCACGATCACCCAACATGGCGATCGCATCCGTCACTTCCGCTTGTTTGGCATGCGCGATGAATTCGAACGGGACGATCAGGTCGTCGGAGACGACTCTAAATTTCCCAATGGGCAGGACTGGAAGCGCTTCATCTATCCCAGCTCCCTCCTCTATCTGGTGTCGGGTGTCCTCGAATCGCGCCCAAATTCCGACGGAACGCTCGTCGACGAACCGGACATGCCGCTGCTGGGCATGGAACGCTTCTTCGCTTGGCACCACATCTACTCAGATAGCAAGTTTCCCGAAATAGGTGCAGTCCGCGCGTGGCTCGGAGCTGCACCGAACCGTACGATCTGGTCCAAGTCCCAAGGACAGACAGCAGGCTTGAACAGCACAAGCATTGATCACGGAGCTTTCGACGACGACGAAGATACGCTGCTCAGCGTTGAGAGCCTCCTCGGCGGATGGTGACATCTTCGAGAGCACGCCAAAGGTGCCCTTGTGTACGCAACAGGGAGAGATGTGGACATGCCGCGAGATGATCACTACGCGATCGTGCTGACAATTAACCGTTATCCCGGCCTGAGTGACCTCCATGGACCTGAGAACGATGGCGAAGAGTTCCGGCAATGGCTCCTCGATCCGGAGTACGGCGACCTGGACACCCGACGTATCCAAGTCATACGGTCGCAGGATTATGGCGTGGCAGCGACCCCGGACGACGCAAACCCGACCGAGAAGGAGCTCAAGAAGGCGCTTAATCTATGGCTGCGCACCCCGAACGGATGGCATGACCGCATTGGACAGCGCTTGTATCTGTTCTTCGCCGGACACGGGTTCACAGCCGGTTCGGCGATTCACGACCCGGCACTATTCTCGGCCGTCGCGCAAAACGGCGACACGGCGCATATCGCCGTCCTGCGTTATGCGTCGAAAATCGCCAACGCGGGTTTCTTTGATGAAATCATCCTGGTAACGGACTGCTGCCAGGACGTACTCAAGGCGAGCCAGGTGCTCGAGCCGACTTGGACCCCGCCGGACCGGCAACGAACGGCACACGTCCGATTGTTCCAGGCGTATGGAGCGCCGCGGGGACGTCAGTCCTTTGAGCGCAACATTGGCCCGGCCGGGCAGTCTCGCGGCCTGTTCACTAGCGTCCTACTGGACGCGCTGCGCAGCGCACCGCCTGACGCCGACGGATGGGTGACGGATCGCGCCGTCGCGGACTACTTCCAGGTGCTATGGGCCGATCGCTACGAACAGGAAACCGGATACACGCCACCACTGACTCCCGCAACGAAGCGGATTCGAATATATCAGCGCCCGGCGTCGGCGCCAGCTTCCGCGCTCCCACGCCGGGTTGCCGTCGACCTGAGCCGCATCATTGCTAAATTCGCGGCCATCGACCGGCAACCGGATCCTGACATCTCACCTTACCCACCCGCGCCGCCCACCGACATGACGCCAAATGGGCAGCTACGCAGTAGCCAGCTTCGCCAGCTCGAGCATCCCATCGTGGAGCTGACCCCGGGTCTGCATCTCGTCGTTACACCAGGGAATCTACCCGACGTCGCCTTCGAGGTTCCCTACCCGGTGCTGCCAGCTGCAGGCAACACCCCTCCCGTTGCTGCACCTATCGACATGCCCGCTTTGCGAACCGACGAGGTTGCAGCGCAGCCGGTGGTGTTGAGGACGGACAATCCCAACGCGCAGATCACGGTGCTCGATGCTAGCTACGCTCGTGTCAGCATCGGTACGGGAGTGGTCTCGCTGTCCTTAGCTCCGGGACTCTACAAAGCCCTGGTGCACGTCGGGGCCGAATCGGCGCAATCGCTGTTCGTTGTTGCGGATGCGCCCCTCGACCAGCGGTTGCCCGGGCCCGAATTTTCCGCGGCTGCGCCCGTCATCGGCACGTCAACCACGCACCAAAATCAGTCCCTTCATGCCGCTGAATACTCGATGATTCCGACGGAGCCAAGCCGCGATCTCAGCGAAATCGGTGAGGTCTTTGTCTTCGCGCGCGACTCCAGTTTCAGTCCCGACGGCTCTCTAAACCCCGCGCCACCGTGGCGGCAGTGGCACCTCAGTTCCCTTGTAGGGGCAACCTTGGAGGAGCGCCTCATCCACAGTGGTACGGACGACAGGCTCGGCTACGCCTACCTCAAATTAGCAGCAACAGCTGGCAGCCTCGCACTGCGAACGGCCAGCCCTTGGGACGAGTCGAATGAAGACGGACTGGTCGTCCCGGTGATTAAGGGGTGGCGTACCGAGATCTACCTTGACTGTACCTCAGCTCCGCCAACCCCTCCGATGGTGGACACTCAGGGCGCACGAATGCTCGACTTGGCGACTGCCTCCATCCATCTGGTCCGGATGGGAAGTGCGTCACTGCTGTTCGATCCGATCGGGCTTGCGACGGAGGCGGCGCGAGCGCAGCTTACAGTCGGCCGGGAGGTGGCGGTGCCATCAACCGAGCAAGCAATGGCCAGCCCGATGTGGGCCTTGTACGCGGCCCTCGCTGCCTTCCAGCGGGGCGGGCAGCACATCGATACCGTTGGACAATGCGTTGCAGCCGTTCCTAAGGAAATCAGGGAGGGTCTATCCGATTTTGCGGTGCTCGCGCAATGGCTAGGCCTATCGAACGTGGCCCATCCGCTCCGTAACCCACCCGCGCTGGCGGCCTCATGGAGCCTTGCCTCAAAGCTGGAGGCGCGAGGCGGACTGGCCTCCGAACTGTTCGAGGAGATCGGCCAATGGCGGTCCGGTGGGAGTCTATGGACTCTCTGGCAGCGTTCAGTTGATGACCGCTGGTTGTTGCGAAATCGGCTTTCTGACCAGGCTATGGGCACTCTGAAGGGTAATGCACAGGGGATTGACGACGCGGCAACCCCGCAAGTGCTCGCCCCCGCCTGGTCACTGGACACCTGGGTTCCGGTCGAAGACGGCCTGAGGTGTCCTAATCCCACCCATAGCCCCTTCCAGCAAGCACTCCGTCGGCGTCTTCTGGATGCGCTGGCTGAGCGCCACACCGATGCCGACAGCGGCGCCTTCACCACTGTGTCGCTGCCACCCGAGTCCGATGTCTTCGCCTTGGCAGCGGAGCTCATGCTGTCGCCGATATACGCCATGGCCGCCTATAGCAAGCTGTATGCGGAAGCCCGCCGCCAATCCGACCTGGGCCCTCTCATCGAGTGGGTAACGGTGAACGGAGATGAACCCGACCCAGACTCGACAGCCACCAAGTCGAAGCGCAGCACTCACCTGCAATCAATGGACGACTACTGAGAGGCGAATCGTAAGCGCGGCCTTCACGCGAACCCCATCCAAGTATTCTTAGCGGTGTCTAGGCAAAGTTGTCCCAAGTCACTGCCGACCTGCGTTGCCAGCCCGAAGCGGTTATAGGTCAAGAATCTAGATGAGGTGCGACGCCCGGCCTACAGGATGACATCCTCCCGCGTGTTAGGCGGCTCTCAAGTAGCGCCATTTCTTGGTGGTCCTTGTGCCTTCGCTGTGGCAGTTTGCGATTCGGACCTCACACTACTCACATAGAATGCTGAAATGCCGGTAAGCGCCAATCTCGCCTACGACCTTCTCAAGACCGTGAGCAAACTGGAATTCCAGCTCCGACGGCACGGGGACTTCTTCCGGAAAGACCGGACGGGGCAACCGACGTCCGACGTGGCTTGGCGCAAGGTGCAAGAGCGCGTCCGAAAGTTGGGCGACGATTTCGCGTCAGAGGTTCCTGAGTCGGCGCGTGCGCGCCTTCTCTGTCAACGCGATGAGCGCCCCATGAAGCAGATGATTATTGAAGAGAACGGGAACTTGGTGGCCCGCTTTTGCCCCTGCCCATTGGATGCCGAATCGGATGCGGTCGCGCTGGTGGAAGCCATGCGGCAAGTCCGCAACAACCTCTTCCATGGTGGCAAAGAAGATTCGGAAGTGGATCCGTACGAAGAAGACAACGATTGGGTCTACGCCGCGACGCAGGTTGCGATTGCTCTCCAGCATGCGTTGTCTAACGGACGGCTCGACAATCGCGAATGAAACCACCTCACGAAACTCTCGGGACGGCCCTAGGCCGTTGACGAGCGTGCAGCAAGGGGCGACGCGGCGATTGGCATAGCGCTAGCTAAGGCGAGGGGTGCCGACTAAACGCAGCATTGGCCGGGGGCATTCATGGTAGGTCGGTCACATCAGATCCGTAATTCTGAGATCATCTGGGTCCGATCTTCTGAACCAGGCACGCTTGCGCGCCAAAGGCCGATGCTCGAATGATCGCGCACCTCGTCGAACTATCTCTCGCCCAAGGAGCTCAATAGCTGACTGCTTCCATGATCCTCTGGATGTAGTGACTAGTACGACCTTTTTCCCAGGGAACATGTTGCTCCTAACAAACTCCCAAGCCGGCGGCGCTGGGCAACCACGCCAGATGGGTGTTCCCAAATAGATAGCGTCATAGGGAGCTAGATCCATCCACGCGGGATTTATCCACGCGTCATCAAGACCCCCATCAGCCATAGCATTCACCCACCCGGCCAAGCCCAATGAGTAGTCAAATGCTTCGACAGCACGCAGATCGGCGTGTAACTGGTTCGCCAGATAACTAGAGGCTAAGGCGGTGTGCCCAGAGCGAGAGTAGTAGACCACCAGGGCATCGGGTAAAGGAGATCTCGATGGGGCCGGCGCCTTTAGCTTCTGAAGTTTCTCCAGCCTTCGTCGCGCTGCCCACACGACACAGCAATCAATCACCTTGATCCCAGCGGCAAGCGCGACGATGACTACGACGAGCTTGGTGATTAGCATCATTCAGTACTCTCCATCATGCACTCCCGCGTTACTTCTGTAGTCGCTCTGCGAGGTACTGCACTCAAGGACATTGCATGGTCGAACACCCGCGATCGTCGCCACCTACTATAGCGAGCGGCTAATAGTGAAGCTTCCGAACACCGGCGACTGGCGCTGGCCATAGAACTCCCGGGTGCTGTGGTAACGCGCCATTGCGAATCTCCAGCGCCCGCGCATCACCGCGATGCCGTAGCCGCCTTGGGCGACCACGTGGCGCTTGTCCACGCTGTGGCTGTTGCGGAAGGTATTGCCGTCCAGAGTGATGTCGCGGATTACCCATGCCGCGTCGGTGGTCGCAAACAAGTGCCAGGACCAGCCGCTGAGGCGGCCACCACGGGTCGGCGCGGTGTTCTCGCCGGCCGGGCGCAGCGGCGTGCTGCCGAAGTCGTCGGGCAGCTTCCAGCCGAAGCGCACTTCGCCACCGGCGTTGGCCTTGGTTTCCAGGTTGCCGATCGCACCGCCATAGTGACTGATCGCATCCCAGCCCCAGCCGCCGGCATTGACACTGGCATCGGCCGGCCAGCGGCGCATGCGCTCGTGGGTCAGCATGAACACCGGCTCGTTGTGCAGCTGGTTGTCCCAACCCTTGAACTTCTCGTCCCCTAGCGCGTCGTGCACGGCGTTCTGCACCTGCCTGCCCTGGGCCCAGGGCCCGACCACGCCCACGGCCAGCTGGGTGGTCTGCAGGCGGTCGCCGCTGCGTGCGTTGAAGCCGAAGCTGGCCAGCAGCACGCCGGCATACGGCCGGTCATCCTCGATCAGGTCGCGGCGGGTCGGGTCGGTGGGGGTGAAGATGGCCTGGCCGATGCTGAAGATCATGTTCTGCTGCTCGAACCTGCCGGGGTGCAGGCCTTCCAGGTACTGGTTCACCCAGCGCGCCATGCGCGGCAGGCACGGGTCGGCGGTGTAGTCGACCAGGTTCGGCGAGACCAGGGTCAGCTGCGCGCCGTTGGTATAGCCCTGGTCTTGGTGGCGGCCACCGAACAGGTCGTTGTCGACGCGGAAGCTGATCTGCGGCGGGTGATCGCGCATCGCGTCCGGGCCACATTGTTCGGCCGCCTGGGCCACCGGGGCTCGGGCAGCGGCCAGGAACACGAGTGCCGCCATCACAGACAACCGACTAAGCGCCAGTCTTTTCATGGGCTTGCTGCCATTTGACTCAATGTGAGGTTCAATTGAAGATCTAATGCGCTGTCGCAGTAGACCCGGAGGAAGGGGTTTGAGCCATACACCAGGCCATCAGCCGGCCGCACGCCAATTGCTTTCAAAGGCGGCGCATCCCTGCAGCAGTATCTAGCGCTCTTGGGCTCGCCAAGACGTTCGCCTGAGCAAGAGATCGTCCAGGCCCTCCCCTAGTGCCGCAACAGCCGGCGCCCCAGGTACTGACCTAGACTGAAGGGCACGTCACCTCGCTGCGAAGCAACGTCAGCCGCTCAAGATGGACGTTTCAGAATCACAGTCAGTTTGTTGATCTCTGACTGAGAGAATGGCCACCCCGCCAGCAACTCCGCATCATGTGAGGTGGGGCATATGCGCTCAGCGGGCTCGCCAGATGCGTCCAGGAATGACTCCGGTCGCAGCGAGTTTTGTGGAAGGCTCCCAATCGCAGGGCTAGCCTCCGTGCTGAGCACGGAGGCACCACCGCACTAGCTACTTACGCCGACCTATCCACGCCGAAATGGAGCTACGAAGCAATCTAATGGCCCAGACTGCGACAACCGACGCTCCGATGAGGCCTGTGACTGAGTCCAGCCACGTCACGTCCCAGATCATCCCCACGACAAGTGCAGTAATTGCGAGTGCCGTTACAGCGGTGTCCGTAGCGACGTGAAGATAGGCCGCACGAAGATTGGGACTCCTGCGCGCATCGGCCCCCTTCTCGTCAGCATGGCGCTCATGCGGAACGTGGCAGTGATCAACCGCAGCACCTTCGCGATGGTAGGCAGAATGTAGCCACCGCGCTGAGAATATATTTGTAATCAAACCCGCAACGGCGATGGCAAGCGCTTCTGAGTACTGAACAGCCTCTGGCGCATGGAGACGCTCCGTCGATTCATAGGCCATCGAAGCGGCAATCCAAAGCATGATCATCGCGCTTACGCTCGCCGCGATGAGCTCAACCGCTAGCACCCGAGCCGCGCGCTCTGGGCGGCTCTGATTCCGCTCAGCGTACCAAGCGATAGAAAGTGCGAACAGGAGTACCAGCACGTGAGAGCTCATGTGCCAGCCATCTGCGAGAAGAGCCATCGAGTTGAAGGCCCATCCTCCAGCAATTTCGACGGACATCATGACCGCAGTGAGAGTCGCGGCCTTCGTAATTGCCCGTGCGTTGCCGGTGCTCTGTACGCCCTGCAGAGTCCGCTCGTGCATTGCGTTGGGGGGAAGCAAGGACATGGTCGAAGACTCCAGGCTCTGAGCGAAAATGTATACGCCGGTGGCGTACTGTCAGGAAGTACCGCCCCTTGCATGCAAGGGGCGGCATTTACACTGCTTAGGAGAGAACGCCGCTGAGTCGTGCAGCATGCGCGGACAGCGCATCCATGAGCGGCGGGTTCAACACGTCGTACGGCTCCAGGGACAGAGCCTTCAGGCGGCTACGGACGCCGTCCATCTGTTCCGGCCTTGCGCCGCCGCCTTCGATGATCGAAGACACGAATGCGGCGAAGCGCGGTTCTTCCCAGCCCTTCTGTTCGGACAGTTCAACGTGAATGAAGTCCAGGCCGTAGAAGGCATGGGACTTGTTCTCGATGCGGCCAAACATGTGGACACCGCAGTCCTTGCACGCGTGGCGCTGGATGGTCGCAGCCGGATCGACAATCGCCAGCTTGTCGGCATTCGCCGTGATCGAAACGGTATCGCGGGGAACGACACCGACCACGGAGAAGATGGCGCCTTCCGGCTTCCAGCACTTGGTGCAACCACAGGCATGGTTGTGGGCCACATTGCTTGCGACGGAGATCTCAACCGGCTTGTCAGAGCACAGGCACTTCAGCGTGCCGCCCTTGAAGCCGGCGGTTCCGGCAACGACGCCGGAATCGACCGAGGGATGGATAGTTTGGTGTTGCATGGACTTAAACTCCTATTGTTGGAAGTGCAGCACCGGTTGCCCGGTGCTGCGGTGCATCAGTAGTTGATGACAGTACGAATGGACTTGCCTTCGTGCATGAGTTCGAAGGCTTCGTTGATTGCTTCCAGGCCCATCGTATGGGTCACGAACGGAGCCAGATCGATCTCACCCCGCATGGCGTCTTCGACCATGCCAGGCAGCTGGCTACGGCCCTTCACACCACCGAAGGCGCTGCCAATCCAGCGACGACCGGTCACGAGCTGGAACGGACGGGTGGAGATCTCCTGACCAGCACCGGCCACACCGATGACAACGCTCTGGCCCCAGCCGCGGTGTGCACACTCCAGCGCCGAACGCATCACATTGACGTTGCCGATGCACTCGAAGCTGTGATCGACGCCCCAGCCGGTCATCTCAACGATGACTTCTTGAACCGGACGGTCGTAATCCTTCGGGTTCACGAATTCGGTTGCGCCGAACTGCTTGGCCAACTCGAACTTGGACGGGTTGGTGTCCACTGCGATGATGCGACCAGCCTTCGCCTGACGAGCACCCTGGATCACCGCCAGGCCGATGCCACCGAGGCCGAACACGGCCACGCTGTCACCTTCCTGCACCTTGGCCGTGTTGTGCACCGCACCAATGCCAGTGGTGACACCGCAACCGAGCAGGCAGACGTGCTCCGGATTCGCTTCCGGATTGATCTTGGCCAGAGAGACTTCGGCCACGACGGTGTACTCGCTGAAGGTCGAGCAGCCCATGTAGTGATACAGCGGCTGGCCGTTGTAGCTGAAGCGGCTGGTGCCATCAGGCATCACACCCTTACCCTGGGTGGCGCGTACGGCAACGCACAGGTTGGTCTTGCCGCTCTTGCAGAACAGACACTCACCGCATTCTGCGGTGTACAGCGGGATGACGTGATCGCCGGGCTTCACACTGGTCACGCCCTCGCCCACTTCGACAACGATGCCGGCGCCTTCATGGCCCAGCACCACCGGGAACAGGCCTTCAGGGTCATTGCCCGACAGGGTGAATGCGTCGGTATGGCAGACACCAGTGCTGGTGATCTTCACCAGTACTTCGCCCTTCTTCGGCGGAGCAACATCGATTTCGACGATCTCGAGCGGTTGACCGGGACCGAATGCAACGGCTGCACGGGATTTCATGTGAGTTCTCCTTGGGTGTAACGAGATAAGTGCGACAACGGTCTTTGGGGCGAGCTTGATCAGTGGTACATCGGGCGCGCCGCCCCTGGCGCCGGCTCTAGAACGCGTTTCAATCAGGTCGAATGCGCCTACAGCATTCTTCTTGGCGAGCTGTTGGGACCAAGTATTGGACTTCGATGGATTGCTGTATATGGAACAGATTGGATTTCATAATTCCTTGCGTTGGAATTGTTGACTCGCAGCTCCGCCCCTCAGCTCGCCCGCATCAATGCAACTTGAGGCGAGGCTCCGTACTCCGTCCCAATGCGTCTGCCAGCATGCGCGCAACCACCCGGCGTGTACCGAACAGGCTCCTCTGGTGCATGCGATACAGTGAGATGTAGAACATCCTGGCCAGCCAGCCCTCGACCTTGAATGACCCCATGAGGTTACCCATCAGCGTGCCAACGGCGCCCTCCCTCGACAGGGACACCAGCGATCCATAGTCTCGATAGGTGAAGCTGGGCAGCGGGCGTCCCTCGATACGGCGGGTAATCGCCTGCGCAAGGAAGTGAGCCTGCTGATGAGCGGCCTGTGCCCTGGGGGGAACGTTTGTACCGCTGTGTCCATTCGGGCAGGCTGCACAATCCCCGAATGCGAAGATGTTCGGATCCTGCGTTGTCTGCAGCGTTTCAGATACCTCGAGCTGGTTGATGCGATTGGTCTTTAGGTTCCCGAGGGATGCAAGGAAGACGGGAGCACGGATGCCCGCCGCCCATACCTTCAGCCTCGCAGCAACCTTGATGCCATTGGCGAGTTGCAGGCCCTCTTCATCCACTAGGGTCACAGCCGAGCCACACATGACACGAACGCCTTCATGTACAAGTCGCTCGGCGACCGGCAGGCTCACGCGCTCTGGCAGAGCTGGCAGCACTCGCGGACCAGCCTCGATAAGCGTGATTTTCAGATTCTCGGGAGAGATCTTGTCCAGCCCATAAGCGCTAAATTGCCTTGCAGCATCACGCAGCTCGGCCGCCAGCTCGACACCGGTGGCGCCGGCGCCGACGATCGCAACCTCCAGTGTTTCTGACTTGCCGCGCGCTTGCGCGCCCATGTACTCGCTCAGCAGCCGCTTCTGGAAAGCAATGGCGGCATCGGGATCGTCCAGGAACAGGCAATGATCCGCTGCACCGGGAGTTCCAAAGTCGTTCGTTCCGCTACCCACGCTGATCACCAGGGTGTCGTAGGAGATCGAGCGACGGGGCGCAATAACGTTGCCCTCCTCATCGTACAGTGGGGCAAGCTCGATCTTTCTGGACTTCTGATCCAAACCCGTCATCCGCCCCAACTGAAACTGGAAGTGATTCCAGCTAGCCTGGGCGAGATAGTTGAGCTCACTTTCTGCGGCATCCAACGCGCCTGAGGCAACCTCGTGAAGAAGTGGCTTCCACAGATGCGTCATCCGAGCATCGACAAGAGTGACTTTTGCTCGCCCTGAGCGCCCGAGCTTCCGGCCCAGCTGCGTAGCCAGCTCCAGCCCTCCGGCCCCACCACCAACAATGACAATACGATGCATTTTGATTCCCCAGGTATTTGAGTTGCCAGCGACGCCCACGAGCACTTCATGGCCCAGGCATCTAGACGTTGGTTAGTTCAGGACCTCAACGGAATGGAAGCGGAGCTGACCATCCCAATCCTTGTCGACGGCTACCTGCGCTCGTGCACGGCTTGCTTCGAGCGCTGCGAAGTCAATGTCAGCAATCGCCCACTCCTGATCGTCGGAGGTCGCTGCGAGCACGCCGTCACTGGGGAAGCCATGGTCCATCGGTGAGAGGATCATTGCCTCACCGGTGTTGACATCAAGCGCTTCACTCCAGTCGGCGACGCCAGCGGTGACCGCCTTTGCCACGAACATCCGATTCTCAAGCGCTCGCGCTCGGCACCCAACATCGACACGGGTGGCACCGGCGTCGGTGTCGGTGCAACTTGGCACCAACAGCAAGCGCACCCCTGCCTCCTGCTGGAGGCGAACAGGAAGCGGAAATTCGCTGTCATAGCAAACCGCAATCCCGACACGCTTTCCGTCCTGCTCAAACGCCGCGATGCGATCGCCAGGCTCGATGACAACTGCCTGCTTCTCGAAGCCAGTAAGCTGAAGCTTGTCCTGCCATCCGCTGCGACCATCAGCTGTGAACCACCAGGCACGGTTGCGATACATCCCATGGGATGTTGCGGTGAGGAACGTTCCTGCCTGGATGGTCATTCCCAGTTCGACAGCCAAGGTGCTATAGAGCTCACACCATGCGCTCTGATAGATCTGGAGCGACTCCAGGGTGGACCTCAGGCTAAGCTGAAGAGCTTCTGGAAGAGTCGAACCCAGTTCCAGCGACAGGTATTCCGGAAGTACTGCAAGCTCAACTCCTTGTTCCCGTGCGTCATTCAGAATTCGGCGCTGGCGCGCAGCGAACTCGGCAAAGGTCTTCGGACGACCGATCACGTACTTAGCTGCTGCAATCTTCATGTAACGTCCTCCAAGGAACGGAGCCAAAGTGAAAGTGTCTGCTCGGTTTCGTGCGTGGCCCCATGCTGCCGCCAAGGAAGAGCGACCTTCATCGCGCTCTGTTGTGCATACCCACGGCGAGTCCAGAAGCCTTCATTGCTTCGATATCCAGGTGGCCTAAGCGGATCAGTCTCCGACCGAACCACCGACGCGAAAGAAGACCACTTGAAGCCCTTTCGTCGGGCTTGCTCCTCTCTTCGATCAAAGAAGACGTGGCCCAAGCCAGCTCCTCTGTACTCCGGCCTCAGTACGGACTCCCCGCAGTAGAAGACTTCTTCTGGCCGGGGACCGTGCTCCTGGAAGGGACGAATGAAAGCGGCATCGGCGCTCAACAAAGGAAGGCCAGTCGATGCACCTACAACGTCCCTTCCATCCCTGGCCAGGACAACGATGCCCCCGTCAGACGTCGCATAATTGCGGAGGTAGTGACGCTCATAGTCCATGTCTCCTTCGTACAGGTAGGGATAGCTACTGAATATCTCGATCCGCAACTGAGCGACGCGATCGAGCCAGTCCTCGATTTCGGTGCCGACCAGTACCTCTACTCGCACGTTGGTAGCCATTTCAGGGCGCCTTGTGGACCTGGGAAATCCAGTCCTCCAGGTTGTAGTAGTTGGTGACGCGCGCAATCTTTCCATCACGGATGTCAAAGAACGCGCCACCGGGAAGAACATAGATCTGCCCTGCCGCTGCAGGGAGACCTTCGTCCGTGTGGTGGTAGAGTCCGTGCACCACGTACTCCGCGCCGGCACGCGCACCATCGCTGCTGTACATCACCACGATGTCGTGAAGCTGCTCGCTGTAGCAGGAATCCATGCGGCTCAGGAACGCGCGGAATGCGTCGATCCCTACTTCGCGACTCCCCTGATTTAGATCGTGCACAACGTCATCAGTGAGCATCGAGAGCATCGCGTCGCGATCACCGCGGTTGAATGCCTGGTAGTACTCTTCGATGTAGTTGAACTTGCTCATCAGGTTCTCCGGTCAGGTGAGGGTGTGGAGGAATTCTGGAGACCTGAAGAATTGTTGTATATGGAATTGATAGGATTTCATAATTCCCTGAAATGGAATAATATGAGCCCAACGACCATGGGGGCCTTGAGATGAACAGCGAGCTGGATCTTCTAAAGACGTTTAGGGCCGCGGCTGAGGCGCCGAGCTTTCGTGAGGCCGCTGTTCGACTGGGAAGCTCTCCTCAGGCCATCACCCGAGCGATACAGGCCCTTGAAAGTCATTACGGGGAGCTGTTGTTCCACCGAAGCACACGCCAGGTTCGCATCACGGCCTTTGGGGAGGATCTCTTACATCAGCTGCGGCCGGCGCTTGAGGGCTTAGACAAGCTGTGGCGCCCGCGAACCAAGGCGACGGCCTCACAGATTGTGGGCACAGTCCGAATTAGTGCCCCTCACAGCATGGGCTCCAGGGCAGTTCTTGCCGCCTTGGATACAGTGACCCAAAGTCACCCGGGAATTGTCTTGGACGTTCGCTTAAGCGATCGGGTTGCAGACGCTGTCGATGAAGGGATCGATGTCGGAATCCGCGTCGGCTTCATGCGTGATAGCAGATTCATTGCGAAGAAGGCAGGAGAGATGCGACTGCACATCGTTGGCTCCCCCGCACTTGTAGAGAGAATCGGAGCACCAGCGGAGACTAGCGAGCTCTCGCGGTTTCCACTGGTTGCATCGGTGGACATCAATACAGGCAGGCCCTGGCCCTGGTACCTGGCTGGAGGCGTACAGGTGGCGCCGACAGCACCGGTCTTCATTGCAGACAATGCCGACATGGAGATGGCAGGGGTCATTGCGGGCTTGGGGTTTGCCCAACTTGCTGATTACATGGCTGCCCCACTCATTCAGTCAGGTGTTCTGCAGCGTGTGATGGAAGAATTCGATCCTGCGCCGTGGGGCTTGTACGTCTATCGGCCTCAACGCGGCCCAGTCTCACCTCGCGTCAGAGTAGTTTTCGATGCACTCCATTCCGCCGTCGGAGCACTACCAAGCCTTACGCAGATGGCGCCCTCCCCCACCTCGGCCCTAACGCCATCCAAAGCAGGGAAGCGCTAATGCCGAGTCGCTTGGCCGCTCTCTGATACGGGATCTGGCCGCCATGAGCGCCAGGGACGCTCATGGTGGCCAAAAGAGCGTCGGGTCAACCCGCGCGGGCGAGTTCCTCAGCCAAGAAGGGGGCGGTACGGCTTCTCTTCACGCGAGCGACCTGTTTTGGAGTTCCTGCCGCCACGATCTGCCCGCCCGCATCACCGGCACCTGGACCCACGTCGATTACCCAATCCGCCTGAGCAACGGCACGCATGTCGTGCTCAATCATGACCACCGTATTGCCGGCATCAACGAGCCGCTGGAGCTGCACAAGCAGCCTATCCGCGTCCGAGGCATGGAGGCCCGTAGTGGGTTCATCCAGGACATACAGTGTCCGCCCGCGCTGGCTTCGTTGAAGCTCTGTGGCCAGCTTGATGCGCTGCGCTTCACCACCCGATAGCTCGGTAGCCGGCTGGCCCAGTCGAAGGTATCCAAGGCCAATCTCCTTCAGCAACTGAAGTGGGCGAGCGATCGCGTCCTCATCGCCAAAGAATTCACGTGCATCCTCGACAGTCATCCGCAGAACGTCTGCAATGTTCTTACCGTTCCAAAGCACCTTCAGCGTAGCTTCGTTGTATCGCGCACCGTGGCACGTTGGGCACGGTGCATAGACGCTAGGCATAAACAGCAGCTCGACGCTCACGAACCCCTCCCCTTCGCACGTCTCACAACGTCCCTTGGCCACGTTGAAGGAGAATCGACCTGCGTCGTAACGTCGACGCCGCGCATCTGGTGTTGCGGCAAACAGCTTTCGAACATGATCGAAAAGGCCGGTGTAAGTCGCGAGATTCGATCGCGGCGTCCGTCCGATTGGCTTCTGATCAACCTGGACGAGACGCTGAATAGCATCGACATCTCCGCCGAGGTGTCCCCCTGTCGTCTCGATGACGGTTGGCCCGTCTGCTGCCCCCGTTTCCACCGCGTCGTCTTCAGGCTCGTGTCCAAGTTGAAGCATCATCAGCTCCGGCAACGCTTGGGCGACGAGGCTGGACTTGCCCGATCCCGAAATCCCGGTCACCGCGGTGAGGATGCCCAGAGGTATCTTCGCATCAATGCGCTTCAGGTTGTGACGCTGGATGCCCTGAAGTTCCAGCCAACCACTCGCTTGACGCTCTTGGCCACTAGGGGGCGGGACCTTGTCAAAGAGGTACAACGCGGTACGTGACTCGTCGATGTCACGAAGACCATCCGGCTCTCCGCTGTAGAGCACTTTGCCGCCCCGCTCTCCCGCCTCAGGCCCAACATCCACCAACCACTGGGCACGGCGCATCAGCTCCAGATCGTGCTCCACAACAAATACGGAATTACCACCGTCGCGGAGGCGGTCCAAGGCGTCATAGAGAGCCTGGCTGTCGGAGGGATGAAGACCTGCCGACGGCTCGTCCAACACGTACACCACGCCAAAGAGCAGCGAGCTCAACTGCGTGGCGAGTCTCAATCGCTGCAGCTCGCCAGCGGACAATGTCGGCGTAGCGCGATCCAAAGTTAGATAGCCAAGCCCAAGGCCACGCAACTGACTGATTCGGCTCATCACTCCACTAGCGAGGCGCTGCGCGGCCAGGCGCTTCTCCTCCGACAGCGCTGAGGTGCGGCGGACGTCAGGAGACACCGCGTGGACCGCCCGCCCACTGGCCGCCCTATCGGCGCGATCACGACGGGTGGCTTCCTTGTTCGCCTTGCCCCCGCCAGCATGAGCACTGAAGTCTCCTTGAGAAATGGGCTCGAGCAGGGAAGCCAGTTGGTCAAGAGGCATCTGCATGAATTGACCAATGTCCACACCCGCAAATGTCACTGACAGCGACTCTGCCTTAAGGCGCTTGCCATGGCAGGTGGGACAAAGCTTACCCTCCATGTATCGCGATACGCGGCGCCTCATCAGGGCACTTTGCGTGTTAGCAAACGTGTGCAGGACATACCTACGGGCGCCAGTGAAGGTTCCCATGTAGCTCGGCTCAGTTTTACGCTTCAGGGCCGCACGCGTCTCCGCCGGCGTGAACCCAGCATAGACCGGCACAGTGGGCGACTCCTCGGTAAACAGAATCCAATCGCGGTCTTTCTTGGGAAGGTCCTTCCAAGGCCTATCAATGTCGTAGCCCAGCGTCACCAGAATGTCGCGAAGGTTCTGCCCGTGCCATGCAGGTGGCCACGAAGCAATGGCACGCTCACGGATGCTCAGCTTTGGATCCGGCACCATGAGGGCCTCTGTCACCTCGTACACATGGCCAAGGCCATGGCAGGTCGCGCATGCGCCCTGGGGAGTATTGGGTGAGAAGTCCTCGGCATAAAGCATAGGCTGATCAGCCGGATATGCTCCCGCGCGGGAATACATCATACGAATGAGGCTGGATAGCGTGGTGACGCTACCCACCGAAGATCGCGCATTGCTGGCACCACGCTGCTGCTGCAGCGCTACTGCCGGCGGGAGTCCATCGATGGAGTCAACATCAGGGACGCCTGCCTGATCGATTAGGCGTCGAGCATAGGGAGCAACGGACTCAAAGTACCTCCTTTGAGCTTCCGCATAGATTGTCCCGAATGCAAGAGATGACTTCCCGGAACCGGATACACCGGAAAAGACGACCAGTGCGTTGCGAGGAATTGAGACATCAACGTCTCTAAGGTTGTTCTCACGCGCACCGCGCACCTCTACAAGGCCGCTTGCTGCGACACTGCAGGAAGCTTCACCGAATGTGGCGTTTGGCATGTGCATGTCTCTGTAGGTTGTAGACGTTAAGTTCAGCTGGATCACTGGCCCGAAGAGGGATCGGCTTCGGTTTGCGATGCCTCTTCATCCAAGGCTCGCTGCCATGCCTGTCTCTCAGCCAAGGCGCGCTCAGCTCCCCGATCAGTGGGCCGATACCAGTTCGGCCTCTCCACACCCTCCGGCAGGTACGTCTGTCCAGCTGCGTAGCCGTCTGGCTCATGATGCGCGTAGCGATATGCTTGTCGATACCCCATCTGCCTCATAAGCTTCGCTGGAGCATTCCGAAGATGCATGGGAACTGGTAATGATCCGTGCTCCTTGACGAAGGCCCTTGCTAGATCCCAAGCCGCATAGGACGCATTCGACTTGGGGGAGAGCGCCAGATAGGTCGCAGCCTGGGCCAAGACAATTTCACCTTCAGGAGAGCCAAGTCGCTCATACGCCTGCGCAGCGTGGATGGCCAAGTGCAGAGCGCCCGGATCAGCATTTCCGATATCTTCGCTTGCCATAACAATCATTCGACGTGTGACCTGGCTCACGTCCCCGCCCCCATCCAGAATGCGCGCTAGCCAGTAGAGGGAGGCGTCGGGATCAGAGCCACGCAGTGATTTGTGAAACGCGGAGAGCTGCCAATAGAACTCGTCCCCGCCCTTATCGAATCGACGCAGTGACGGGCTGGTGGAGCGCTTGGCAAACTCAAGATCCACCTCTTCCACCCGCTTCTCAGAGGCCGCAGTTGAGACCTGCTCGAGAAGATTCAGGAATCTGCGGCCATCACCATCAGCGAAGCCCTTCAGCAGCTGCAATGCGGGATCGGAGAGGTCAACGCCTCGCAAGTGAGGTCTGGCGCGTTCGTAGAGCTTCTCAAGATCTGCGTCAGACAGAGGCTCAAGTGTGTACACCTGCGCGCGCGAAAGCAGCGCCGAGTTAACGGCCAGTCCTGGATGCTCTGTGGTGCCGCCCACCAGCGTGAGTAGCCCTGATTCAACGTGAGGTAGCAGCGCATCCTGCTGGGCCTTGTTGAACCGGTGAATTTCGTCGACGAAAAGTACCGTGGAGCGACCGCGGACGTCGAGTTCGGCCCGCGCATCATCAATGGCCTGCCTGATGTCCTTTACCCCGGCGAGTACGGCGGAGATCGCAATGAAGTGACTGTCAGTCACCATCGCTGCGAGGCGCCCCAGGGTGGTCTTACCGACGCCCGGGGGCCCCCACATGATGAAGGAGTGCAGACTTCTTGCTTCAAAGGCAAGACGCAAAGGCTTCCCCGGCCCCAGCAGGTGTTGCTGCCCAACGAACTCGTCGAGAGACTTCGGTCGTAGCAGTTCGGCCAGTGGTGCCCTTGGTTTCGCTGTGAATAGATCTGCCAAGGTGTTCTCCTTCGGGAAGTCAGTTGCGAGTGTGCATTCAGAGCGTCTTGGCCCCTATTTCAGCTTCCCATCCAATGAGCCGCTTGTGGCATTGCTTGCTTTTTCACGGAGGATGATGCGAGCCCCTCTGTATCCAACGCTGTGATTCCATACCCAGCTCATTGCGACGCTCAGGCGATTTCGCACTCCGATAAGGAAGTAGATGTGAGCGAGCTTCCAGATCCACCATGCGATTCCTCCGCTCAGCTTTAGCTTCCCCATATCGATTACTGCAAGGCTGCGTCCAATCGTGGCGAGGTTGCCCTGGTGCCGGTACTTGAATGCAGCGGTCCTCCGCGCCCCTGTTATCAGCCCTTCAATCTGGCCCGCGACGTACTTGCCTTGCTGCTTGGCCGCCGGCGCGATTCCAGGAACGGTCTTTCCGTCCGCAGTGGCTGATGAAGCAGTGTCCCCGATCACGAAAATGTTGGGGGAACCAGGCACCGTTAGATCAGGGCCGACGATTGCGCGCCCCGCCCGATCTGATTCGGTGTCGAGCCAACGTGCGGCTGGAGACGCCTGAACTCCCGCTGCCCAGACGATTGTGGATGCCGCCAGCTTCTTGCCATTGAGCATCACCCCATCAGAGGCGCACTCGGTGACAGGGGCCCCCAACAAAACGGATACCCCAAGCTTCTCGAGGGCGCGCCTCGTGTACTCGGAGAGCTTTTCAGGAAAGACGGGGAGCAGCCGCGGACCCGCCTCAATGAGAAATACCCGGGTTTTGCTGGGATCAACTGACCGAAAGTCATCCTGCAGCGTGCCACGCGCCAGCTCCGCGATGGTTCCGGCAAGCTCGACACCTGTAGGCCCACCACCAATGATCACAAAGGTTTGAAGGGCCTCTCGAACCTCGGGATCATTGCAGAGCTCCGCTTGCTCGAACGCGCTCAAGATCCTGCCTCGAATGGTTGTTGCATCCTCCAGGCTCTTCAGGCCTGGAGCGTACTTCGACCATTCGTCATGCCCAAAGTAGGCATGTGTTGCTCCCGTAGCGAGCACAAGGGTGTCGTAAGGGTATCGAGTGCCGTCCTGAAGGATCACTTGGCGGGCAGCTTTATCCACACCCTCGACCTCCGCCATGAGGGTTCTGACCTCCGGGCGGTCACGGAACAGATAGCGGATCGGCCATGCGATCTCCGACGGTGACAGTGACGCACCAGCCACCTGGTAGAGCAGCGGCTGGAACAAGTGATAGTTCCGCCGGTCAATGATTGTTACATCGACATCCACTCCTTCAAGGTGCGTGGCGGCCTCCAGTCCGCCGAAGCCCGCCCCAACGATCACAACTTGATGACGATTTCTGGAGGTCTTGATCACGGCAGCACTCCTTGGTTAGGTGTTCAGCGCCGATGCGTGGTGCTTGAGATGATCGGCAATGAAGCTGGAGATGAAGTAGTAGCTATGGTCGTAACCATCGCGAAGGTTCAGCGAAAGCGGATGATTCACCTTGGCGCATGCATCTTGAAGCAGTTCGGAGCGGAGCTGATTCTGCAAGAAATCATCGCTGAGCCCTTGATCCACGAGCAGGGGCAGGCGCTCCTTTGCATCTGCAATCAGCTCCACGGCGTCATACTGCCGCCACTGCTCCTGATCTCCCCCCAAGTAGGCCGAAAACGCCTTCTGGCCCCAAGGAGCCTGGGTGGGTGCCACGATCGGAGAGAAGGCGGATACGCTGCGATAGCGACCTGGATTTCGCAAAGCGATGACCAAGGCACCGTGGCCGCCCATTGAGTGGCCGCTAATTGAGCGAGCCTGGCTAACAGGGAAGTTCTTCTCAACGAGAGCAGGCAGCTCACTTACAACGTAGTCATACATGCGGTAGTGGTCGGACCACGGTGCCTCGGTGGCATTGACGTAGAACCCCGCACCTTGGCCGAGATCGTAAGCTGGATCATCCGCGACGGACTCTCCGCGCGGACTTGTATCCGGAGCAACGATGGCAATGCCATGCTCAGCAGCGAGCTGCTGCACTGCAGACTTGGTGATGAAGTTCTGCTCTGTGCACGTCAGGCCAGAGAGCCAGTAGAGAACAGGTACCGGGCCGCTGGACGCCTGCGGAGGGAGATAGACTCCAAACTTCATGGTGCAACCAAGGCTGGATGATTCATGCTGGTAGACGTCCTGCCATCCACCGAAGCTTGCGTGACGCTCAATGCGTTCCATTGTTCTTTCCTCTGAGTTGAATTTGATAGGCCATCTATCGCGAATCGAATGTGGCCTTAAGCGAGGCTTTAGGCCTTGTCCTCGACTGCCGAGTCACCGTGTGCATGCCTGATCCTTCGGACAATCCACCAAATCAGCAGCAATACAGCGGGAACCAAGATCGCAGTGACGGTTGCTGCGATGTCATGCGTCCCAGGCAAACCCTTGAGCAGGTATGCGAGAAGACTCACGACGTAGTACGAGATGGCGGCCACCGACAAACCTTCCACCGTCTGCTGCAGGCGCAGCTGAACCTTCGCCCGTTCATTCATGGACGCCAGTAGGTCGCGGTTCTGCCGCTCGAGCTCAACATCAATCCACGACCGGAGGAGCGAGATCGAGCGCGTCAACTTGTCTGAGAGCTTCCCCTGTCGCTCCTTCACTGACTGGCAAGTTCGCATGGCCGGTGCAATCCTTCGATACAAGAAGTCCGCCCAGGTGCTATAGCCGGCAACTTGATCCTCCGCCAACGCATCCAGTCGCTCTTCAACAATTTCGTAGTAAGCCCGACTTGCACCAAACCTATAGAGATTTGCCGCGGCGTCCGCCTCCAACTCTGCAGCCAGGCTGGTCAAATCCGAGAGGAGCACGTCACTGTCACGACGTCCGCCGGAGGCCCTGCGCATCTCTTCAGTAATTGCAGCCAGACGCGCCTCCATGCGACGAAGATTCGACGTCATGGAACGAGTCAGCGGTAGCGCTAGGAGGGCAAGCGTTCGGTATGTCTCGACCTCGAGCAGTCGTTGCGCCAGCGCTCCTGCCCGCGCCGGAGTCAGGTCGCGATCAAGGATGAGCATGTGGGTTAGCCCTTCCTCGTCTTGACGGAAGTCGGTCACAATGGCCGCGGCACCGTTCTCAACCAGCGAGTAGCAGCGGCTGACGGGATCAAAGCAATCTATTTCCTTCTCCGCCTCCGCGGTCCAAGGCAAAAGCCTGACGCTAACAGCCGAGATCACGGGTCCTGGCGGCTTGAATCCCTGTCTAAACGGGTTGTCCCCACAAGGCTCACCTGTTTCTGAGCTCAGTGGTGCGCTCCAGAGGTAGGAAGAGAACTCAGTGTGCTTCTCGCAGTGCAGATCACCCTCATTCCACGTAAGCGCGTGATGAGGTGTGGTGTGATCCTCGACTGCAGCCCCCATACGACCTGAAAGATCGTCGATCGCGGCACGATCTCGACTCATGTCCCCTTCTGTCATGAAGGAGAGCTGGAGAAGGCTTCGCGGAGACTGGGTGAGAAGGTGCGGTCGCGCATGGACTTCCTCAACGGCGGCGCGGCGGTCCGCGTGCGCCGGCATCCCATATACGTAGCCTTCTGCTGGCGTGCCTGCAGCTTGGCTCAGGCCGGATGGGTCATTCATACATAGCCTCAAGAATGGATGATCTTCTAAACACCGCTCACGGGAGGTCTATCACTTGCTTGTGCGATAGCTCAGCGAAAGGTCGTGTGGTGGAGCCGGCTCTGGTGTAGGGCGGTAGTGGGAACCACAACAAGCTGGGAGGACAGCACCGCATAGATCGCAGGCCCTTGCTCTCCCACCTTCCAGCCAGGCGCGGACCGCATGGGAGTCGCAACGAGGCTGGAAGCTCACTTCAAAGGGCCTCCCATGACTCAGTCAGATGCCGAAGGCAACGATGCCGACAGAGATTGCCCGCTCCAAGAAATACAGACAGGCGCAACTCGACTGACATCATCCAGCATGCCTTGGAGCCTCCTGGAAAGGCCTCAACGTCCTAGTCGTGACGCCCTAACCCACGAAGGGGTTAGGAATGGCGGGTTCTACTTGGAAATGAAGTAGTTCGGACACCCATAGATTGCCTCCTCTACTTAGTACTAGCGCCATCAAGCAATGTCGCGAACTGACTAACGGAGATAGGAGCGGACAATAGAGATGGTCTCGTCAATCGACTTCCTTTGAGAGTCGGTGTGGGTGTCGCTATGCGGGAACTCTTCACGCAGATAGCTCTCCAGAACCGTCGCCATCAAACCATTGACCGCCCCGCGCACAGCAGCAAGCTGCTGAAGTACTGCAGCACATTCCGCCCCGCTCTCCAGAGCCTGCTCCAATGCAGCCACCTGTCCGCTGATCCGACGTACGCGGGTAAGGGCCTGCTTTTTCTCCCGAGGGCTGTGAGGCATTGCGCACCTGTCCGTATCACATGAGGGAACGATACTATACTCCCCGATAGTATGCAAGCTAGCAATCTGCGAGGGTCTTTAACTCCGTCAACTGAGTCTGCGCCTGATTTCGAGCCGCCGCCAGAGGCCAGTGACAGACCCCTCCCGCCCCACCCCCACACCACAAAAGGCGGGCTCCTGTAGGAGCCACGCCCCACCACTCGAAAGAGTGGTTACATGTAGATGAATTGGCGGTATAGCTTGTCTAGCTCCAGCCTGACGAACTCGATCTCCTCCTCGTCCCCGGCATCAGAGAGCTCCAGAAGCTGTCGCTCCTTTGATGTAATTCGATCACAGAGGTCTTTTAGGTTGGCGCAGAACTCCGCTGAATGGGCTTGCGACCGGTCAGGTCGAGCCTCTGTTGATCCCAACATTCCGCGAGACGTTGACGGGGTGATGCCGAACTCCTCATTGAACGCGATCTGATGCTGTCGCCTGTCATCAGTCTCAGAAATGGCCTGCCGCATCGCACTAGTGATCGTATCGGCATACATGATCGCCTTACCGCGCGAGTTTCTTGCGGCTCGTCCAATCATCTGAATGAGGGCCTGGCTCGACCGAAGGAAGCCCGCCTGGTCCGCATCAACGATAGCGACCAGAGAGGCCTCAGGAATATCGAGCCCCTCTCTCAGCAGGCTGATACCCACTAGCACATCGAACTCGCCGGCCCTCAGCCCATTGATGATCTCAACTCGATCCTCTGCCTTGATATCCGAGTGCATGTACTTCGCACGCACCCCTTGATCCTCGAGGAACTCGCACAGCTCCTCAGCAGACACCTTTGTCAGCGTGGTCACCAAGACCCTGTCGCCCTCTCGTACACAACGGGCGATCTCTGACAGAAGATCGTGCCTGTAGCCCTCCCTCGGCCTCACCTCTACCAGCGGATCGAGCAAGCCAGTGGGCCTGATGAGCTGGTCAATCAATCTTCCCTTGGATCTCCCAATCTCATAGGCGCCAGGCGTAGCCGAAACGAAGATCGTCTGGGGCTTGATGGCTTCAAACTCAGAGAAGCTAAGCGGTCTGTTGTTCATCGCCGAAGGTAGACGGAACCCGTACTCGATTAGAGTATCCTTCCTGCTCTGATCGCTCCTGAACATCGCCTCGATCTGAGGAACCATGACGTGCGACTCATCAACAAATAGCAGGCCATCCTTCGGGAGGTAGTCCATGAGTGTCGTCGGCCTAGCTCCTGAAGGCTTCGAGTTCAGGTAACTGGAGTAGTTCTCCATGCCAGAGCAATATCCCAGCTCCCTCATCATCTCCACGTCGTTCGTGATCTTCTCGTAAAGCCTATTTGCCTCAACGATTCGACCAGATGCGTTGAGCTCCGTCACCCTGGCCTCCAAATCCTTGAGGATGGCCTTCGTAGCCTCATTGATTTCTGTTTTGGGGCTTGCGAAGAGTGTCTTTGGAGAAACGAGGTAGCGCGTCTCATCGCCAAGCTTCTTCCCTGTAACCGCATCAATCCAGGTGAGCGACTGCACTCTCCCCTCGTCCGTGAGCTCTACTCTAATTGCCTTGTACTCAGAGTCGGCGGGAAAAATATCGACCACATCGCCAGACACACGGAACGTGCCACGCTTCAGGGTCCGCTCAGTCCTGTCGTACTGAAGCGATGCAAGCCGACGCAGGAAGTCCCTCTGATCCAGTTCGATTCCAAGCGCAAGCTCAACCTGCAGATCCCGGTAGCTCTGTGGGTCTCCCAGTCCATAGATTGAGGACACCGAAGCGACAACAATCACGTCTCTACGCTCAATCAGAGACTTCGTAGTCGATAGTCGAAGCCTCTCAAGGTGATCATTGATGGCTGAGTCTTTCTGGATGTAACGATCGCTACCTGGGATATAGACCTCTGGCTGGAAGAAGTCGTAGTAGGAAACGAAATACTCCACGGCGTTCTCGGGGAACAGCGCCTTCATCTCCCCGTAGAGCTGAGCAGTCAACGTCTTGTTTGGCGCAAGAATGAGCGTGGGTCGCTTCAGCCGATGGATCACATTGGCCATCGTGAAGGTCTTCCCTGACCCTGTAATTCCCTTCAAGGTCTGATGTGTTGCTCCCTCCTCGATGCCAGCAATTAGCCTGGCAATCGCTTCGGGTTGATCCCCGGCCGGCGTATGATCCGAATGCATTACGAACATATCTGTTGACATCACTTACGCTCCTACTGGCTCATTCTTGATCGTTAGAGGAACTATTCCCGTCTCACAGACTCCATCCCATATGTGCGAGCGGAACCAAGGGGGCTGTACGAATGCTATCTTTGGGCGAGTTCCTTTCAGGTGAGCCTGGCAACCCATGCCTGACTAGCGCTAGGGCGTGAGCTGGCATGTCGTTACATGCCGGAGCGGCCTCAGAAGTGCACCCGCCGCCCTCCGCTCACGCCTCACTCCTCCCTACCTGGCTGCTGTACCGACTCCTGATCGACCGCAGTCAGAGCCAGCGTTGACATTAGCTCTGTCTCGATCGTCCTCTGCATTGAGTAGATCGGGAGCGCGTTCGGCGCGGAACTGAATGGCTCCTCCAGCTGACGGCCCAGCGCATCGAGACCAAAAAACGTGTACGCCACAATGAGCACCGGTAAAAAGGTCCACCACCCCAATGTTCCTGCCAGCGCAAAAGGAAGTGTTGTGCAGAATACGATCGCAGTCCGGTGAAGCAGCAGCGAATACGAGAATGGAATCGGAGTATTGAGTATCCTCTCGCACCCCCCCTGGATACGAGCCAAGTTGGCAAGCTGCTTATCCATCACCGAGTACTGAATCGAGTCGATCCTTCCCTCATGAGCCAGATGGGCAAGCTTCAAGCCAATGCCCTGGAGCACAGCGTCCGTCGGATTCGGGCCTTGTGATGCCTTGCCAATATCCCACCAAGGTGCGATCGCATGGGCTTCGTCGGCCCGGCGCAGTCGAGAATAGAGGCCAGCACTGAAGCCACACAGGCCTCGCAGGATCTGTGCTCGGCTGTTTGGATCCAGCAGGGACGTCTGCCTGGCTATTGAGCGACACGCTATGACCAGGTCACCCCAAAGGTGCCTCGCCTCCCACCATCTGGAGTAGCAAGCGTTGTTTCGAAAGCTCATGAATACGGAAAGTGCGATACCAATGAGCGTGAACGGAACGGCACTGAAGCGAGCAAAGATTCCTGGATGCTCCGTTGATGCGAGCACCGCTCCTGCGGTCACAATGCTAATCAGTAGTAGATGCAATGCGATCCTGGGCAGGATGGTACCCCTGACGGCAAACGCAACGTCCCACAACGTCGGCTGCCTTCGCATTCTCGTTTCAACATCTGGGAGACGGTGTGTCATGCCAACCTCTGATTCATTGATCGACTGCTGGCGTCGATACGCCTAGGCAACAAATTCCTTCCACTTGAGTTCGAAATGCGAATGACATCACGCCGTTCGCATGACACTGCTACAGCAGGTCTAAAGCAGTTCATCGTCGGCAGCCTCGGGCATCCATAGTTCAATGACCGTCCCTGTCAGGCCGGTTCTCACTACCGACAGGCTGCCACCGTGGCGGTTGGCAAGCATCTGACTGATGGAAAGACCCAGCCCAGTACCTTGACGATGTTTGGTCGTAAAGAATGGCTCAAAAATTCGGACCAGAATGTCCTGAGGAATGCCGCTTCCAGTATCTGAGACTCGCAAAGCGACGCCAGGGTGACCATGAACGTCGTCAACGTCCAACGTCGCCAATCCCAGCGTTCCGCCCTTCTGCATGACATAGATTGCATTGATCAGGAGGTTCACAAGAATTTGCTGCAGCTCGCCCCGATTGCCCGTTACGAGCCGTGTGGACAGGAAGTTCTTCTCTATCTTCACGGGATGGCGCTTGATGAGGTGTTGAATCAGGGGCAGCGTCTCCAACATCAGCGTGGCAGGCTCTAACAGCTCACTATGACCGGAGTACTCACTGGGCTTGGAGAACTGCAGCAACTTGGAAACAATGGTGCTGATACGCCCAATTTGATCCTCAATGAGGTCAATCTCTTCTCCAAACCCTTGACCCTCGGGCTCCCTGATCGAGTCACGCAGAAGCTCGAGGTTCCCCTGCATGACGGCAAGCGGATTGTTGATCTCGTGCGCTATTCCTGCTGCGATCTCGCCAATTGTTGCCAGCTTCTCAGTGACAATCAGGTGCTGGGTCGTCTCTTCCAACCGTCTATTGGCTAGTGCGAGACCAGCAGTTCGCTCCTCTACCCTGGAATTGAGCTCCTCGTTCCAGGCGACCAGCTGCCGTTCCTTCTCTTCCAGCTGACAGAGCAGCTGGTCCAAGTGCGAAGCGACACGTCCGATTTCATCATTGGATGCCCCTGCTCCGGAGCGAGCACTGCGGTCGCCCGCCTTGACCCGTCCAATTGCCTGATCCATCCGCTCAAGTGGCTTGAACACGCCGCGAGCGATGTACAGAAAAAGGGGTACGGTGATGACTGCAACAAGGAGGCAACCGAACACGATCGCTCCGATGGAATTTCGACGGGCGGTGGTGAATGGCTCCTCCAGAAAGCCCACGAAGAGCATACCAATAGGTACGCCCCGGCCATTGAGAATGGGCATATAGCCGGCAATGTACCAATCATTGACTACGTAGGCTCTCGCCTGCCAGGTCTTTCCCTGGCCCAGCACGGCCTCGGCCACTTCAGAAGACACCCGTGTCCCCGACGCTGGGTTCCCTCCCGCCAACAACGCGTTGGTGCTGATGCGGGTATCACCAAGGAAGATGGAGGCTATCCCTGTTGCGCCAGTACGCAGGGCCTTATCTCGGTAGACAAGATCAGTGATCTGCTTGATGAACTCGGTGTTGTGGTTCAGCAGAGTACCCGCAATCAAGACGCCAACCTGATTGTTTGGAAGTGCAACCGGCGTTGCAGCTTGAATCATTAGGCCCCGCTTCTCACTCTGGGCCGAATCGACAGGATTCCTTGCGTTATGCGGACGAATGACCTCGGCCCGTGCGGCGAGCTTTGGGGAGATCTCCATCAGATCGTCCCGGCTTACCACCCCCACCTCCACGCTGGACGCTCCCTTCAGGGCCTTTTCGATGACTGACCAGTCCAAGTCAAGCTCAGCTGGCGAGGCCGGCTCACTACTAGCCAACAAGCGACCGTTTGAATCCAACAGTGCGATGAAGTCTAGTGAACCACCTTGGGCTTTCGACGCTAGTAGGCTGCCAAGCTCTGCATTCTTGTTGACCCCCTGGCTAATGACGCCATGGAAGCTCTGCGAATCAGCAATCGCAGCCAGCGTCGCGCGGTCGTTGACGAGCAGCTGGTTCATGTACTGTCCCGCAACTTTCAGGTCCCCGCCAACCTTCGAGGCGAGCAGTCGGTCGAAGCGCAAATCCCATTGGTAGATGAGTCCGCCGACGATAGCCGGCAGGATCACAAACATTGGAAGGATCGCGATTAGAAGCAGGCGGAAGCGAACTGAGCGCGCTCGGTTCATTGCAGATTCCTAGGCTGATACATTCCAACTGGAGCACTTACGATCAATCGTCTTTCGCGATATGCCCAAGATCGTGGCCGCTCTTTCGCGATCTCCGCCAGTCTCACGAAGCACTGCAAGGATGTGCCTGCGCTCGACCTCCGAGAGCAGCCGGCTTCGTGGGTCAGAGAGTGACTCCAACCGCTCAAGCTGAGTCGGAAAGTGTCCGAGTATCAGGCTACGCTCAACGTAGTTGTGAAGCTCGCGGACGTTCCCGGGCCACGAGTAGCTCTGAAGATATGCCCGGATCCTTTCGTCGATCGGAATCGGTTGAAGGCCAAGCTGCAGCCCCAGCTCACGCATGAAGCCCGCCGCCAGCTCCAACACATCAGCGCCGCGGTCATGAAGGCGAGGAAGCGACACCTCGAGAACGTTGATGCGATAGTAGAGATCCGACCGGAATGTTCCATTCTTCACTTCCGCAACCAAATTCTTGTTGGTTGAGAAGATGAATCTGACATCGATCGGAATCTCCCGATCTGCGCCAACTGGTCGTATCCGTCTATCTTCAAGCATCCTTAGCAGCTTTCCTTGGAGAGCCAAGGGAAGATCAGCGACTTCGTCAAACAGCAATGTTCCGCCTTCTGCATAGGCGACCAGTCCTTGGCGAGACGAGTTCGCTCCACTGAACGTTCCTTTGAGACTCCCGAACAGTTCAACGTCAATCAACTCGCTGGGAACAGCTGCACAATTTATTGGAATGAAAGGATGAGATGCCCGTGCGGACAACGCGTGCAGCGATCTTGCGGCAACCTCCTTTCCAGAGCCGGATTCTCCAGTGAACAGCACGCTACTGGGCAGTGGTGCGACCTTCGCGATCAGATCCTTGGTGGCCTGAATCGCACGCGAGCTACCTGTGAGCCTGTCTCGAAGCGCAGCTGGTGCACCGGAGCCATGTAGCTCGTGACGGAGAATGGCATTCTCCCGCCGTAGGCGACCGCGTTCCAGGCAGCGCGATATAGCGGCCAGCAACTGATTGGTTCTGAAAGGCTTGAGAAGAAAATCAGCCGCTCCCGCGCGGATAGCGCCGATAGCGGAATCCAAGTCTGCGTACGCAGTAATCAGAATGAAGTCGGCCAAGACCCCTCCCCTGCGCTGGTCCTCCAGCCACGCGATGCCACTCTTCCCTGGCAACACGTTGTCCACAATCACGATGTCAAAGTGGCGCTCCGTCAGATGCTGCTCCGCTTCAATGGTGTCAGCTGCAGCTTCCACAACTTTGCATCGCGGTCGCAAGGCACGAACCAAGAAGCTACGCATGCCAGGTTCGTCGTCAACGATCAGTATCGATGAGCGCGCAAGGTCCGGCCATGCAAGATCGCCGTTTGCGCGCTCTTCGGAAGATTGGTTGGCGCTCTTTGGCGTCATGTTTCCCTCAGTACAATTGAAGCGTGGCTAGTTCCGTCGATTCGTGTTCGAGTTCATTTCGATCTTTCGACCGCTAGATGACGGGTGACATATCGAACAAAACACCCCCTCTCACGACGTAGGACGTTGTGCACCAAAGGCCAGTCTGAGACGTTCAATGCTGTCGACCTCAGTCATATGCCAATCCGGAACTCTTGCCCTACGAGCCTAGTATCGACCTCTTGGTGGCCAAACGGACCGGGGGCTCCTCGCCATATTGCCCAGAGCGCCAATGGCCTCCGTGCCCCTCCAAGCCCCTCGGCGGTCGGTCGCCACGGGAGGCTGGAGAAGTCTCGCTCCCTTCGAGCGGATCATTACGCCAATTCGGCCATATGGGAAGCGCTGGGTGCGCGTTGTCCCCGCCTCGGCCGGAGCCACGCAGCGCGGCCAAGCGCGGGCGAGTCGATCCGCCTTGCAAGAAGGTCCAGGCCCTACCGCTCGCCTACCGGCATAGAGATGCCTATGCACCAGGGTCGTCTCCCATTTGCGCGGCTCGCGGGCAGATGTATCGTGGCTTTGGACTCTCTGAGTCTCCGACTGACTGATGGTTGCTCTTCCCCTCAAGACCCGGGCTTGTTGGGGAGCCGACTAAGGATGGTAGAAGGCGGGGCTGACGGGTCGGCCTCTGACGCGAGCCGGGAGGAGAGATCAGTCGCCCATTTTCGATGCAGGCGATCTGGCCCCCAAATATCTCAATGTCGTTGGGATCATGGCTGATCAGCAGCAGTGGAATACCGGCCCCGTCCAGCACGGCCTCCAGCTCCTGCCGCAAGTGCTGGCGAAGATCCTGGTCCAGCGCGGAGAACGGTTCATCCAGCAGCAGCGCCTGCGGCTGCGTCACCAAGGCGCGTGCCAAGGCGGTACGCTGGCGCTGGCCGCCGGACACCTGCGAGGGCAGCAGATCACCCACCGTATCGATGCGGAATGCGTGCAACCACTGCTCCACCGCATCGAAGCGCTGGCCGACCCGCGGATTCAACCAGCCCTTCTGCAGACCGAACGCCACGTTCTGGCGCACGCTCAGGTGTGGGAACAGCGCGTAATCCTGGAACACGTAGCCCAGCCGGCGGTGCTGCGGCGGCAGATCCACACCGGTGGCCGCATCGAACAGGGTCTGCCCCTGTAGGCGCACATGACCCTGGCCCGGCCTCAGCAGCCCGGCCACCGCCTTCAGGGTCAGGCTCTTGCCCGCGCCCGAGGGCCCGAACAGCACCACCTGCCGCTGCGTGCACTGCAGCGACACGTCCAATACGAAATCCTGGCCGGCCGCCTGCAGGCGACGCTGCACCTGCAGGTCAAGCCACATCACGCAGCTCCCGGCGACGTCCGCCCACCAGCCGCGCGGCCAGCAGCAGGATCACGATGCACACCACCGAGGTCAGGATCACCAGCGCATTGGCCTTGCCGTCCTGGCCGGCCTGCACCGCTTCGTAGATGGCGATCGACAGCGTCTGCGTGCGGCCGGGAATGCTGCCCGCCACCATCAGCGTCGCGCCGAACTCGCCCATCGCGCGTGCAAACGCCAGCAGCAGGCCGGCGAGGATGCCGCGCCACGCCAGCGGCAGCGTGATGCGGAAGAACACCGCTGCTTCGGACACACCGAGCGTGCGTGCGGCCTGCTCCAACTGTCCATCCACTTCCTCGAACGCCGCGCGTGCCGGCTTGAACACCAGCGGCAGCGAGGCCACCGCCGCAGCGATCACCGCCGCCTGCCAGGTGAACACCAGGTTGATGCCGAACCACGACTGCAGCCACGCGCCGATCGGGCCGTTGCGGCCGATCAGCACCAGCAGGTAATACCCCAGCACGGTCGGCGGCAGCACCATCGGCAGGGTCAGCAGCGAATCCAGCAGCTCACGGCCAGGAAATCGCCGACGTGCCAGCAGCGCGCCCAGTGCCACGCCCAGCACCAGATTGATCGCGGTGGCCCAGCCGGCCACCTTCAGCGACAACCACAGTGCGCTCCAGTCGAGATCCATGCCTCAGGGCTTGCCGAACCCATGCTTGGCCAGGATCGCCTGGCCCTGTGCCGAACGCACGAAGGTGGTGAAGCGCTTGGCTTCAACCGGTTGCGCACTGGCCTTGGTCACCGCCAACGGATAGGCAATGCGCCCCGCCACCGGCACCGCGAAGGCACGGCGCACCCGATCAGGCATCGCCTGCGCATCGGTGGCATAGACGAAGCCGGCATCCACTTCACCGCGCGCCACGTAGTCCAGCGACTGGCGAACGTTCTGCGTGGTGATGGTCTTGCCCTGCACCGACGGCCACAGGCCCGCCGCTTCCAGCGCGCCCTTGGCATAGCGGCCGACCGGCACGCTGTCCGGGTTGCCCAGTGCGATGCGCTGCACACCGGCACCGGCCAGGTCCTTCAAGGTACGCGGCGCAGCCTTGGCCTGCGGCGGCACCACCACCCACAGCGCGTTCACCGCGAACACCTCGCGGGTGCCGGCCGCCAGCAGGTCCTGCTGCTGGGCCTGGTCCATCGTGGTTTCATCGGCCGACGCGAACACATCCACCGGCGCGCCGCGGCTGATCTGCTGCAGCAGCACGCCGGACGCGGCGAAGTTGAAATCGACCTTGGTTCCCGGGTGTGCCTTCTCATAGGCGGTGCCCAGTTCGCGGAAGCTCTCGGTCAAGCTCGATGCCGCCGACACCGTCAGGTCGGCCGCCAAGGCCGGCACCGTGGCCAGCAGTCCCAGCAACAACAGTCCAACTCGTTTCATCATTGGTTTCCCCGTTTGGTTGGGTTTAGATCGGTTTCACCGCCTATCCTTGGCATCGCAGGCGCTACATAGCTGGCCCGCCCAGAGCTAGGTAGAGGGTGCACGACGGTGCGGACCTCGTTGGCGCAGGCTGTCTCGTACATCCACATCGAATTGAAGCTGCAGCGAGATGTCATCATCCAGCGCAATGCCAAAACCCAGACCATCACGACAGGGCAAACGTAATGCCAAGGACTGAACCGCTTCGCGAGGAAGCATCAACCGGCAGTACTCGCTCCCCTCCAGAAGCACCGCCTGTTGCCCTGCATGCAGTGATAGCACCATGCCCCAGCCGCGATCGCCGCCGAACCGCGTCAGGTTCTCCACCGATTCGCCGGCCAGCAACTGCGCTAGCTCCTCTTCATCAACGCGCAGACGAACTGCCTGCCGCTGTAGCTGGACTTTCATGATGCAATGAACTCGAGCTCGGTTGAGGTGTTGCAGTTGAGTAGCTGGTCGTATTCGCTATCCGCCAGTGGCAGCTCGATTGCGCCCAAGCGTTCTCGCAGGGCGTGTAGCGAGCGGTGCGCCGCCGGATTCTCGATCAATTCCCGCAACACATGCCGGCAATGGTCATCAATCTGCAACCGCATCGGCAGGGGTTCTTCCGCAAACAGCACACAGGCAGCCGAAGGCGCATCACGTAACCGTTGTAGTAACGCCGGGGTCACATTGGGCGTATCCACCGGAAGCACCAGAGCGGCAGCGTCCGGCATGCACATGGCCACACTGTAGAGCCCGCCCAACGGGCCGCAGCGTGCCACGCGATCAGGAATGCCACCGAAGGCCGGGTAGTTGCCACTCACCCATACCCTTTCCGCACCTGCCTGTCGCAGCAGGCCACGCATGTGCTCTAGCAGGGTTCGCCCGTGCCACGGTAGCAGCGCCTTGTCACGGCCCATCCGGCTGGAAAGACCACCGGCCAGCACGATGCCGTCAGTGGGAATGTTCGTGATCGTGTGCACATTCATGGGCATTGTCATGAGCTTGCGTGGGTTCGTTATCCGCATGGCAGAGACTGCAGCCTTCGGTCCACTCGCTGTCGCCGTCCTCGTAATGCTCCTGCTTCCAGATCGGGCACTGGTGCTTGACCACCTCGATCAACTGCCGGCAGGCCCGGAATGCCTCGTCTCGATGCGGGCTGCCGGCGGCCACCACCACCGCCACATCGCCAATGCCCAACCGGCCCTTGGCGTGGGCCACATACAGCTTCAGCTTCGGACCGAACGTCGCCTCGACCTCTGCCGCCAGGCGCTTGAACTCGTTCAGCACCAAAGGTTCGAACAGGTCGTACGTGATCCCGGTCACCGGCCGGCCGATGTTGACGTCGCGCACCTTGCCGATGAACACGTCGATGCCGCCGAAGCCCGGATCAGATACCGCCGCGATGCCTTCGGCCGGATCGATCGCCGCCTGCGCGCGGTCCACCACCGTCGCGATGATCTTCTCGCTCATCGCTCAGCCCCCGCTCACTGGTGGCAGGATCGCCACGCGGCCATCGTCGGGCAGCGCCTCGTGGTCGCGCAGCACGCGTTGCTGGTCGGCAAACGCCGAGTAGTCCAGCAGGCCCGCGCGGAAACCCGGCCAACGCACCGGCAGCAGCTCGCGCAGCGCCTGGCGCAGATCGGCCACGGTGCCACCGGCCACATCGACGGCGATTTCGCGGCTGGCATCCAGATCGGAAAACGCACCGAACAACTGCAGATTCACCTGTTTCATCATGACTCCTGGCTCACCAGCTGCACCGGTTCGTGGTGACCCCAGCCCTGCACGCGCACGAAGGTGCCAGCGCTGGCCAGGTCTCCCTCGGCCTCCAGCACCACCCAGGCGTTGGCCTGCAGCATGGACATCAAACGGAACGACTCCTGCCCGGACAGTACGCGCGCACTCAGGCGCCCCTGCCCGTCCATTTCCACCCGCGCCCGCGCGTGGAAGCGCAGACCGGGCGGCTTGCGCACGTCGGCCTGCAGCGGCAGCCGCAACACCGGTTCCGGTGCAAGCCCCAGCAGGCGGCGCAGTACCGGCTCGACGAAGAAGCGCTGGCCCACGGCAGCCGAAACCGGGTTGCCGGGCAGGCCGAAGTACAGCGCGCCATTGGGCAACACCGCGAACAACAACGGCTTGCCGGGGCGGATCGCCACCTTATGGAAGACGATGCGCGCACCACGGCCACGCAGCGCATCGGGAACGAAGTCGTAGCGGCCGGCCGACACCGCGCCGGTACTGATCAGCAGCTGCGCGCCAGCGGCCAGCGCTTCATCCAGCACCGCATTGAACGCGGCCACGTCGTCGCCCACCGTGCCCTGCCAGACCACCTCGGCACCGGCCGCCTGCAGGCGGCCCACCAGGTAGGGGCGATTGCTGTCACGGATCTGGCCCGATTCCAGCGCCTGCGCCGCCTCGGTCACCAGTTCCTTGCCGGTGGCGATCACCGCCGCCCTCGGCCGCGCCACCACCGCCACCTCACCCACGCCCAGGGCGTGCAGCAGGGTGCGGGCATTGATATCCAGCACCTGGCCGGCGCACAGCACGCGCTCACCCTCGCGCACGTCCTGGCCGCGCAGGCGCACGTTCTGGCCCGGCTTCACCGTCGCGGTCAGCGCGATGCGGGTCGGGCGGCCGTCCTCGCTGGCGAGGATCTCCACGTTCTCGACCGGCACCACCGTATCCAGGCCAACCGGCATGCGCGCTCCGGTCATGATTTCCCAGGCACCCTCGCCGCCTTCGGCGCCGGCATCGCCGGCTGCCTGCCAGCCCTGCACCGCGAATTCGGTACCGGCCTCGAACGTCGCGCCGTTGGCGCGCAGCGCAAAGCCGTCCATCGCCGAATTGTCGAACGGCGGCAACGACTGCCCGCTGTGGATGTCACTGGCCAGGGTACGGCCGCCGGCTTCATGCAGCGGCACGCGCTCGGCCGGCAGCGGCGTGGCCGCGTCCAGCAGGTGCTGCAAGGCTTCGCAATAGGGAATCATGAGTGGCCATCCCCCTCGACCATCGCCAGGGCGTGGCCCAGTACCGGCGCCAGGATATCCAGGCACTGCGCCGCCGCCTTCGGGCTGCCGGGCAGCGCGAACACCAGCATGTTGCCCAGCTGCACCACCTCGGCGCGGCTCAGCCAGGCCATCGGCGTGTGCTGTGCACTCAGCGCGCGCACCATCTGCGCCAGGCCATGTACCGGCCGCGCGTTCAGGGAACGGAGCGCCTCCGGGGTCAGGTCACGCGGGCCCAGTCCGGTACCACCGGTACACAGGCACAGGCGCACGCCCTCGGCGGCCAAGGCCTGCAGGCGACCCGCCAATGGCTCGATGCCATCGGGCAACACCTCAGCGGCCACCACCTCGCCGCCCAGCTTTTTCAGGCCGGTCACCAGGGTCGGGCCAGAGATATCCTCATAGGTGCCGTCGCTGGCGCGATCGCTCAGCGTGATCACCGCGCAGGCCGCGCCCTCCAGGCCCTTCGGCGCACGCGGCTTGAAACGCGTGCGCTCGGCATCGTCCATGCCGTCGGGGTGCAGCCAGACACCGCGCTTGCCGCCTTCCTTGAACAGCAGGCGGATACCTTCGATGCGCAGGGCCGGTTCCACCGGCTTGCTCAGGTCGTACAGGGTAAGCAGCGCCGCGTTGACGCCGGCCAGTGCCTCCATCTCCACGCCGGTGCGCGCCTCGCTGGCGCACTCGCACCACACGCGGATCGCCTGCCGTTCCGGTACCGGCGCGCAGAACACCTGCACCAGTTCCAGCGGCAGCGGGTGGCACAGTGGCATCAGCATCGAGGCCATCTTGGCGCCCTGCAGGCCGGCAATCTCGGCCATCACCAGCGCATCGCCCTTGGGCAGGCGGCGCTCGACGATCAGCGGATAGGCCACTGGACCGGCATGCAGCTCGCCCACCGCCACCGCACGTCGGCGGGTGATGCGCTTGTCGCGGACATCGGCCATATGGAAGGCCGCATTCAATTCCCCACTCATCGTGTTGCTCATCCTCCGATGGAGGCCAGGTGCGGGGTCAGCCCGGTCTGGCCCTGGTGCAGTCCATGCCCGGCCGCTTTCAGGCCAAGCTGCGTGGTAATGCGTGCCAGCAGCGCGTCATGGTCATCGTCGCTCTGCAGCAGCGGGCGCAGCGGCACGCCGAACTCGCCGAACAGGCACAGCCGCAGGTCACCCTTGGCGGTCACCCGCAGGCGGTTGCAGCCCTTGCAGAAGTCACGCGAATACGGGGCGATGATGCCCACCGTGCCGCGATGGTCCGGGTGGCTGTACTCACGCGCCGGGCCGGCATCGGCGGCGCGCGGCCGTTCGTGCCAGCCAGCCGCCAGCAGCTGCTCGATCACCACGTCGGCGCGCAGGTGGTGGCGCTGGAAATAGGCTTCGTTGTCGCCGGTGCGCATCAGTTCGATGAAGCGCACGCTGAAGGGGCGGTCACGCAGGTAGTCCATCCACTGCGGCAGCTCGTCGTCGTTCAGGCCACGCAGCAGCACCGCATTGAGCTTGATCGCCGGCAGGCCCAGCGCCTGCGCCAGGGCCAGGCCCTGTTCGATCTCCGGCAGGCGGTCATGCCCGGTGATGGTCTTGAAACGTTCGCGCTGCAGGCTGTCCATGCTCACGTTCAGCGCGGTCAGGCCGGCGCGGTGCCAGCCCGGCAGGCGCCGCGGTAGCAACGTGCCATTGGTGGTGATGGCCACCTTGCGGATGCCCGGCACCGCCGCCACGGTGGCGATGATCTCATCCAGGTCCTTGCGCAGGCTGGGCTCGCCGCCGGTCAGGCGGATCTTGCTCATGCCCAGCGCGGCAAACGCACGCACCAGGCGCGCGATTTCTTCCACCTGCAGGAAGCGCGGGCGGCCATCGGCCTGGTAGCCGTCGGGCAGGCAGTAGCTGCAACGGAAGTTGCAGGCTTCGGTCAACGAAAGGCGCAGGTACGGAAAGCTGCGTCCGAAACCGTCGGTGAGTTGGCGGGGATGATCTGCCAGTGCGCCCTCACCTACCGGCTCTGGCGCCCGAATGAGCTCGGCTGACATTCTTAGTCCTCCCTACGACATGCCGGCGCAATCACTGTGAAATGACCACCCTGACCGGGATCGACTTCGCCGCGGGGGTACCACTGATGCGATCGAAGTAATCCAGAGGTAGCAGTGGATTGAGTTCAGGGTAGTAGCCCGCAATCGCGCCACGCGGCATCGGATAGTCAAGCACAGTCAACCCATCGACCCGCCGGCAGACGCCATCACTGGAGATCGTCTCGAGGCTCACCTGTTCCTCCTTCCCAATCCCTCGTGCTACTCGATCTTCCAGGTTCATGAAGAGGATCATTCGATCGTTATACACACCGCGATAGCGATCGTTGTAGCTGTAGATTGTCGTGTTGTACTGGTCATGGGAGCGAACCGTGGCCAGCCGAAGCATAGTGGGATCCTCGACCAGGTCGTTCACTTCAAGACCCGGCAACACCAGAATATTGGCCTTCCCGTTAGGTGTCGGCCACTCACGGCGGCGCGGCGGAATGTCCAAGTGGAAGCCACGCGGCGCCTGGATCCGTTCATTGAAGTCTGCGTAGATGCTGGGATAGACCGCCGCGATCAGCTCACGAACATGGTTGTAATCGTGCATGCAAGCTGCCCAGTCGACCTTGCTGTCCGGCAGTGTTGCCATTGCCATGCGGCACACGATCTCAACTTCCGGAAGAACATGTTCACTCACAGGCTCCAGTACTCCACGGGATGCGGTGACATTCGACATGGCATCCTCAATGGTGACAAACTGCTCACCCAGCGGGGTATGGATCCACTCCGAGCGCGCCACCACCGGTAGGATCAGCGCCTCCTTGCCATGCACTAGGTGGCCACGGTTGAGTTTGGTGGCGATGCCAACCGTAAGCTCAAGACCACGCATTGCCCTGTAGGCAATTTCGGTATCAGGAACAGCATGGATGAAGTTCCCGCCCATGCCGATGAAGACCTTGGCGGTTCCAGCCAGCATCGCCTCAATAGACTCAACCACATGGTGCCCATGTTCGCGCGGCGGTTCGAACCCGAACACGTCGCGAACTTGGTCCAGGTAGCGTTGCGTCGGCTTCTCATCAATGCCGACGGTACGGTCGCCTTGCACGTTGGAATGGCCGCGAATAGGAGCAATGCCCGCCCCGGGCTTTCCGAAGTTGCCGCGCAGCATCAGCAGATTGGCAACCTGCTGCAAAAGGCGAGATCCTTGCTGGTGCTGGGTCAGGCCCATGCCATAGCAGATAATGGTCGCACGGGAACGGATGTAGATCTCTGCACAACGCAGAATCTGCTCCTTCTTGATCCCGGACACTTGGACGATCTGGCTCCACTCCAGGGACATCACTTCTTCACGCAATGCCTCCAGCCCGACGGTGTGCTCGGTCAGGAATTCGTGATCGAGAACAGACTCGCCGGCCGCTTCCCGCTCGAACATAGCCTTCATGATGCCCTTGATCAGGGCCAGGTCACCGCCGATGCGAATGTGTACAAATTCACTGGAAATCTCGGTGGAGCCAAACGTGGCCATCTGCACGACGTCCTGGGGCTCGGCAAAGCGAATCAGCGCACGTTCCGGCATAGGATTGACCGCGACAATTGGAGCATTACGCTTCCGCGCCTCCACCAAGTTGGACATCATTCGTGGTGAGTTGGTGCCTGTGTTCTGGCCGATGACGAAGATGGCCTCAGCATGCTCAAAGTCATCGAGCACGATAGTGCCCTTGCCGACACCAATTGCCGGCGGCAACCCCCGGCTGGTCGGCTCGTGGCACATGTTCGAGCAGTCCGGGAAGTTGTTGGTTCCGAACTCGCGCACGAAGATCGAGTACAGGAACGCGGCTTCGTTCGGCGTCCTCCCCGAGGTGTAGAACTCAGCCTCATGCGGGCTGGACAGGGCCTGCAGGTGTCGCCCGATCAGCGCGAAGGCCTCATCCCAGCTACAAGGAACGTAATGGTCGGATACCGGGTCATATCGCATCGGCTCGGTCAATCGACCCTGCATCTCCAGCCAATAGTCGGACTGCGCCATCAGCTCCTGGACAGTGTGCTCCGCGAAGAACTCACGCGTGGCGCGATGCTTGGTTGCCTCCCATGCCAAGGCCTTCGCACCGTTTTCGCAGAACTCCAGCTTCTTGGTGTGATCTGCATCCGGGAAAGCGCAACTGGGGCACTTGAATCCCCCAGGCTGATTCATCGACAAAAGCGCTTTAGATCCCTTGGCAATGACGCTCTGCTGCATCAGAACCTTGGCGGTTGCACCGGCGGCACCCCAACCACCGGCAGGATGGTCGTAGGCTTTGTAACGGGGGATCTTCTGCTCTGACATGACAGGCACTCGCAGCATGCAATTGGGAGTGGGAAAAGTTAAGCACGCGACGGCCTCCCCTTCCACGGACAGTATGTCCACCCTGCCCAGACAAGACGTCCGGCGTACACGCCGGGGATCGAATCGAGGCACTGGTGTCCGATACGAGTGCCTCAACGGACCCGAAGCGCTCATCCTGGCCCTCACCACGAACAGGTCTTCACGCCACCCGCCATCGATTGTAACTATCTAATTTATCGGGCGTTTTCTAGCTACAGGCACATGTAGCGGACAGGCGGGCCACAGCCCCTCGAACAGAATGTCGGATCAACTCAGCCAAACTGTCCATCTGCGAACATTTGTAAATTTTGACCGCAGCGGGGTGTACGCCTTGGGATACTCTCCGCACTGTCAAACCACTAAGAAGTCCCCGACCCGAGGGACCCTGCACGCCCAGATCATCGTTACCGGCTTCCCTCCCCGCCAGGCCTCATCTCCATGCAAGCGCCCAGCCCAGTACCTGCCAACGAGCCCTGCGGCATCGCATATCGAAGAACCCTTCGGTGGCGTGGTGGCGAGCGCGGCTCAATCATGGACAGCGTTGCCGAAGAAGTGCCTGTCGCGATGCTCTACAACGACAGTCCTTTCTCGGTGATGATGGCCAGCCCAACGGATCTGGAAGACTTTGCGCTGGGCTTTTCCATGACGGAGGGAACAATTTCTGATCCCTCCCAACTTCTCCGGATTGAAGTGAGGCCATCGCTGGAAGGCATTGAGCTGGCGATGGAAGTCACAGATAGTGCGCCCATCGTGTCAATGCCCAACGACGCCACCCGCAACCTACCCGGGCGTAGCGGTTGCGGGCTATGTGGAGCTAGTCGACTGGAGCAAGTGCTCAGAATGCCTTTGCCAATCGACCGACCCACCACCTACTCCGCCTTGGCGCTACGCGTAGCACTGTCCTCGCTAAAAGGGCTACAGCCAATGAACGAGGCTGCCGGCTCAACCCACGCAGCAGCATGGGTTCTCCCGGACGGAGCTATCGAAGTGGTACGCGAAGACGTGGGCAGGCACAACGCACTAGATAAGCTCATTGGTGCAATGAGGCGCTCATCGACTTCAACCAACGAAGGTCTCGTGCTTCTATCTAGCCGTGCTAGCTACGAAATGGTGAGTAAGGCCGCCTATGCAGGCATGGCGATCGTTGCAGCGGTATCGGCACCCACAGCCTTAGCCATAGATCTCGCAAAGGCCGCAGGGATCTGTCTTGTCGGTTTCGCGCGCTCGGATGGCTTCAACATCTATTCACACCCCCAGCGCCTACTCGATTTGGAAGCTGCACACCTAGCAGCCGTATGACGCCAGATGACGCCTGCCGTGCAATGAGCAAGGATCTCCGCCGATGAAATTGCTAGGCACCATCGGAACTTGAGCCGCTAGCCACCACCCACCCCCTATTGGGATCGTTATGGACGCCCTCCTCCTTTCCCGAATTCAGTTCGGCTTTCTCATCAGCTTCCATGTGCTCTTCCCTGCCTTCACCATTGGCTTGGCCAGTTGGCTTGGTTTCGTGGAATGGCGCTGGCTTCGAACCCGCAACCCGGTGTGGCGGGATCTGTTCTTCTTCTGGCAGAAGATCTTTGCCGTGTCCTTCGGCATGGGCGTGGTAAGCGGTATCGTCATGGCGTTCCAGTTCGGCACAAACTGGCCTCGTTTGAGCCAGATCGCCGGAACCGTAATCGGCCCCCTACTGACTTACGAGGTCCTGACAGCCTTCTTCCTGGAGGCAAGTTTCCTCGGAGTGATGATGTTCGGCTGGGGGCGAGTATCACCACGCCTGCACTTCTTTTCCACATGCATGGTCGCACTTGGAACGCTCTTTTCAACGTTCTGGATTCTTGCCTCCAACAGCTGGTTGCATACGCCTGCGGGCTACGAAATGATCAACGGAGTGGTCCATCCGGTTGACTGGTTCGAGGTTGTGTTCAATCCATCGTTCCCCTATCGACTGGCCCATATGGCAATAGGGTCATTCATAACAACCTGCTTCGTGGTGGGTGGTGTTGGCGCCTGGTACCTGCGGCGTAAGGAGCACGTCGAAGCCGGCCGCAAGATGCTTGGGGCGGCTGTGATATTTGCGGCCATTACCGTTCCTGTTCAGATTTTCGTGGGTGACATGCATGGTCTGAACACCCTCAAGCACCAGCCGATGAAGATCGCAGCGGTAGAGGCTCACTGGCATCAGGGCCAAGAAGGTGAAGGAGTTCCGCTGGTCGTCTTCGCTGTACCAAATGAGAAGGAAGAGCGGAACGATCTTGAGATCGCGATTCCGCGTGTTGGCAGCCTCATCCTGACTCACTCCATGGATGGAACCTTCGCACCGCTGACATCCGTACCGGCGAGCGAACGACCTCCGGTCACGCCTGTGTTCTTCGCATTCCGGATCATGGTTGGGATAGGCACCCTCATGCTACTGCTCGCCTGGCTTTCTGCTTTCACCCTGGCCCGCCGTAAGCTGTTCGATTCCGGGGCCCTGCTGCGCGCTTGGAACTGGATGCTTCCAAGTGGGTTCGTTGCTTTGGTGGCCGGCTGGTTTGTCACCGAGATGGGGCGCCAGCCTTGGATTGTCTATGGCGTTTTGCGAACGGCTGATGCCGTGGGACCGCAAACGGCCTGGATGACAGCGATCTCACTCGCGGTCTATGTCGCTGGATATGCGTTCGTATTTGGTTGGGGCATCTGGTATCTGGTCAAGATCCTCCGACATGGCCCACATGCCCAAGACGGAAGTCCGTCGCTAGAGGGTGGTGATCGCACACCTGCACGGCCTATCTCGGCCGCTGATCAATCTCTCTGAGGAACGCTGACATGGACTCGATGACCTGGTTGCCCATCGCCTGGTTCGCCGTCATCAGCTTCGGCGTCCTGATGTACGTCGTCCTCGACGGCTTCGTACTCGGTATTGGCATTCTCGCGCCCTTTGCCGAGGATGAAGAGCAGCTCGATGTGATGATGAACACCGCTGCCCCAATATGGGATGGCAACGAAACCTGGCTGGTGCTCGGCGGAGCCGGATTGCTAGCAGCGTTTCCAACAGCCTATGCAGCGCTTCTTTCGGCCCTGTACCTTCCAGTACTTCTGCTGCTTGTATCATTGGTTTTCCGGGGGGTCGCCTTTGAGTTCAGGTTCAAAGCCCATCGCTCCAAGAGGCTTTGGAGCGTGGCTTTCGGCCTTGGCTCGCTTCTGGCCGCGTTCTCTCAAGGAGTGATTCTTGGCACGGTGGTGCAAGGCGTGCCAATGACTGGTGACACCTACGCTGGCGGGCCATTCCTATGGTTCAGCCCCTTTGCCATGCTTACCGGAGCAGCCTTGGTTGCCGGCTACGCCTTGCTTGGAAGCACCTGGCTAATCTTGAAGACCGAGGGGCGAACCCACGCACTTGCCAGGCGCCTGACCCGCCCCCTGGTGGTCGCCGTGATCGTGGCCATGGGGCTCGTGAGCAGCTGGCTGCCGTTCCTTGATCTGCGACTAATGACTCGCTGGTTCAGTGACGGGAATTTCTGGTGGCTGTCCCCCGTCCCCCTTCTTACGCTCGCCGTGGCAGTGGCGCTGTGGCGCGCGGAGAAACGCCCCACTCATGATCTTGCCCCTTTCCTACTGAGCCTGTCGTTGTTTGTCCTGGGTTACCTAGGCCTCGTACTCGGCATGTGGCCGTACCTGCTCCCCCCGGCATTGACGATCTGGGATGCAGCAGCGCCAGTGTCGTCGCTTGGCTTCAGCCTGGTCGGCTTGGCGGTCATGCTTCCTGTCATCCTGGGCTACACCGCCTGGTCATACCGCGTTTTCCGCGGCAAGGTGAGTGCGAGCACGAGCTATCATTGAGCGTGATATGCCGCCCATTCGCCTGAAGTGGAGAATGGGCTCAACTAAAGCCCGGAAAGGGCGAGTGGGTTCGGTGGCGGCCGACTCATGAACTGAATGTCACTGGACTATCTTCAGCTAAGCCGAAGGTCAAATGCCACCGCCTCTGGCCCTCGACTTGACTCAATCAGTTAGCCAATACGCCCGGCCTCCCAGAATCGTGTATCGCCCTAAGACACACAGGATGTGATGAGTGGGGCCTTCAGCCGACCCTGAATCGTATGCCTTCGGATCGAACTGACTTGAAGGAAAGTCGATGATTCACGGTGAGGTGGTAGAAGAACGCCTCACACCAACGAAGTCGCCTAGAAAGAAGGACTACATCATGTATGGGGCCGCTACGAGATAGCCACCTGACAAGAGTGAGTGGGTCCCTTCCCGACAGCATGGGGCTAAGTAGCTCAACAGTAGAGCCTCTGGCCAACGTGCAAACCCACGGCCGTACGGATCTTAACCATAGGTGGAAGCCCTCCCGCTCAAGCCTACGCCTTTCAGCAAGCTCCGCTCTGAGCTGACGCCGGCGAACTTGGCGGGCTATCTCCAAGTGTGGCGAGTACTCCCCCTTGCCATGATAGGCAACCTTCAGGACGTAGCCCCGGGCCCTGGTAGGAATCGGTGAGTACGAAGCTCGAACACGCGCAAAGAAGTACCCCGCGAAAACGGCAGTTGCGACGAGAACAACATGAAGTTCGCTCGGGGCGATACGGTATCCACTCGCGGTGAAGAACTGGACGCAAACAAGTCCATCACAACCCGTAGGAATCAACGTTCGATACAACGTCGTCCCGGGAACATACAAGAGAAAAATGAAGCCATAGGCGCACCATTTCCAGCAATGAACTCGCTGATCCAGCACCGGCTCCCAACTGAGCTCTCTTTTGGGGCGGCGCAGAACGTAAGCGCCAATGAAGAGCAGCGAAGGAACGCCCAATAGCAGCAGCAGGTCGATGATCTTCTGAATTGAGTACATGGCAGGGTACTTAGAACGTCGCTCCGGAGCTCCTGGGCAAACGGGATGCCATCGACTGGATTCGTGGCCGGGACGACCCGCCAGGAGTCTGGACAGGGCTGTATCGGCCGCGCGACATGGAACTTGAACCACTGATTCGTCCATGCTCAATGGCCTACTCGCGCTCCTCGGCATAGCACGGCTCCCCAAAGAACCTAGAACACCGCTGGAGGAAGCGACGGGACTTTCACTCACAACTCCAGCGCAGCCACGGACAGCAGTGTGGCGATATCTGAAGATCAGATAGACGCGGACTCGCCTCGCTGCTATGCTGGTGAGCTAGGCGAGCGATCTGAGAGACAAGTGGCCTATGTTGTCACCCAACCGACCCTCATTTCGCATTGGCCAGAGTTGGACGATTTCGTTCGTTCAATCGGCCCGTTCTTAGCCTGCGCCTGGTGCGCACTGGAGCGCTCAAGGACCGTAAGCGGGCCTGTTGCCGCCGAGGGCTTGGCCTCAGCCGCACTCGATACGCTTGCCTCACTTCGCGTACTGCAGCGCATTCCCATCGCAGCCCCCAATTCCGGGGCGAGGTCCTTGTATGAGCCTCTGGCATGGACCTATCAGGCCGCTTGGTCACGTCAGGACGTGAGTCTGGAGGCCAGGTTGACCAGTACGCTTACCCGATGGGCTGCCGAATGCCCGTCCACTGCCAAACGGACCTTGGGAACCTCGCTCGCAGAGAGCGAAGCCCGTGCATACCTGGCCAACCTGCTACGCAAGTATCGGCTATCTCCCACGCTGGGCAATGGCCTGAGATCGACCCAGCTCCCGGAGTGGAATGCACTGAGCTTGGGACGCAAGAGGTATGTACTGTGGGCCGGCATGCGCAACGTTGCGTCGGAGTTCCTGAAAGCTGATCTGGACGAGGAGGCCGCCCGTCGGGTACTTGATCGAGAGATCAGCAGGAGATGCACTTGGCTCGTTAGCCGAGTTCAATCGGGAGCACTTGGCCCGACTGACTTTTGCTTCGTGCCAGGCCATGGCTGGCGTCAGCCGTTGATCTTGGACGTGGCAATGGAGACGTTTATCCCTCTGGGCAGACAGTACTGGCTGCAGCCAAGTAGCGACTGGAGGCTTTAGCGGATACTCTCCGCGCCGCGTCCACTAGTGGGCGCGCGACCCAGCGAATCCGGTGTCAGCGGTCGACTAGATCGCGTAGGTATCGGTGGCGCCAATAGCCAGGGCTGGCCTTGAACGACTGATGAGCTCGCCACGCGTTTGATCTGGAAGGGCAACTACGAGCGCAGTCCCTGTGCCCATTGCTGCAGGAAATCCTCCTGGACAGCGGTCTCGATGGCACCCGGCCTGACACGTCGCACCGAGCCAATGGCAGCCTGCGCTGTTCGCTCAGCCCCTGACTGCAGTAGAAGCATCGCTGCGACAGTGCCGGCTCGCCCCAGCCCACCCTTGCAGTGGACCACAATGCGCAGGCCCGAATGCAAACTCCGAACGAGCATTGACCCCAGTACTGGCCATCGTTCGAGCAACCTCTGGTCAGGTGCTGCGCCATCCGTGATTGGAAGGCCATGCCATGAGATGCCCTGCCCTTCAACCACTTGAGGCAAGCACTCGATCCGCAACTCACTGAACTCCCACGGCTCGAGTAGCGTGATCAGGTGGCTGGCTCCCCAACACTGAATCACAGAGACATCCACATCGATGTCTCTCGCCCATGCCCCCGTCATCGCAACTTCTTGGTACTTACCTGGCGCGAAGGTCACACCAATTGCCCCTCCCCTTTCGCCAACCGGGAGTTCCGCGATAGCTAAAGGGTGGGTCAAACTTGTTCGAATCATGTCGGATCTCCTGAACGACAGCCCATTCCTATGCAGCAACCGGCGCTGCTGGCTGGAAGAGCTGCACCCGCCAACCCACTCACTAAGCACACCAACTACAACGGAACAACCAATCGTTCCTTCAGCATCTCAAGGGCCACTTCCAGGCCGGCGTCATCCGCGTCATATGGAGCGCCGAACAAAGAGACCTCAATCCAATAGCGCTCCTGCCCCGGATGGATGTAGTCCGCGTGATCGTCCAGCAACAGCGCTGCACCCAGGATCGGAGACACATACCGGAGGTCCTTCGTTGCCCCTCCCCAGAATGTATATGGCAACTCAGCGAACCAGCCTGGCGCGCTCCCTTCCTCGACCAGCAGCCGCGAAATCCTGCGGAAAGCTGCCTCAGGGACCGTGGTGTAGATGACCAGATGCTCGAAGAGTTCATGAGCGACCTCAAGGAACTGATAAAGCCCTGGGCGTGGAATCTGGCTGACAGCATTTGAGATCAGCGTCCCCTCGAGATCGAGAGCAAGGATGGTCGGTCGCATTGAGCGCTAGGATCCTCATCAGCAGTTGGACACTTGGATCTGGAGCGTTCCGCGCTGCGCTTGGTCATCGGACGCAGTTGCGGAACGCCAATGAGTCAGATATCTGAGAACTTCTCGGCTTGCTTAAGCTGATTCTCCAGAGACTGGATCTTTTCCCTATAGTTGGCAGCTATGTAGGGCTTGTCATTGAAGTCCAAAGCCGTCTGAGGAATTAGTTCGAGCTCGACTCGCGTTGAAGACGCTTGTCGAATTGCCAGTGTCGACCACGCATCATCACCTTTTACGAAGCCAACATTGAAGCGCGCCGTGACGCCGCGGCTCGGCTTGAGGCCATCAATCGATCGGAAGTCGCTGTGCACCCGCGACTTTGCCGTGGGCTGAGCTTCGCCATTGATGTAGAGCGTCGCCGCCCAGCTGGCCTGGCTGAGCGCCAAAGTTGAGCTATTCGCAATTCGCGCCTCAATGACCGGCTTCGGGCCAAAGAAGCTGTCCTCGATCCGTAACGTTGCGCCACTCGCACGCACTCTTTCTAGTTCGGTGATCGTCGGCCGCTGCGCGTTGGCCTGCTCCTGCAGAGCAAGAATTTCTTTTGGATGGGCATCCCTAATCTGCTTGATGTGCCCCCTAACCACCTGTCTTATAGATGCATTCGGGTAGGCCTTGTTCAGCTCAGCCAGATCAAGGCCGGCAACGGCCCAGTTGAAGGCATCCCGCTCATGGGCACTCAGCTCGGCGTCAATTGCGTCAATCGACGCTCTGTATTGCTCCTGCGTGCCGTCAGTGACCAACTTCCTGTCTACTGGACCGCTGCAGGCGGCAACTAGGACCGTCAGAGCAAGCAGCAAGCCCTGCCTGCCCCAGCCAGCTGCGTCGCGTCGACGTTGTTCTTTGATCATGCCCTTCCCCTGTCAATGAGAAGCACAGGATATCTGGTTTTTAGATATCGGAGAACTGGATATAGCTTCTGAAGCCGCTCAACCAGGGTGCGGCCGTGGCCAAGACAATCCATCGCAAGGAATACGCCGCCCTGATTGAGACCGTCAGAGACGCGCGCTTGGCTGCTGGCCTTACCCAAGTACAAGTGTCCAGCAAGCTGGGGCGCAGCCAGTCGTTCATTAGCGATGTTGAGACAGGGAAGCGCAGGGTTGACGTCGTGGAGCTTAGGGACATAGCGCGCCTGACAGGCCTATCCCTGGGCAAGCTCATTGCCGACTTTGAGAAGCGACTCAAAGACTGACTTTACTGAGCTAAGGCTCAGTCTTCTTCAGATGCGTACCACTAGGCTCACGCCTAGTGCCCACCCCACTATCCCGCTCAACGAGCATGCGACCACTTTGAGCAAATGGCTTCTTGCCAGTTCTGGCTACACAGGACTGGCTGGTCAAGTGGTGGCCTCCAGCGCACCATCCGAGCTAGAAGGGAAAGCATTCATAAGCCCTGTCGGCGCGCTTGACTGACGATTCCTTCGCAATAAGAGGTTCAGCGCTTCAAGGAAATCCCTTTGGGGCGACCTCTTCGTACTGACCATAGCTTAAAAGGCTCGGCATGCATTGCAGAACCAGCATGCGCATCTCCCCGCAAGAACAGTGACCTCCACCGCGCGGCTAGCGTTGATACCTCTCCCTTGTTGACGCCACTTCAAGGTAACGAAAGATCCTGGAGGCGCATCTCACGGCTCATCAACCATGGGATGCGGATGCTCAACGTCAACCAGCATGTCGACAGAACGCATGAACTTCAGAAGCACTGCGCCCAGAGGCTTGATGCGGGTGTAAGGCGAGCTTCCGATGCTAGAAGTGGGCAGGACTTCCGCCACGCATGCCGCTACCGGACTGATTGGCGCAAACTGCTTGAGAGTTGCAACCTCGCCGTGACAAACATCCTCCGGCACGTCCAGCAGCCCAAGAAACAGGTCGTCAATTGCATCTTGAGTCGGCAAAGATCCGCCGAGCTCAGTCCCAGCCAGCTGCGCGAATGCTCCTTGCCTTGTCAGATCATTCACGAAAGCAAGATAGTGCGAGTGAAACCGGGCGAAGAATGTATCCACCCCACCTGTGCGAGGAGTCACCGGAAGCATGCACGGATAGTCATCTGCGAAGAATACCCCCTTCGCCGAATTGCTACTAAACGCGCTGGAATCCGTATTGCCAAGTGGAAACCCAACATCCTTTGGCAACAGCGATCCCCTACGAAGCCTGACCACCCGCTGCTCCATCAACAGCTGGATTGCCGTGCATGCGTCGGGGCGCAATCCCCAAACAGCACAAAAACGAATAATTGCCCAGCGTAGTGCATCCCGGACATCTACTGCAGTCTCGAGCCTACCGCTGTCTATAGCTAACAGATAGTTACACGCACACAGGCCTATCGCGTCCAAGGAGCCACCTTCGGCCACGTTGAACATGGACTCCAAGGCATCTACCCGACTTGGCGCATAGCTGCTGAGGCCAGGGAGATTGTGATGAGAAGCCACCAGGCGTTCGGTGATGGACGGCATCAGTAGCCCAAGACGCTCCATTAGTGATCGACGTACGCCCCGCAATTGCTCCGCAGTGGGAGCCTCTGTGCTGCAGATCATCCAGATCGGATGCTCGAAGGCCTCCTTTGCAGCCGCGAACGCTGGATCCCCATGCACCGAGTCAATCAAGTATCCACCAGGACCGCGTAGCTTCCCTGGATGATGCCCCTTGCTGAAGAACCGGTAGAAGGATCGGGGACGACCGTTGGCCGCTTGCGCGTGTATATCGAGCCCAACTCTAGGCAAGAGCAACTGATCAAGATCATCCCAGGTCAGTCGATCGCCATGCAGCCTTCGCACAACGCAGGCCCACACGCTATTGCGGACGACCAGCGCCACGTCTGTTGGAATCTTGCCACGAGGCATACTTATGGATCTTCTGAAGCGGGACTAAAGAATCCCCTAGAACTGGCTGCAATTGTGCATGATGGGGTCCAACGGTAGCTAGGAGTTGCGTCATGCCTATCCAGAATCCAGAAGCAGCAGTCTCCACCGAACTCAGTCGCGAGCTGCTAGAGCGGCATGGGGAGCTCATGGGCGGCAGCGACCTCCAGCGGAACCTTGGCTTTCCAAACGGCCGCACCTTCGGCCGAGCCGTCCAGCGTGAACTTTTGCCGGTTCGCACCTTTCCGCTGCCAGGTCGGCGGGGGTTGTTCGCCAAAACGCGAGATGTCGCTGAGTGGCTGAACTCGCTGTAATTCCTGAGCACGCGAGCTGAGGCCGAAGCCAAAAGGCCCGCACCACTTCTGATCTGCTGAAACTCACCTAGGCGCACAGTGCGCCCCTGAACGGCTTGACGCCAAAACTCCAGCTTCAAAGGAGGCATTTAGCCCCCCAGTTCATCAAATCTCCGACCCCGGAAATGAAATCGCCCCCGCAGCAACGGGGGCGATAGCCTCTCGCCGGAGCGAGAGGGGGTGAAGCTCTACGATAACGTATGTAGGCTCCCGCAATTCCGACTTCGTGTCAAGCGGCAAAGCTGCTTGAGCGGGCATCTGCGCGCTCCGACTGCCATCGTATGGCAATCGGCACGGCACCCCATGCCCGAAATCCCCAATGACCCTGCTGGCCATTGCCGCCAGTACCGAGCCTCATTCTCCGAGGCCAACCGGGAAGTCGATCGATGAAGATCCAACACTCAGCTGACCATGCATTGAGTCATCCCTCAATCGCGATTGCGCAGCGCCACTCCTCGACCATGCGAACTGCAGTCATCCACAAGGAGGCAGCATGAGCAACCACGCGACCAATCCCGTGAGCCCGTTCCAAGGCGTAGCGTCTGCACGCGCCTCCGACCCGCTCCACAATGGGAAGGATCGACCGCTGGCCCCCCGTGAACTAACCGCTGGCCAGATCAAGAGGGGGGACATCTTCACCTTCTTTAGCCCGAAAGAGAACCGGACGGTTACCGTACACGGCCCCCTGCAACTCGCGCTTCGACTGCAATTGGAGTTTGATCCATCAGTGGCGGCCGTGACCGAGAGGCCTCGGTCCATCCCGGTAGGACTTGACAGCATGGAACTCCATTTCTGGTTTCAGAGGCGCGGAGGCCAGGAGATCTATGCAAACGTCATTCCGAATTCGCAGACAGTACCCGGCGTGGATGGCAAGCGTCGTCCTCGCGAGCTGGACCGGCTTCGTTCAGCAGCCAAGGATGCAGGCATCTCTTTGTGGCTAATCACGGAGGACGAACTCAAGGCGCCCGGCGGCAGGAATGAGCTCTGCTACCAACTGCTCGGGTTCTGCCAGTCAGCCAAGGATCTGGGGAGCAGCCTGGCGTTGCGACAGGAAATCGCCGCGACCATCGAGCGAAGCGGCAGCATCAGTGCAGATGAACTCATCCATGAGCTCAGGCACCACCCTCGAACTCACATTCAGGGGGTCGTGGCTGAGTTGCTTCACGTCGGATTTCTGGCGACCGATGCATTTCCTCGAATGACGGGGCGATCAAGGATCTGGAGGGCCGACCCATGAGTTCCAAGTTCAATGCCGTCGACCTCGAGTCGATCCGGGCAACTCCAAGGCCAAATGGGATCGTACTTCCAGCTGATCAACAGTCGGAATTTCAAGCCCGCCTGTCAGCACTCACCAGCGTCCTTGATGGGGCAACCTTGGTCGACGCAGCCCTTCGATGGGGCGTGCCGCGAAATACCCTCTCTCGAATGATCCGGACCGCACTGCTCTTCGACGAGAGCGGTCATCGAGTCGGATACCGAGCCTGCATTCCCTATGCGCGATTCAGCGTGTCAGATCGCAACAACTCGGTCGTCCCCGATAGTTCACATCCGTTCGCCATAGATGCTGTCCTGCAAGCGATCCCCGAACTCGGCGATGCAGTCGCAAGATTCAAGGGCGCCTTGCCAACACAGTCCAAAAGGAGCCCCGCGTTCGACAGGCTGCATTCCCAGTTCGTGAAGGTGCTGACTGGGAAGGGCTTTCAGGCCATGTATCCGCTCAACATCCGTGACAAGGGAAGACGAGCACTGACCTCCCTCATAAAGCGCATCCGAGGCACAAAGAGCGAAAATGAGATGCTCTTGGCTGCGGATGAGCCTACTTCCACCCGAATCGAGAACCTACTCAGCATTCGGCCATTTGATCGAGTTGAGTACGACGAGCATTCCGTCGACATCGACGCATGGCTGGCCATGCCGATGGCGGACGGCTCATTCCGGCTAGAGAAGATTAGTCGGATCTGGCTACTGGCAGTTGTTGATGTCGGGAGTGGCGCCATCCTTGGTTGGGAAATGGTGCTTGGCCGGAAGTACGAGCAACACGATGTAGTCAGCCTGTTCGCGAAGATCATGAGCCCCTGGCAACCAAGGGATCTGAGCACGTCGAACTTGAGCTACTCGACTAGTGCATGGATGCCGTCGATCTACCTAGTGGATGAGGTAGTGATGAGAAGCGCAATGATCGCAATGGACAACGACTCATCCCATCACGCCAAGATGACAGTCCGAAATCTCATTGATCATCACAAGGGAATCCTGCACTTTGGACGATCCGGGATGGGCGAAGGTCGCCCCTACATCGAGGCTCTATTCAAGAAGATTGAGAATGGCCTGCTGCGCCACATCGCCGGCGGCTTTGCTCCCGCAACGCAAGTGAATGAGCGTCAAGTCACTACAAAGCTTGACGGGAAAGACCACCCCATTCTCCTGGAGGTCTTGAAAGACCTCATTGACACCTATGTTACCTCGCACAATGTGACGAGCCGGTCCACTCGCGAACCCAGGTCGCCCAAGCGAATCATTGATGAGCATCTGGCATCTGGGGAGTGGGTGTGGCATGCACCTGGCACCGAAGATGACGTGAGAAACATGACCGTTAGGCGGATGAAGGTGACCATCAGAGGCTCCAGAAGGAGTGGTGTACCTCCCCTCGTCTATCTCGACCACGCTAGGTACAGGTCACCAACACTGTCTGGACAGTGGCACCTGATTGGGCAGTCATTTGACGCAACCTACGAAGACTGGCGAGACATTCGCAAGCTGACCCTCTGGAGAGGCGGTAAGCGTGTACTCACACTTCACGCTCTCGCCCCATATGCGAGCGTGGCCCACACGCTGTCGATCAGGAAGCGCGCGGCACGCTGGGCGAAGAGCGACGCGTCACGGGAGCCCGGTAACTACTGTTTAGCCGACAACATTGAGGCCTATCACGCAGCCGTCCGATCGGCGGCCGCTGGCGTCAGGGACAGCGCCTCGCTCATGGCAGCTGGCGATGTGCCCAAGCCACCGTCCACGACCAACAGTCAGGGGCAAGGCTCTCCACTGATGGGAATCCGCAGGGCCACGTTCAACACGAGGCTCCGCTGATGAAGGCCCCGGCGAGCCTTGAGAACCACCCAATGCACGCGCGACATCGCCCCAATATCCAGACTCTCCCCTTACTGCGAATGGCATCTGGATTCGCCACGTGCCTGGAGTATGGGCGGCCGAGCCTGAGGATCATTGGCGATGGCCGGTGTGGGAAGTCAACTGCCACGCGAATACTTGAAACCACCACTTCTTGGCGACCATTTCCTATTGGATTCCTCCGGATGGTCGTCGGAAAACCGACTACCCCTAGCGAAGGCAACTTCTTCCGCGAGGTCATCCTTGGACTGGGCATGAGGGCAACAACCGTAGCCAGCCCACAGGATCTCCTCCTCAGGATCATCCGGGCAATTGAGCAGGAAGCCGCTAGAGCATCGGCCGACGTGGTCGTGATTGCGATCGATACGGCTGAGCAGCTCACGCTCAAGGACTACGCCCACCTTGCAAAGCTTCAGAACCACTTCCTCGGATCATCAGTGCAACCGTTCTTTCTCTTCATCCACCAGAGCAACAGCGTGATTGGAGGCGCAGACGATCTTAGTCAGCTGGCGCCGCCACATCTGTATGGCCGATTCTTTGTCGACAGCCATCCTTTTACCGGGCTTCTCTGGGACATCCCGACGGAGGACGCTGACGTGCAGGACGCATGTGATGTCGCCTTGGCATTTCGCCAGCTTGACCAAGTTATGAGGTGGCCGGACGAGGGAGGAAAGACCTACACCGAAGCATTCGCACCCTATGCTTACAGCGTTGGCTGGCGCCTTGAGAAGGAGACCGAAGCGATACGCGAACGAATTGAGAACCTTGCCAATCAAGGCAACTATCCCGTTCCCAAGGATTGGCTCATGGCCTCCTTCAACCAGTTTGTCTACCACCTACTCACCAAGATCGCTGCTGGGCGCAACGATTTCGAAGGGCTTACTACCCAGCACATTGATGAAGCTCTCCTGCGCAGCGCATACGCCGGCTTCGAAAGCTCAAGAAATAGGGCCGTAGGCAAATGAGGAGCGGCGCTCAGCTGGTCGGCGGCAACCTCCGACTTGTTCCATACCAATCGGCTTTTGGCTGCGTCGCGAGGCTATCGCGACTGAACCAGGCCAGGCGGGTCACGGAGTACTCACAACTCCTCGGAATCAAGCCAAACAGAAACATCAACCTGCTCTTGAGCCTGACGACCTCGCAAGTACAACAAGAGGCACTCTCTACAACCCTTGGGATCGAGACTCCGCCCGAGTGGGACTTGGCGGCGTGGTATCCGTTCATGACGGACGACCCGAGACTGCCCTCCCATCTCAGGTTGAGGTACTGCCTTCCTTGCATCAGACTCGGGTATCACACCACACTGCATCAGCTGCCCTGGATTTCCACGTGTCCCTGGCATGGCGTTCGCCTGCGCCAGAGTTGCCCACGATGCAATGGATTTCCGGTGACAGTCGCTGGCACGCCCACGAAGTTGCTCACCTGTGCGTGCGGCTTTGACCTTATGAATGAGTCGGCTTCCGCCTTGCAGAGACACCCCCACCCCAATGCCACGGCGTATCTACAGGCCTACCTCAACTGGTGTGCGGAGCAAAGGCGTACAAGTCGGCTGATCGTAACTCCAGGGGTACACGTTGATCCCAGCAGGATTTCCAGCCTTGTGGACCTTCCTCCTGGCCTGGCGCTACGCCAGGCCAGGAGGGTCTGCAACGCTAAAAGGTACAGGCTCACGACACACCCAGATCAACAATCACCACCAGCAGGCGCAGATACAGCACTACGTGCAAACCATACGGGCTCTGAGGACGACTCAGGCCCAATCCTCCGTTACATTGACCAGAATGCAGCCAGAGGTTCCCGACGAGGTCGATCAGATCAGGCCTTTAGCCCTCAAGGCGAGCGAGTCGCCGGAGCTCGGGATCAACCGGCTCCGGATGGATGGAGCAGCTACGCCGCGACCAGGCCAGGCGGGCGCTATCGAGTGATTCACCCCAACTATTTGAACTTCGTAGATGAGCTCCTGGGCAAATTCAGCCATTCCAGCCCGCAGCGGGTGAGCAACTCGGGATTGGGACTACGAGTGAGACTAGCGGTGCTCGCCCAGGGCTACGCGGACGGCATCCTCCTCTCGGAGCATGAGGGCAACTTGAGCGCGCTTCCGGAGCGTTATAGATCGCCCAGTCCCATTGCGCTTTTGGATACGAGCCATCCACACGAATTGCGCGTGGCGTTCGGATAACGCAACCCTAAGCAAAGGCATCGATCGCCCCACCCTAAACTTCTGACGCACAACTCAGCTGCCGAGATAGAGAAGCCGCCTGTTTGCACCTGGAAATGGGCGGCACCCATTTATTCGTAGCATTTGCCAACAACAGCAATCGAATCCACGCCAGGGCCAGGCGCCTTCAATCCGTGATGCTGATGCACCAGTCAATGCCAGATGGCGCCATCGGGCAGAGACTCTGGCTGGTCTACCATCAGTAGATAGTCAGGAGCAAGATGACGCTGAGGGTTCGGCGCCGCGCGATAGGCCTGAATGACGTACTGGACCAGCGGGACTTCCACCCCAAACCGAAGACCTTAGGTGCCCCGCATGTACTCCTCGCGCACCATCTGCCGTTGTGCGCCAGTCAGTTGCGGATACTGCCCACCGCTAGGATCACCGATGACGCGCTGTCCTGCCGCGTGCGGGCACCCGGGTTGACTTGGCGATAGGCGCCCCACACCACCGCCGTGGTCATCCAGCACCGCGCCGCACTCGCCGGCCTGGAGGGGACTTCGGCGGACACAACCTGCGCTCGGGCTTCATCACCGAAGGGGCGCACCAAGGCTTGGCGCTGCCCGCCCTGATGGCGAATACCGATCACCGCTCGGTGGCCAGCGCGGCTGGCTACTTCCAGCAGGGCGGCGCCCAGCACAACCCGGCCGCACGGCTGCTCGACGCGGATTGAGCCCGTCCCAGGCGCGCCGCGTCCCGGCACCCACCCACGCCCTTGAAACTGTGAAAGCCATCCCAATGTTGATCGGGAGCTATCAGCTTTCCGGCCCGTGATCGGGGAAGAGTCGCAGTTCCTGCGACAACGAGCCGGCAAGTTGGCAGCGGGGAAGTCGCAGTACCACCTCACCTATCCGCCGGTCGGCACGCGCCCGGCTTGGAGATCGATGCATGGGAACGCAGCACGTAGGCCATAGGGAGCTTGTCAATTTTGCCGACGATCGGGTCAATCTGCCACGCGATAAAGCCAATGAGCTACGCGCGCAGGCGCGTGGACTGAGAGAGCGTCTGGAGACCTACCTAGGGCAGCACCCGGATTTCACCCTTCGAAAGATGATCCTTTCGGGAAGTCTGGCAAAAGGCACCGCATTGCGGTCGCTCAACGACATTGACGTGGCCTGTTACATCAGTGGGGCAGACGCCCCCAAGGACATTGGGAGGCTGCTGGAGTACTTGGCAGAGCGGCTTCGAAAGGCTTATCCAAATTTCAAGCCCGAACAAGTCAAGCCCCAGACTTACTCCGTAACAGTCTCGTTCCAAGGTTCTGGGCTGGATGTGGACGTGGTGCCGATCCTCTATGACGGCGATCCTGACTGGTATGGCAACCTAGTCAGTCAGGATGATGGCTCGTTCTTGAGAACCAGCATTCCCCGGCACCTAGAGTTTGCCAAGCGGCGTAAACAATTGCAGCCTTCGGATTTTGTGCAGGTGGTGCGCTTGGTCAAGTTCTGGGCAAGGCGCATGAAGACGGAAGTTCCCGGCTTTCGTTTCAAGTCCTTCATGATCGAGATGATCCTGGCAAAGCTGTGCGATGAGGGGCGTGATTTCTCCAACTACCCCGAAGCGCTCCAGCACTTCTTCACCTACGTGGCGCAGAGCGGCCTTCGCGAACAAATCGCATTCCAGGATTACTACCCTACCGCCATTATCGCCGCCTTCTCCGAGCCTATGCAGATCATTGATCCGGTGAACGAGAAGAACAACGTGGCCAAATTGTACGGTCACGCGCAGGTCGATGCCATTGTCGAGGCGGCATTGGATGCCGGCGACGCGATTGATGCGGCACTGGCTGCACCGACCAAGCAGGAGACCGTGCGCTACTGGCAAAAGGTCTTCGGCTCTTCCTTCCAAGCGTGAGGGCCCTATGACTGGCAGCTACACACAATCAAGCACCAGCACCTTTACGATCACTCATGCCCGCCACATGGCAGCGAAATTGGCCGCCGACCTCAAGCGTATGCAGCGCTTCTATGGGGCGCCCAGCGATGACAGAATCGCCGCTTATGAGACCGAAGTGGTTGAATTGTTGAAGGCCGGCTATCTGGACACAGTCACCTACGGTTTCAAGCGGGGTGATAACTGGATCGAGCCCACACTGCGCTACACCGCAAAAGATCTTGCAGGCATGTCCGGAATCGATGACGATCCCGGCAAGCTCCGCCCAGGCGCAGATGTATCCGGGGCGAGCTTCTACAACTACCTGACGTATTCCTCTGCCTGGTTCACGCTGTCGGCTCCTCAGCGGGAGTCATTTGAAAAGTCGCTTCCATTTCAGCGTACCGGGGCAGCCGAGCCTGGTATCAGCGGAAGCCTGGTGTCTGACCGCAGCTACTCTGCGGGTGGCAAGGCACTCGACCGCCTCAGTGTCAGGAGCTACTAATGCACTCAAAGCCAACCCTTGACGAGTTGTTTGATCAACGTCGCATCTATCCGGACATCGACGCCCGCACCCGATTGGATCGGCTGATTGGCGTGGACGATCAGAAGGCTCGCTTGTCGAAGATTCTCGGCCTGCTAGTCCACCCAGCTGGCCTGGAATTGTGGGCCAAGCGCCATCACCCAGGTGCCGCAACGCTGCTTGATTCCGTACTGCGCCGACCTCCTTTGGTCATTCTTTCCGGTGACGTCGGCTCTGGCAAAACCGAATTGGCAGAGACTATCGGTGATGCCGTGGCGCGACAGGAGAAGATTGATATCACCTTGTTCCCGCTCAGCCTGGCCACCCGAGGCAAGGGACAGGTTGGCGAGATGACCCAGCTACTCACCACAGCGTTCGACTACGCGCTGGCAGAAGCGACCAAATTGCAAGGTCGCGGAAAAAGCACCGGAGGGGTCATCTTGCTGGTGGATGAGGCCGATGCGCTGACCCAGTCTCGGGAATCGGCGCAGATGCACCATGAGGATCGAGCAGGGGTCAATGCCTTCATCAGGGGTATCGATCGTCTGGCGCAGACGAAGGTGCCCGCCGCCGTGATCATGTGCACCAATCGCCTCAACGCGCTGGATCCGGCCGTACGCCGTCGCGCCGCTGACATTTTGACCTTCAACCGTCCTGATTCAGCTCAGCGACGCTACGTCCTGGAACACCAGTTGCGACCGCTGGGTCTATCCTCCGTGCAGATCGAAGGGCTGGTAGAGGCCACTGGAGCGAAGGATGGACAAGAGGTCGGCTTCACCTACTCTGACATCACACAGCGGTTGATCCCCTCGATCGTACTAGATGCTTATCCAGACCGATCGATTGAGAGCAAACGCGCGCTTGAGATTGCTCGCCCAATGCAGCCAACGCCGGCGTTTCAGGATCATGGCTGAGATGCCTTCCCAGCACGCGCCGGGGCGCCGCTGACACTGTTTCGTGTGGCACAGCTGGCTGCCCCACCCCAGTCGCTGCTATTTCACATTGTTGACCAGGCAAGCGCCTGCTGCTGAGTGTATGGAGGTCCCAAGATGTCCCAATGGTCACTTTCACAGCTGCTTTCTTCATTGCATGAGGATGTTCAGCTGCGCCTTGCCACTGTCCGGAAGACGTTCAATCACCCAGGGTCCAAGGGGGATGCCAGTGAGAACGTGTGGATCAGCTTGCTGGATACCTACCTACCAAAGCGCTATCAAGCTGCGAAGGCACACGTGGTGGATAGTCAAGGAAATTTCAGCCAGCAGATTGATGTGGTGATTTTCGATCGGCAGTATTCACCGTTTATTTTCACCTACGAGGGTGAAATCATTGTTCCTGCCGAGAGCGTCTATGCGGTGTTCGAAGCCAAGCAGACAGCGAATGCAGAGCTGGTGGCGTACGCCCAGCAGAAGGTGGCAAGCGTTCGACAGTTGCAGCGCACTAGCCTGCCAATCCCGCACGCGGGTGGGGTCTATCCGCCAAAGGCCTTGATGCCAATTCTTGGCGGGCTGCTGACCTTTGAAAGTGACTGGAGTCCAGCGCTTGGGCCCTCCCTGGAAAGGGCACTGACCGCCAATCCCGGCGACGGGCGCTTGGACCTTGGCTGCGTTGCTGCGCATGGTCACTTCTTCTTTGACCATTCCAAGGATCGCTATCTCTTTGTGAATGAGAACAAGCCCGCGACGGCGTTCCTCTTCAAACTCATCGCCCAACTTCAGTTCAGTGGGACCGTACCGATGATTGATGTTGAGGCTTACGGCCAGTGGCTGACGAAGTGATGGCTTGGTCATGGCAGCTGTTGGGCGCGACATGAGGCATGCCTGCCCGGGTACTCCGCGCTGTTTAGCGAGGAAGCTTGCCTGAGGGAGACGCCTCTAGGCTTCACGCGCTTCGTGCCCAGCTCGAGGTGCACCGAGTGAGGTCGCTGCCTTCCGGCCCGGAGCACGGATGTTTCAACTTGGGGCGTCGCGCGATTAGCTTGTGCACAATCAGCGTCAGCGGGCCAGCGCGAGGCTGGCTGAATCTCTAGCGATGCCGCGACTATCCCTTCCTCCGAGTCCGAGTCCGAGCCCCACCTCGACCACGTGGCGGGGCCGACCTAAAGGAAGAGGTTCGCAACCTCCAATGGCCACCTCGACTGCTGCGAGAGCGGCTCGGCCACAATCATCGATAGCCTGCCGGACAAGAGCATTCCAGTCCCCACAGCATTGATTACGCTCGTTTGAACTACGCCGCCGGGCACAGCCGCTCCATTGGCTTTGCCTCAAATTAGAAGCCGTGCATTGGCGCCGCGCCAAATTCATGCACTAGCGTTGTGCAATGTCCAACTACACAGCATTGGCGCGCGCGCGATTGTGGTGCAACACCGCATCGATCCATTGATTAATCAATGAGATACAGAATCATAGTTTTGCGCGTGCAACAAGGGCTGGGCTTCGTTCAGGCGTAGCAACTCCTCCTGCGCGACGGCCGCGAACTAGTGCCGCAACATATGGTCTGGCTGTTGCTCACCGTTGCGCAGGCAAAGGAATGGCTTCGAATGACGGTCGAACTCCGAGCAACGCTCGAGCATGACACCAGCGAAAAATTCGCCTTACAGACCCCAAAAGCCATCCCAAATTGTTCGCCACCATGACTTAATTTTCTTGCCGGGATCGATTGGCTGCCTTGCCAACCCAATAACAAGCCATGCCGTGGACCCGGCAATAATGAGAAGCCCTACGACCGTAAATACAATCGGATTCACACTCCGCCAGATCCACCAGGACAGAAGAACAAGAACGATCACTGCCAAGTACTTCAGGAGAATGCCACTCATAATCCCATTGTCCCCACTTCCTGAATAAACTCCCACGGAGATCTCCGGGCATCCCTGATCCGCTGCTCCAGCACCTCGATCCAGAAAGGCTCATTAGGATCGTCGGTCTCGGTTCCCCAGGGGAGAAGTCCGGAATATGTCTTGATAACCTCGCCCCTCGTGTAGTTGCTGCTATCCTCACATGCCGCTTCAGCCCACTGCTGCTGCGCGCGGGCCCATGCTTTTTGCCCACTAGTGAGATTCCATACTCCCAGCCCCAGGGTCGCGGATCCGGCAGGAGCCCCTACGCCCGTCCCCTCCAATCCAAGACCGGCCGCAACACGCAGCGTGCCCACGGAAAAGAGCCGCCCGGCATTCACAGCATTACCAACTGCCACGGCGGTCTTATGCACATTCCTTAGGCCAAGCGGATCAATTGCGCTGACGGGATTGCCGCTTACATAGGCGTACATATTGACCCCCCCACGAAGCCCGATGGGATCTTCTGAGATGAATCGCCCCATGCCTGAATGGTAATAGCGAGCGCGATAGTAGTAGAGGCCGTTCTCGTCGAGCTCGCGACCGGTGTACCTATACGGGTTGTCGTAGCCTTGGGTACTGCTTGAGCCACCGTATGGATCGGCATCGTACGCGACAAGCAGATCTCCTGAAGCACTTGAAAGAGCGATCGTGCTTCCCAAATGGTCTGTCAAGAAATACGCCCGCTCCCCCCCCGCATTGCGAGCGAACCTCTCATCCACTCCCAGGCCTGTAAAAACAGGGTTACGAGCTCCGCCGCGCGTCTCCTGTACAGCAGTCAAGCCGTCGTATAGATAGCTAGTCACCACCCCCTTTTCGGCTTTCGTCACCCTGCGACCGAGCCCATCGTACTTGTACTCAGCGACAACTTCACCAGCCTCAGAAACGCGCACAAGCTCATTTCGGGAATTCCACTCAAGGACGCGACCTTCGTAGGTCAGCAGATTGCCGTTGGCGTCATAGGTCAACGTCTGGCCGTTGTAGCGTGTCTGCCGCTGATTGTCATCGAAGCTGTTCTCTCCAATGCTAGCGCTTGGGAGAGACTTGGAGGAGAAGGTTCCGGTCTGGGAAACAACAAGACCCCGATTGTCATATGCGTAGCCAAGATTACCAAGTGCCTGCCCCCCGCGGCTCCATGCAAGGCCAGTCAGCTGGCTTCCTTCGTTGTATGCATAGCCCGCCCTCACCTGGTTGGGCAGCGTCATACTCGTTCTTCGGTTCACTGAGTCATATGTGTACTCAACCACCTCACCGAGCTGCTGCTGACCAATCAGTCGATCACCGTCGTCATAGATGTATCGCATCTCCGGCTGATTGTCCGCGACCATCGAGGTGCGCCGGCCGACCAGATCGTAGCCGTAATTCACCTCGCCTTGTGCGCTGACGACCCTCACGATTCTGTCTAGCCCGTCGTACTCCCAGGCGAGGACACCCGACGCCGAGTCATTCAATGACAGCCTTCGGTTACCTGCATCATAGGTGGACGCAACGGTCGTTCCGTCGTGATAGGTGGTCAGGATATGACGACCGAGCGCATCGTATTCGTAGTGACTCGTGAATCCACGTCGATCGGTGTACCTTGTAGGCCGACTCATAACGTCATAGGCCCACGTCTCGACTTGCCCAAGACCATCGGTTCTCTTGATCATGCGATTTCGATTGTCGAAATCGTAGGAAAGCCCCCCGTTATGGGGAAGCAAGACATCTGTCAGATTGCCATTCGGGTCGTAAGCGAGTTCGACTACCTCACCTGCCGCCATAACCGCCCTGACCATTCTCCCCTGCGGGTCGTACTCCGAGCGCACCAGCTCACCATTCGGCCCTTCACTGGCGATCACACGCCCCAGCGCATCATGACGATAGGTCGTTCCGCGGCCCAATGGATCGCGCGTGGCGGCCAGATCGGCTCCCACGTAGTATGCGAAAGACGTATTTGACAGCGCATCGGTCAGGGTTTCTAGCTGTCCCGAGCTGTTGCAACCAAATGTGCTGCTATGGCCCAAGGGGTTAGTGACTTTCGACAAGCACCCGCGATCGTACTCGAAGTGCGTCACGCGCCCCAAAGGATCAGTCAACGCCGTCACCCGACCCTCCGCGTTGAAGGTTGCTCGCGACTCAATGGCACCCGGAGTACCAGCCAGCCTCGTCGTGCGCACGAGTTGCCCCTCTCCATCGTACTGGTACTCAGTCCGCCTGCCGAGTGGATCTATCCGGGCCAGCATGCGCCCGTCCGCGTCCCGCTCAAATTTATACTCCTGGGCGAGAGACGTGCCGTAGGCCAGCGTATCCGATGCCGGATAAAGGCCACCGTTGAACACTACGCGCCGCTGACTTCCATCTGGATGGGTGACCAGTGTCCCATTGTTCGTGCCATCGAAATGATCGTACTGAATTGCGTACACCGCTCCATCGGCCAGCGTCTGACGAACCACCTGCCCAGTGGTGATCACGCCGGTCCCGATCAGATCAGTCTCTTGGTACTCGTTGAAGAGCAACCGATTCCCTCGTTGATCGTAGATCTCATTCAGGAGATGCTGCTGAACCGGCGCCTTTCCATAGGTCTTGTATCCATACCGCCGGAACGAACTGTCCGGATAGATCACCTTCGCCAGCATACCCAAGGCGTTGTACTCGTACCGCCATGTCGTACCGAGTGGATCAACCGCTGAGATGATCCGGTTCTGGGCATCGTAGTTCAGGTCAATATGCCGCCCATGGGGCGACACTATCCGGCTCACACGACCCGCATCGTACTGGTACTCGATCGTGTTCCCAAAGCGGTCCTGAACCGTCTTGATTCGATTGGGGCTGTACTGCTCGAAGGTCATCTGGCTCCCGTCGCGCAGTTTCAGCCGGTACTTCCACCCGCCCTCGCTTTCAGAGGCGAGGACGGCGCCCGAGAAACCATGCTTTCCGTTGTAGCGCCAGGTGCCGTAGGCCTCACTTCCCGAGGTCTGCTGAAACACCAAAGGTGTGCCGTTGGGAAGTACGAGCTGCATCTGGGCATAGCTGTTCTTCCTGGCAATGCGATAGTTGAAGCCGGCGCCAGTTCCGATGCCGAACTCGCGCTTCACCGAATCGCTGGGTCGATAGTTCCGCCCCAGGATCAGCGGCATCACGTCGGCAATCGAGATGTCGGTTTCCTGGTATGTGAATCGCCCTGTTCGAAGATCAATCGGGTCACCCGCTGTCGCGTTGCTGCCGGTACCGGCATTGCATTCGCCGCACTCCTGCGGGTCTGGAGGCATCCCCTCCTCCGGAGCCGGGTCGTTCGGACTGACCGCCGCACCAAAGCTCACCACTTCGTGAAGCGCAACTCCCGGCTCCGGGACGAACTGAGTCTCTTCCTTGTTTACCCGCCCTTGGCCGTACACACGCCACCCTTCCATGGCGTCGTAGAGCCAGAAGTCGGCACGCGTCCCTTCTGGATGACGGTCGTAGTTCGGATAGTGGACAGTGGCTCCCCTGCCAGCTTTCGGCGTAAGACCCTGCAGAACGGCGCCGCCGGGTTGCAGGGTGAAGTACATGGAGAAGTTCGCCGGGAGCGGATAGGGCGAGCGGTTGATCGGCGTGGGGACGATCGCCACTTCTGTCACGATCTTGCCCTTCTGATCCCGAATCACCGTGCCAGCAGGAAGATGCAGCTCCATCCCCGGTAGATCCGGATGAGTAAGCGTCAGGTCCTTGGCACTGGGAGAGGAGATCTTGATCTTGTCCCGCTCAGTGATGCGCGGCAACCACATGGTGAACGGGACCTGGGTGAGCTCACCCTCCTTCACATCCACGCCCGCAACGAACTGTCCGTACTCATAGCCAGCACTGTTGGCAGTCGTACCGTCGACATAGACGCGCTGGCGCCCGGCAGGGACATCGTACAGAAGGAACTGCCCACTCTGGTTGGTCCGGGCGCTGTTGGAACCCACACTGACAGCCACACCGGCCACTGGCACGCCATCGGTGCGCAGCACCGTTCCGGCCAGGGCAGTCTTACCAAGTGCCTTGTAGAAGGCTGGCATGAATCCCAGGTAGGAAAGTTCCGGTTGCCGGCCGAGCATGCGCCAATGGTCGCCCAAGTTGTCCTGCCCTGGCGTCCAAACGCCTTCGTGCATGCTGCTCGCGCGCGCACAGGGCTGAGGCACCCGAGCTCGACCACCGCAGTAACGGACATTGCTTTGTGACTGGACAGTCTTGCTGGCGTCGGCCGACGCTCCCTGGGCAGCAGCGTCCGGAGAGAGCGACACCGTTGTGAAGTCCACCATCATCAGGGGAAGCGCCCTACCCTGCTGTGTACGAACGCCATCAACCATCAGGGTATAGGGAGCATTTGGGAAGAGCGACCGCGCCGGCTTCACAAAGACAAGGCGCCCCCCTTCGGCCGCTACGATGTGTGCCCTCGTCGTTCCACCTGGCCCGAACAAAGTGATGTTCGCGTCGTTGAGGTCATCCAGTCGCGCAGGCTCGGTGAAACGAAGAGCAAGACGGGCGTCCACATTGACGTCCTTGGCGTTCTGCATGGGGAGCGCGCCGGCCAACCCTTCAGACGATGACCGTGACACCGGCTCTGGCCCACGAACTACGACCTTGTTGCTGGCTGGATCGAACAGCATATCCGCGCGTGAGCCAACGGACCCTGCTCCGCCATTGAGAAGATCGACCTGGCCGTCTGCGCGCAGCACCGCCCTATGGCCTGAGCGCGGCGCAGTACCCTCTGGCTGAATCAGCTGCCCCAAGTCAGGGCTCCAGACCTCGTAGCCGCTACCCTCCCCGTCACCACCGGCAAACAACACGCGGCCGTCTGTCAACACGGTTGCTGTATGGCCACTCCGCGCACTCATCGGCAACCCAAGCGCAGGCTCAAGCACACGCAGCTGCGGATCGAACCATAGCCCATCCTGCTGCAGCCTTCCCTGGCCATCCCGCCCGCCCCAGATCAACACGCGCCCGTCAGGCATGATGGTCAGGCTTGGATTCCTGCGAACCTGAGGCAGCGACCAGCGCCGTGAAACCTGGCTTCCAACCGAGTGCTGCAGCTGAAGTTCGGCGCCACTGGAGGAGACCAGCAACAACTGGCCTTCCGGAAGCCGGAGTGACTTCTGGATACCAGGAGCGCCAGTGCGCTCAGCCGCCCTGGATGCATTCTCCGCGGACGTACCGGATGCGAACAGCTGCTGGGACGGCCCCACAGCCCCGACCAGGCCCAGCAAAAGGCCGATCAAGAGAACGTTCCAACGATTGCGATTGCTGACCATGCCTTTGCTCCAATCCATTGTGCAGGCGGCCTACTGCGGGCAGGCCGATTGTCCCTACTTCAACTCGATACTCATTGACAGAGGTCTTCCGTAGTCCGGATTGACCATCATGCGGTAGGTTCCGCCGCTGGGCAGTGCCGGCAGTTGCAGCACCTGGTTCGCAGTGACGTTCGCGCCGGTGAGTGCACTGCCGTCTGGCTTGTAGATCACACAGTAGACGTTGCCGCCTGACGGCTGGGTCACCGGGTCGGTGAAGTGCATGGCAAGCTTTTCACCACCTGTACCATCGAACGATAGCCAACCGTTCTGCCCCACGCGCGGCAGCGAGAGCAACAGCGGTGCACCCTTCCTCAGCACACCGGTCACGTCCGTGGATGCCGTCGCCGTGAAGCCGATCTGCTGATTGCCGGAAACTGGCCGGACGTACAGCCGGTAGGTTCCATCAACGTTGGCTGTCAGCTTCATCTGACAGCCTCCATTCTGCGGGTAACAGTTTGCACTTGAGGTCACGCCGTCCGGCCCATGGAGGGAGGCGGCGAAGTAGGTCCCGCTTGAGACGTGGAGATTCGAAAGGCCCACCGTGACGCGCTGCAGGGCTTTTGCCCCAAACGTCAGGAATACCTCCTGGCCGCCCAGGTCGGTCACGATGCTGGCGTCGCTGCCGTCAAGACGTAGTCCGCTGGCACCGGAGGCGAGTGTCAGCCTCGCCTGCAGGGACTCGCCATGCGTTGAGTCGACCACCACCGAGTACTGCCCCGTTGCCGGCAAGACCGGAAGACGCAAGGCCTCAAAGGATGAGGTATAGGTACTCGTCCACTGGGTCCCGTCTGGCCGGTATACGCGGTAGTAGATGGTGCGCTCCGCGGGCAGCGTCACCTGCCCTGCGATCTGCAACGACAGCCACTGCCCGGCCTGGCCGTCAAAAGTGAATCGAGCATTCTGCCCTCGCCGGCCGATCGAAAGATCATGCGGCCGATCCAGTTGCAGGACACCTTCAATATCCTGCGAGAGTGTGAGCTTGTAGGCGAAGGTCTGACTACTGGATTGTGGAGTGACCGCAATACTGTAGGTTCCGGATACCGTTGGCGCCAGGCTGAGCTTGCAGCCTTGATTGGATGCCGAGCAGGTCGTGCTGGTAAACGCGGCACCATCGGGGCGATAGACCGCGACGCTCACATAGCTGCCGGAGGATACGGTGAGGTCATGGATGCCGATGCTCAGCCGCTGCCCTGCATTTGCCTGGAACCTGGCATGTGTTGATTGCCCACCATGCTGGGTCTGAACAGCTGCAGGCTCGCCACCGATCAGCTGGACTGCGCCCGAAGCGAGGGTGACCCGGCTGCTCACAGTCTGCCCATAGGTGCTGTCAACGAACACCTGGTAGGTCCCTGCAACAGGCAGTCGCAACTCTTGCGAGCCATGCCCGGTTGCCCCCATCGTCACCAGCGTGCCGCCATCGGGCTTGACTACCCGATAGTAGATCGTTCCATCTACCGGGAATGTCGTCTGCGCGGCAACCTGCAAAGCGACCGCATCCCCCGCCGCACCAGTGAAGCTGAGCCGCGCGTTCTGGCCGCGACGCGGAAGCACAAGATTCAGGGGTTCGTTCGGCAGCAGTACTCCGACCTGATCCAGCGAGACCAGCCATGTGTATGCGAATGTCTGGCCGGCAGACTGAGGGGTGATTACAACACTGTGCCGGCCGGTGCTGTTGACGGATACGTTGAGTTTGCAGCCCTTGTTGGAAACGTAGCAGTTGGCGCTGGTCAACTGGCTGCCGTCAGGCCGGTAGATGGTTGCGTAGACGTAGCTGCCGGACGACACGCTGAGGTCATAGATGCCGACTCCAAGCTGCTGCCCCGCCACCGCATCGAAAGTACCGCGCGTTGATTGGCCACCATGAGTCGTCTCCACTGCGGCGGGCTCACCACCAATCGACTGAGGGTCACCCGCATCAAGCGTCAATCGACTGGTCACAGTCTCCCCATATGCCGAGTCGACGAACAGCTGGTACTCGCCGGCAACAGGAAGACGCAGCTCCAACGCCCCAAAGTTCGTCGTACTGAAGGAACTCAGCGAAGTCCCATCAGGCTTGTAGACGCGATAGTAGACGGACCTATCTGCCGGAGTTGTCGATTGCCCTGAAACCTGTACAGAGAAGGATTCTCCGGCCGCACCACTGAAACTCAGACGCGCGTTCTGTCCTCGACGGGGCAGTACCAGATCCAGCGGCTGATTGGCAGTCAGAGTACCCGTTCGGTCCTGCGACACCATCCACTTGTAGGAAAGCGTCTGATTGGCCGAGGTTGGCACGACAGCCATGCTGTAGATGCCCGACTGGTTGGCCTGGACATTGAGCTTGCACCCCTGCTGACTGGCGTAGCAGCTCGTACTTGCGGCCAGACCTCCGTCAGGACGATACGCAGCGACATTCACATATGAGCCGGATGACAGAGACAGGTCGTACACGCCGATTCCGAGCTTCTGGCCTGCCGTTGCCTGGAAGGTTGCGCGGACAGACTGCCCGCCAAGAGAGGTCTCTACGGAGGCGGGATCTCCGTCAACGGCCTGGGCGTTACCGACAGCCAACGTAACGCGGCTATTCAAGGTTTCACCATAGCGAGGCTCCACCAGAACCTGGTAAGCGCCCGATACCGGCAACCGCATTTCCAGCGAACCGTGCCCCGTTGCACTGAACGAGTCCAGCGAGTTTCCGTCAGGCTTGAGAACCCTGTAGTAGGCGGATCGACCTGCCGGAAGCGTGCTCTGGCCAGCAACCTGCAATGAGAGGGTATCGCCCGCCTCGCCGTTGAACCCCAGGCGTGCCCGTTGGCCCCGGCGCGCGATCACAAGATCCAGTGGAACATCCCGCGTAACTGGAATGCGCAGATCACGCGACAAGGTGGCTTTGTACTGCACTGTCTGACTGGCACTCTGCGGCGTGGTCACCACACTGTAGGTTCCACTCTCTACAGCATTGATTCCTAGCGCACACCCTTGATCCGACACGTAGCACGTAGCACTGGCAGCCGTGTTCCCGTTCGGGCGATAGACCGCCACACTGACGTAACTTCCGTTGGAGACAGCCAGGTCGCTGATGCCAAGGCCCAACTGCTCGCCTGCAGTTGCCTGGAAGGTCATGTAGATGGGCTGCCCTGGAACCGTGGTGGCAAACTCGCCCTGACCGCCGTCGATCTCTGTTCCGCCCCCTGCCCCCGTTGTCAGGGTGACCTTCGACGTAGCCGTCGATCCATAGTTGGGATCGACGAAAACCAGGTACTCGCCACTGACAGGAAGAGACGGAAGATTCAGCGTCTCGAAGCTGGACGTGCTTCGGCTGATCAGGGACGTACCGTCAGGCTTGTAGACACCGTAGACGACCTGCCTGCCTGCCGGTTGCGTTACCTGCCCTGCGACCTGCAGGGCCAGCGTTTCTCCCGCCTGGGCATTGAACGTCATGCGGGCGTTCTGACCACGACGTGCAATATTCAACGTCTGCGCCGTCTCCCGCGACAATACCTGACGCAGATCATTGCTGACCGTCAACGAGTAGCTCATCGTCTGATTGGCTTCATGAGGCGTCATCACAATGCCGTAGATGCCGGCCTCCGGCGCACGCAGATTGAGATCGCATCCCTGTTGGGACTGATAGCACGTGACGCTACCTGCTGACCCGCCATTTGGCCTCGCAAGCGTGACCGTGACCGCCGAACTCCCATTGCTCAGCTGCAGATCGCTGATACCGATACCCAGGCGCTGATCGACCTCATCGACCTTGAATGTGGTGAATGTTGCCTGCCCTCCGGCCGCGGTGGTGACCTGGCCCGACTCGCCGTCGATGACCGGACTAGTTCCGTTGCCAGCCGTCAGCAGCACGCGTGATTGAACCGTGGCGCCATAGCTCGGATCCACGAAGACGAAGTATTCTCCGGCAGCCGGCAAGTTCATCATCTTCAGGCTTTCGAAAGCGCTGGTCCCTATGCTTGTGAGCGAGTTTCCATCAGGCTTGTAGACGGTGTAATAGACCGTTCGATTTGCCGTACTGGTTTGACCACTGATCTGGAGCGCCAGATTGTCACCAGCGTTCGCGCTGAACTTCAGGCGTGCATTCTGGCCCGGCCGGGAGATGTTCAGGCTGAGTGGTTGCTCACGGGAAAGATCGATGATCTGGTCATTGCTAAGAAATGCTGTGAAGCGCATCGCTTGCGATGCAAGCTGCGGCGCGACAACCACCATGTGAGTACCCACTTTGGGCGCACGGATATTGAGGTCGCATCCACCATCGCTGAGTTGGCATGCACGACTTACGAGCAGATCTCCGCTTGGCCCATACACGCTCACATTAGCGTACGAGCCAGTGCTCAGCTGCAGATCTCGAATCCCAAGCCCAAGCCGTTGGTCTGCGATCGTAGTGGTGAAGGTGATGAGCGCTGGTTGCCCCGCGACGGGGGCGACAAATCCACCCGCTGTGCCGTCTATCTCAAGACCACTCTGCCGCCCCGAGGTTAGGGTAATTCTGCTCTGCAGCGTGGCACCATGGGCCGGATCCACAAAGAGCATGTACCGTCCCGAAGCAGAGAGCGTCGGGAGGCGAAGCGTATCGGAACCTGCGGAGTTGACACTGGTCAGCAGCGCGCCATCGGGGCCGTAGACCTGATACGAAACGTACTTCGCCGACGGCTCGGTTGATTGGCCGGCGATCTGTATGCCAAGAGTCTCGCCTGCCTCCGCGTTGAAGTAGAGCCTCGCATTCATGCCACGACGGCTCGTCGAGAGCTGATAGGGCGACTCGCGGGCGATATCTGCATGCAGATCCGTTGTCACCAAGGCCCGCAACCGCATGGTCTGTGTCGCGTTGAGCGGCTCAACCCTGACGCTGTAGCGACCGACCTTGGTTGCGCGAACATTGATGCCGCACCCGCCGTCGGACTGATAACACGTGGTTGTGCCCAGGGAGGTGCCGTCAGGCTGGAAGACGTAGACCCAGACATAGTTTCCATTGCTCAGGGTCAGGTCGCTGATCCCTATGCCAAGACGCTGATCCACCTCGGTGGCGGTGAAATTGAAGTAGACAGACTGCCCACCGGACTCGGTCTGGAAGTCACCCACTTCGCCGTCCACTTCCCCACCACCTCCTCGGCCTTCGCTAAGAATCACGCGAGCGGTAGAGGCAGCCCCAAAGTCTGCATCGACAAATACGAAGTACTGACCCGTCTGCGGTAGGCTTGGAAGATTGAAGAACTGATGGGTGGTGACATTCGCGCTGGAGAACAGGGTCCCATCCGGCTTGTAAACCGCGTAGTTGACGTATCGACCGGCAGGCAGCGTCGCCTGGCCCATGACCTGAAAGGACAGAGACTCCCCGGCCTGTGCGTTGAACAGCAGCCTGGCGTTCTGCCCCCGTCGCGGCACAACCAACTGCAGGGGCGTTTCGCGCTGAAGATCCATGCGGAGATCGTTGGTAAGCGTCACCTTCCCCTGGAAGGTCTGCGCCGTTGAACTCGGAGCAAAGACCACACTGTAGATCGCCGTCTGCGGTGCCCGAATATTGAGCTGACATCCGTCGTAGCTGGGAAGGCAGGATGCGCTGACCACCGTGTTGCTTCGATTCATGACGGTGGCATACATCGAGGTTCCGGAGGAGAGAGTGAGCCCCTCCAGCCCCAGTCCCAGCCGCTGGTCCACACTTCCACTGAAGATGAATCGCTTCTTCTGACCGGCAATCGTCGTTGCAAGCGGCAGCGTTTCGCCGTCGGCCATGATCATGCGGCTGCGCTCGATGGCCAGCTTCCAGCTGGCGGGCCCCTGCGAAGGCTTGATCAGCAGCAGGTACGTTCCCGCTTTCGCCGCAGGCGGCAGTAGCACGGTGGGGTCTGAGGTCGTTGCGGTACCGTCAACCACCTTGCGATTTGAGGGATCGTAGAGCGTGTAAGCCAGATTGCCGGCCGTGATTGCCGACATCTGGACGTCGAGATGCTCACCCAGCTCAGCATCGAACAGGAGGGCCACCTGCTGGCCGGCGTTCTGGGTGGACAGAGGGATCTCCACACCGTCTGCCTGAACGCGCCGTACGGCAGCGATCTCAGCCGCCGTGACACCAGAAGGCAACACCACCAGATCCCGATCACTGACGGCCAAACCATAGGGCGTGGACAGACTCACCCTGGAACTGGCGCCCCCCAGGGGCACCGAAAATTCCACCTCATTGTTCGCAGCACGCGCGACCAGCGCCGAGCGCGTGCCTACGCGGACGGTAGTCTGATGTGGAAGCGGGTACAACGATTCACCCAGCAGGGTGACTTTCGCCCCAACGGAAACAATCTGAGGGGAGAAGCTATCAATTCTTGGTGTACGACTGGATTGATCAACCACAAAGTCCGTGCGGCTGGTGACCGACTGCGCTCCAACCGTTACAGAGATCGGGCCGGTAACCGCGCCTGACGGCACCACCACCTGCAGTTCGCTACCACTGGCCCCGAGCACGTCCGCGCTGACACCCCCAAAACGCACTGCGTTGGCAGTCGGCTCAGCACTGAAACCCTGCCCCTGGATGCGCACAGGCGTACCGCTGACACCGCGGCCAGGGCTGAAGCCGAACAACACCAGCTCGCCGGCTGCAAAGCGCTCGACCTTCTGGATGTTGCCCATCACATCGTATACGTAACGCGCAGATTCCCCCGCGTCATTGGTCACGGCAGTCAAACGCCCATTGGCGTCATAGACATAGCTTGTTGCCCATGCCTGGGCGGCAAGCGCAAGTACGATCAGGCTCATCAGCCAAACTGCGAGGCGATGTATGTGATATCGCCCTCCCCTGCCGAAGACGCCAGCCATTCGGCCAGCACCTGCACTGCAACGCATGCGTCCTTCCATAAATGCTCACCCCTGAGCTAGCAGCATTCCCGCCGCTTCGTGGAATTGCAGGCGCCCTCGTGGCGCGTCCAGTGGGAAGGATATACAGTCACCAGCGAAGCTCTGTCAATCCGGACGGAGATGACCACGTCCAGGACTGAGATGGGGCGCACAAGGATCGGCGGGATACTCGCAATTGCGTCATTGCTGAGCGCCTGCTCTCCGCTGGGCGAAGCGATAGCGACCCAGCAACAGAACCAGCAAACCCGGATGGGGGAGTTGTTGTTCAACGACACGCGGCTCGGCGCGGATGGCACGACCAGCTGCAGCTCCTGCCATGCAGCTGAGCACGCCTTCACCGATGCGCGAGCCGTTTCCATTGGCGCCTTCGGCAAGGCCGGCACGCGAAACGCGCCGAGCCTGATTGGACTAAGAGCAAAGGGCCCCCAGTTCTGGGATGGGCGGGAGAGCAGTCTCGCTGCCGCGGTACTTCAACCCTGGGCGAATCCTGTTGAGATGGGGCATGCGACGGTGCCCGAAGCAATGCAACATATCTCCAGGCATCCGGAGTATGCAGAATTCCTTGGGAGACCTGTAACCGAGCAGGACATCGCAGAAGCCCTCTCCAGTTATCTGCTCAGTCTTCAACCCGCGCCAAGTCCGTACGATCGGGCTCGCCTATCGGGAGATTCCCAGCTCCTGGGTCCACGAGCGGAGCGCGGCATGGCACTTTTCAAAGGCAAGGCTCAGTGCGCCAGTTGCCATTCCCTGGATGGAACTCACGAGTTGAGCGACGGGAAGTTTCATCACGCGAGCGTGGGCTTCGAGCGCATTGCCGGCAATCTCCGAAATCTACAGATCCAGTTGGAGGATGCACGCGCAGCAGGCCAGCCGCTGGGAACCCTGGTTCTCACGGAGACCGATATTGCGGAGCTGGGCCGCTTTGCTGTGAGCGGCAACCCCAAGGACATGGGGGCGTTCCGCACCCCGAGCCTTCGCAATGTAGCCCGCACTGCCCCGTATATGCACGACGGCAGCATCCAGACCCTGGATGCTGCCGTCGAACACGAACTCTACTATCGAGGACTGACCACCGGGCAACCGATCAGCCTGACCATTGAGGAAAGGCATGATCTCATTGCATTCCTGCAAGCCTTGAGCAACCCGTAACTGGCCCTTCTGAAGTCACTGCTCGGGAGCGGCCGGTTCGACTGGGAATATCTCAAGCTCCTGGCTTCCCGCCAACTTCCCGTTGAGGCTGACTTCAAACAAATACCGCCCGACCCGCCAGGGCTCGCCTGGCTCAAACACCAGTTTCGGCGCGGCAGCATTACCCGCATTCAGCCGAAGCTTCCGGACGCCCGCAGTGCTGCCATCGGCCAGTGCAATCATCTTTACGGATAGATCCGCACCTCGCGTCGAACCCTGACTCTTGAGCGACAGCTCAATGGCATCGCCAGGATGCGCCGGCCGCATGGAGTTGCCTGACGACTGGCCAACCGGGCGTGCGACAACCTCCACGAACGAAAACTCCTCAGCGGTTGCCGCGCTTGCTGCTGGCGGCACTGGGTCAGCGGGTGATCGGCCACACCCCACAAGCACTAAACCGAGACACAGCATGGCTGCCATCCGAACTTCCCTTGTCATCCCCATGACACGTCCTTTTTCTCTGTGATGGCTTCGGATAGTAACCGTAACCGGGCGGCATCTGACAGAAGCAGGCGTGCCAGATACCCCCCGGCCAATCGGAGGAGTTTGCACCACGCACCAATCCATCACGTCAATGATTCACAGGACATCGATGGATGCAGCCCATCGATCTCTAGGAATAATCGCAAAAATCCAACAATTTCGATGTTCGACGCGACAGCAGCGCCAGAATGGTCACCACGCCTGCGGGCGCCGATCACCTCCTGCGCATGAATGGATTTCCTGCACCGCGCCCCCTGCAACTGGCGCTTCTGGATGACCACGAAATCGTCCGTCGCGGCACCGCCCTCCATCTTGCCGGCGACCGCCGCTTCACCATCGTCGCCAGCCATACCCACAGCGACGATCTCATCAACAGCCTGCGGTACGCCCGGGTGGATGTAGCCATCATCGACCTGACCCTGGCCCCGGGCGACCGCGACGGCGCCGAGCTGGTGGCGCTGCTGCGCGAGCAGTTTCCTCGCATGCCGCTGCTGGCATTCGCAACGCACCTACCCACCACCAATCTCAATCACCTGATCGGCACGGGACTGAGTGGCTTTGTCAGCAAGGCCGAGCCACTCCACGCTCTCTCCGACGCGATCCTGCGTGTTGCGCAGGGCTTGACCCGCGCGCCGCCGGATTTCACCCTGGCCATCGGGCGCCACGAGCTCACCCGCAACGAGCGCGAGGTCCTGGACCTGCTGTTGGAGGGATTCACCCTGTCCGAGATCGCCCTGCGTCGCCATCGCAGCATCAAGACCGTCAGTACGCAGAAGATCGCCGCGTTACGCAAGCTTGGACTGCGCAGCGACATTGAAGTCTACGCCATGCGTGAACGAATGCTGGAGCTGCGGTGAGACGCGGCAGCGCACTCCGCCAGCCTGCGTTGATTGCACTGCTGCTGACGCTGCTTCTATTGCCCGGCGCGGCGGCCGAGGATGCCACGCTGCAACACTGGCCTCCGAACGGCCATGTCCGGGTGGCCATGCCGCCGTCCCTGCGCCCGATGCCGGCCGCACTGACTGACAACGCGTCTCCGGCAACCCTTGCCCATGGCTATGCGGAGATCGTGTCCCGGCATACCCGCCTGGTGTTTGAAGAGATCCCCTACCCCAGCATCGAGGCTTCAATCCACGCCGTCTGCCGGAATGAGGCTGAACTGGTGATGGTGTTCGGCGGCGCCAGGCACCGTGCACCCCCCTGCCCTGACCTGATCGCGTCCGGCGCATATCCCGGCGGGGCCACGCTGCTGGCCGCACGTTCGGGCACGCGACTGCCACGCGACGTGCACGAACTGCACGGGTGGACGATCGCGGTGGTCCGGGGCGGGCCCTTTGCGGGCTGGCTGGCCGCACATCATCCGCAGATTCAGCTGCGGCATTTTCCGGATCGGCACGCCACGCTTGCCGCCGTTGCAGCGGGCCTCGCCGACGTAGCCATCGGCCTGGAAAGCACCCTGCGACCGATGGTCCGTCGTCACTTCAATGGCAGCCTGCAACTGCAACCACTTGAAAGTGACTTCTCCTCCGACCTGCATCTGCTGGTGCGTCGCCAGAACGAAGCCCTGCTGCGACGGATCGACAAGGCCGTGCGTGACATCACGCTGGACGAGCACGCCGGCCTGCTGCATCTATGGGCCGAGCAGGCGTTGCCAGCCTCCCTCGGCGAGGCGCTGCGCTGGGCGCGGCAACCGCCTGCGCTTGCCTGGGTGGCGCTGATCCCCCTGCTGGCCGCCCTGCCCTTGTTGTGGCGCCTGCGCCATCGCCTGCGCCCAGGCAGCGATCGGCTGGGCGCACGTGCGGCGGGCATGATCAGCCACGAAATGCGCAATGCAGCCCAGGCCATGCTCGCCGCGATCGAGTTGCTGGCACAGTCGCCGCTACGCCGCGGGCAAGGCGAGCTGGTTGGCGTTGCCAAGGCCGCCGGCCACTCGCTTCGCGCTTTGCTGAATCGGGCGCTGGACTTCTCGCGAGTGGCCGCCGGCACGTTCACTCCACAGCCTCGGCCTTGCGATGTGCTGGGCCTGTGCCAGCAAGTGCTGTATGCCATTGACCCTCACGCTCGCCGCAAGGGGCTGCGGCTGCAGTTTGCGGCGCCTGCGGCGCCCTCGCCCAGCGTAATGATCGACCCGGATGCCCTGCGCCAGATCGCCAGCAACCTGCTGATCAATGCCGTGAAGTTCAGTGATGCCGGCAGCATCGAGCTACGCCTGGATCTGGTGCCGCCCGCGCGGCCGCGCGAACTGCTGCTGGAGGTCATCGACAGCGGGATCGGCATCGCGCCTGACACGTTGAAAACCCTGTTCCGCCCCTTCCACCAGGGTGCCGGCGGCAAGCGTCGCGGCGGCAGCGGGCTGGGGCTGGCCATCTGCCGCGAGCTGGCCCGCGCGATGGGAGGCGAACTGACCGTGCACAGCGTGCTCGGCAAAGGCAGCCGATTCATCCTGCGCCTGCCGGTGCGCGCCACCAGGGCAACCACGGATCCGGCACCAGCTCGCACTGCGGCAGCCCCGCTGGCGGGGCTGGCGCTGTTGCTGGCGGAGGATCACCCACTGAACCGGCGCGTGGTTGCCGAACAGCTGCGACAGTTGGGCGCCGAGGTGTGCGCGGTGGCTGAAGCCACCGAAGCGCTGGCCGAACAGGCGCGCCACCCTCGCAGCGTGATGCTGCTTGATATCGGGCTTCGCGGCATGGATGGCCATGCGCTGGCAGGAGAGCTGCGACGACAGTCGGACACGCCGTTGCGACTGATCGCCCTGTCCGCGCGCACCGGACGCAGGCATCTTGAACGCTGCAGGGCATCAGGTTTCGATGCCGTGCTGACCAAACCGCTGCGGCCGGCGCAGCTGCTGCAGGCGCTGGAACTGCACGCACCGCAGGGAGTCGCACCCGACGAAGCAACCGCCGCAACCGACAGCCTGCTGGCTGCCTATCTGAGCGACATGGGCAACGAACTAGGGAGCATTGAAGGCTGCCTGCGCGATCACAACGCGCCCGCACTGCGCCACCATGCACATCGACTGCAGGGGACCTTGCAGATGCTCGGCGCCCACGAGCAGGCCGCACTGGCGGCCGCACTCTGGGATCTGGGGCAGCGTGCCACGCCGGACTGGAGCGCGGCGCGGCAGCTGCTTGAACGCCTGCGGGATTGGCACGGCGCCCGCACGGCGGATGCCCTGCCATCGCCCTGATCAGGCGGCCAGGCGCTCGACCTGGCGGCGGGTCAGGTCGTTGAAGCGACCCAGCGACATCAGGTGCTGGTGAATCAGCGCCATCCAGCCGCTGCGGTGCCACTCGACCACGGTCGCTTCCGGCAGCGCGACGAACTTCTCGACGTCCACCACCAGGAAGCCATTGAGGTTGAACTCACGGCCATCGGGGGTACGCACGGTGGCGTTGCGCTCGACCAGCAGGCCGTTGTCGACCAGGGCTTTGGAGAAGGCCAGGGTCTGCTCGTGTTCACGGGTGAACTGGCCGCAGAATTCCAGCGCCTGCTGCACCATTTCGGTGGCCTTGCCGTCGGTGAACAGCGGCTGCCCTTCCTCGCCGCCCTTGACAACGCGCGGGCTGTCTTCGTCGATGCCCAGCAGGAAGTCATTGTCCGCGCCGGTGTCGATGAAGATGAAGGGATGGCGGCGCAGGTAGGCCGGGATGTAGGTCTCGTCTTCCCACAGGCCGTCCTTGATGAACAGGTTCTGGTCGGACACGCCCACGGCGGCCATCGGCACCGCGCCCGGGCCGGCAAACAGGATCGGGAAGTGATGCAGGGCCAGCGCGAACTCGCCCAGCACCAGCGGAATGGCGTTGTTGCCGGCGGCGAACTCGAGGCGGCCCGGCAGGATGCGCAGGTCGGCGTGGAGATCGGCCTGCAGCGGCACCGGACGGGAATAGAACAGGGGTGCGCCGCTCGGCGCAGCTTCGGTGGTGGTGTCGCTGGTGGTGGTCATCTTGGGAACCGTTCGATCATGCGCGCCTGCCATCCCGGGCACGCCAGCGGGAACAACCTGAATCCCGCATTATCAACAAGCACGATGACAACAGCCACCCCATCGGCGCACTATTTCAGCTGCAGGGGATAGCGCTGCCACAGCACATGGACCAGGAAACCGGCCAGCTCGGTATCGCGGGCACTGACGGCGGCACGGATCTTGTCCAGCAGCACCATGTCGCTGCACGAGCGCACGTCGGCGTGATTGGCCTGCCCGGCCCTGCGCGCACGGTAGCGCGCGGCCCGCTGCGCGTCGCTCATCGCGTACCCGAACTTGGGCGGACGACCGCGCTTGCGCGGCAGGGTCAGCTCAAGGGTTCCGGGGTCTTTGTCATCACGCATGGGCGGGGTGCGGGCGGCGGCGAGCAACGGGGGGTGCGCAATTTATCGTGAGGCATCACTTTAATCCAGCTTTTTCTGCGGTTTTGTTGCGGTGCAGTGCAAAAAATTTCGCGCACCGCATCGAATACACCCATGCCAGCACAAAAAAAGGGAGCCCGCGAACGGGCTCCCCTCATCTTCTTCATGCGGCGCGCACCGGCTCGTACCCGTGCAGGTGTGCCTCGCTGCTGGCCCGGCCCTGACTGAGCGAGCGCAGCGATGTGGTGTAGCCCACCATCTGCGCCAGCGGTGCGAAACCACTGACTTCGGCGCGACCTTCCTGGTCATCGATGCGGGCAACGCGGCCGTGGCGGCGATTGAGGTCGCCCACCACATCCCCCACCGACGCCGACGGCGAATGCACCGTCACCGCCATCACCGGCTCCAGCAGCTGCGTGCCACCCTCGGCCAGCGCCGCCTTGATCGCCTCGGCAGCGGCGCGATGGAACGCCATCTCCGAAGAGTCCTTGGCATGGGTCTGGCCATCGACAAGACTGACCTCGATACCGACCACCGGATGACCCTGCGGACCTTCCGACAGCGCGGCACGCACGCCCTTCTCCACTGCTGCGATGAAGCTGCGCGGCACCACGCCACCGACGATGCGGTCGTTGAACACCACCTGGTCGTCGTCGCGCGGTGAGACATCCAGCACCACGTGTGCGAACTGGCCCTGGCCGCCGGTCTGCTTGACCAGCCGCCCGACTACGCCGGACATAGCGCGCATCGGTGTCTCCTGATAGGCCACGCGCGGCGCACCCACGCCAACATCCACCTTCCATTCGCTGCGCAGGCGCTCGACCATCACCTCCAGGTGCAGCTCGCCCATGCCCCAGACCAGGGTCTCCGCCGTGTCGCGATCGGTTTCGACGCGGAACGAGGGATCTTCCTGGGCCAGGCTGGCCAGGCCTTGCGCCATCCGGATCAGGTCGGCCGCACGCGCCGGCTCCAGCCGCCAGGCCAGCACCGGCGCCTGTGCCTGGATGTTCTCCAGGCGCAGCGGCTGTGCGCGGCCGCTCAGCGTTTCACCGCTGATCGCATCCTTCCAGCCCAGCACCGCGACGATGTCACCGGCCACGGCCTGCTCGATGTCGTGGGTCTGGTCGGCCTGCACCCGCACCAGGCGGCTGACACGCCGCCCTTGCGGATGCTGCGAACTGGCCAGCGCATCACCGGCCTTCAAGGTGCCCGAATACAGCCGCACGAAGCTGAGGGCGCCGTGCTGCTGGTGGGTGATCTTGAACAGCAGGCCGGCCAACGGACCGTCCGGGTCCGGCGGCAGCGACACGTCACCGTGGTCTGACTCGGCGGTGACCGCAGGCCGATCCAGCGGCGACGGCAGGTAATCGACCACCGCGTCCAGCAGCGTTTCGATGCCCTTGTCCTTGAACGCCGCACCGGCCAGCACCGGCACGCCGGCACCGGCCAACGTCGCCCGGCGGATCGCCGCGCGCAGCTGTTCGGCATCGACCACGCGCCCTTCCAGCCAGGCATCGGCGAGCCGTTCATCGTGGTCGGCTACGGCCTCGACCAGCGCATCGCGTCGCGGCTGCCATGTTGCGCGCAGCGTGTCGTCCCAAGCAGTGATCGTGGCCGCAGCACCGTCCTGCCACTGCAGCACGCGCTCATCGACCAGATCGACCCAGCCGTTGAAGGCGCCTTCGCTGCCCAGCGGTACGCCCAGCGCCCACGGCCGTGCCCGCAGCTTGTCCTGCAACTGCTCCAGCACGCGCTCGAACGAGGCGCCGACGCGATCCATCTTGTTGACGAAGGCGATCAGCGGCACCCGATGGCGGCGCGCCTGGCGCCACACCGTCTCCGACTGCGGCTGCACACCGTCCACTGCCGAGAACACGGCCACGGCACCATCGAGCACGCGCAGCGAACGCTCGACTTCAATGGCGAAGTCGATGTGGCCGGGGGTATCGATCAGGGTCAACCGATGCGGCGGCAGGTCGCGCGGCGCCCACTGTGCCTGCACGGCGGCCGCGCCGATGGTGATGCCACGCTCACGCTCGATCGCCGAGAAGTCGGTGGTCGCGTTGCCGTCGTGCACTTCACCGACGCGGTGGATCTCGCCGCTTTTCCACAGCAGGCGTTCGGTCAGCGTGGTCTTGCCGGCGTCGATGTGGGCAATGATGCCGAGGTTGCGACGGCGGGAAAGGACTTGGGTGTTCATAAAGAGGTTCCTGCTAAGCCAACTCCAGGGGCCGCGCACCCCGGTTGGCGACAGGGCGCGCGGCTAGCGTTCGGTCTCGGCGATCTGGTGCATGGCACGTTCTCCTTGGGTACTGGGTAGAGTCGACTGTTGGTCGACTCACGAAAAAGCAGAAACGAAAAGAGCGCCCCGAAGGGCGCTCTGTGGATGGTCCAGCGATGGCCGCTTCAGCGGCCTCGTGGGGCTCCAGGCAGACACGCCCGTTCCGCGCTTGCGCGGGTCAGGGTGAAAAACTTCAGGAGCGGCATCCGGTTCATGGGGCGCATTCTAGACCTGCCAATCTGGCGCGCAAGTGAATATTGCGCACACCAGTGGAACGATGAGGCCGACCGGCGTCAGGGTCGGATCCCCTTGCCAACGGCAAAGGGTCCTGACCCCACCACCGCCTACTTGCAGCCGTGCAGCTTCCGCGCCTCGGCCACCGTCGCAGCCTGGTCGTCCCCCATCGAGACCCAGCCCTTCAGCGACATTGCCGGATCCACGTGCGCCTCACGCGTGCCGCCATGGACCACCACTTCGGTCCAGCTACCCACAGGCGCCAGCTCCGAAAGCCGCGCCGCCTGGTCGTCCTCGGTGCTGAACATGTCGTCCGCACCCGCCTTCGGCGTGGTATTCACGGTTTCGGTCTTGCGGGTGCGGACCCGAAGCGCACCATCCGGCAGGCGCTGGGTGATCACCTCATGGCGCTCGACACCGTACGCCCAACTGTTCTCGCCAACGCTGCGGGTCTCGCTGCCGTCATCAGCCACGGCCACCACCTCGCCCGCTGGCCCGATCACGCCCGCGACAGCCCCCATGCCGGCCATCAATGCCTGATAGACGATCATCTGTCGCTGTTCGGCGCTCAACGGCCCGGACTTGAGCTTGGCAGCAGGGATTTTCAGGTACGCCGCCTCCCTGCACAGCACCAGCACCTGCTGGTCGTCCCAGCCGACCGACATTTCCTCGTTGGCGAAGTACTGCGTCTTCAACGTGGTGACAGCGGCACCTTCGCCGCCGGAATGCCGGGTCTCGATCAGCGACGCCTGCTCGGACGCGGTCACCAGTGACACCGAAGAAGTCGATGCCGCACTGGTGGCTCCTGCGGAGGTGGCCATGGCGACCAGCAGCACGCCACGCGAAAGACTACAGATCATTGCATCAGTCCATTGAGAAATTCAGATGCACCATGATATGCCGAACGAAGCACGATGAGGCTCTCAATCCACCTCCCTCAGCGCCGGCACCCAGCCTTGCGCGGATGTCGCAAATGCCCCGTCGCCAAGCTCGCCTGCCGCCCGTTCACGTCGAAGTCGCAGTAGCGAGCAGATCCGGCCAACACCGCTTTTTTCTCGTGCATCCGGCACAGCCTGGTCCACGCAGAAAGCCACAGTCGCTTGCACGGGGACATGCCCGCACTCAATGATCTCCCGCGCCATCGACAAACCACCTGTGTTGCATCAGCCACCGGAACACGGGCCTCCCCCGAAGACCGGCCACAAAAGCAGACACCCTGAGCTTGAATATTCCAGCACTGATACTGACATCGACCAATCTCATTCGCATCTTCACCACCGGCCCGGAATTCGTGCGGGAAAACCCGAACAACTTCCACTGCAACCAGCAGGACGTAATCCAGAAGGCGGTAGAGAAGACAAGACACCAAGCCAAGGAGCGGATGCTGGTGGAAGGGCTGTCTCAGCTTTCAACGCCTCGAAAATCAACCAGCACGCTGGAGGCGCTGGTTGATTCGATTCCAATCGAGCTCAACACCATCCAGACGAGGGCGTCAGAAAGCGCCTTCGCGCTCATAGAATGCACGGCTACGTTCGAATTCACAATTCCGCCTCAGGCCATGAATGCGATAAGCAAGGATCAAAGCTCCAGGGACGCCGCGACACGCCGTTACGCGCAACTCACCAACAGGGGAGTTTCCCTGGATAACTTCAGTTTTGGCGTTGAATTCGAACAGGGAAAACCGACCATTGTCGACTTGAGTGACCAGCAGATTCCGCAGATTCTGCTGTCAAGCATCACGATGGCAGTAGCAGATAGCGACGCCATCCTTGCGCGCCGCCTGGCCGTAGTGTCGGCTGATTTCTACTTGGCAGATCAGGACCTCAACTCCGCCTGGAAGGCGCTGGCGCCACATCAACGCCTGCGCATGCGGAGGTCGCAGCGCGAATGGATCAGCGAAAAAACCAGGCTGTGTGGCGATATCGAGGGAGAACGCTACGGCGCTCTATCAATCGCCGATAGAATTGACGCTCTCAGTTGTCATGGCGAAATGACAGCGGCGCGACTATCGATTCTTCATGACTAGTCGCCGATCACACTGAAGAGCGGCCACTGAAAACAGAGTGGCGCCTTGAGATCATTTCATTGAGAAGAATGAACTTCCAATGGCACGTCGCGGTGCGGCACGAGGCTTCACTTCATCAGGCCACCACCACCAGCGGCACCCCGCGCCGTGGATGCTCCAGCACCACCACATTCTGCTGGTAGACGCGCTGCAGATTGTCTTCGGTCAGCACCTGCAACGGCGTGCCATCGGCTGCCACCCTGCCCTGCTCCAGCAACACGATGCGGTCCGCGTAACCGGCAGCCAGGTTCAGATCGTGCAGCACCACGATCACACAGGCACCGGCCTCAGCACACTCGCGCACACTGCGCAGCGTGCGCTCCTGGTGGCGAAGATCCAGCGCGGCGGTCGGTTCGTCCAGCAGCAGCAACGGCGTGTCCTGCGCCAGCACGCGTGCGAACGTGGTGCGGGCGGATTCGCCACCGGAGAGTTGCTGTACTTCGCGCAGGCGCAGCGCCTGCAGCTCGGCAGCGTCGATCGCCGCCTCCACCTGGGCATCATCGGCCACCGGGTCCGGCGGATGCGGCAACCGGCCCATCGCCACCACTTCTTCCACGCTGAAAGCAAAGCGCACGCCGTGCTCCTGCGGCATCACCGCGCGCTCCCGCGCCAGCGGCCCGGCCTTGTAACTGGCCAACGGCTTGCCCAGCAGGCTCACCTCGCCCACATCGGCGCGCAGGTCTCCGGCGGCCACCGCCAGCAGCGTGGACTTGCCTGCGCCATTTGGGCCGACCAGCGCGGTCACCGTGCCCGGCTCGAACGAAAGCGAGATGCCATGCAGGATCTCGCGCTGCTGGCGGCGCACCACCACCTCGTGCAGCTTCAACAGCACGCTCATGGCGCCGCCTTGCGGCGCTGCTGCAGCACCAGCCAGAGGAAGAACGGCGCGCCCAGCGCGGCGGAAAACAGGCCGAGCGGAATCTCAGCAGGCGGATCCAGCGTACGCGCTGCGGTATCGGCCACCACGATCAACAACGCGCCAAGCAGGCCGGACAACGGCAGCAGCCAGCGATGACCGGGGCCGACCAGCAGGCGCGCCACGTGCGGCACCACCAGGCCGACGAAACTGATCGAACCGGCGAACGCCACCGCCGCACCGACCAGCAATGCACTGAACGCGACCAGGCGGCGCCGCGTGCAGGTAACGTCCAGCCCGAGGTGCTGCGCCTGGCGCTCACCCAGTGCCAGCATGTCCAGCGGCGTAGCCAACCGCTGCAACGCGAGCACGCCGATCGCAAACAATGGCACCACTGCAGCCACATCAGCCCAGTTGGCGCGCGCCAGCGAACCCATCTGCCAGAACACCAGCGACTGCAACTCGCTCTCACTGGCGATGTAAGTCAGGAAGCCGATCAACGCCGAGCAGAACGCCGCCATCGCAATACCGACCAGCAACAGCGTGGCATTACCGGTGCCCTTGCCTGGACGGGCCAGGGCATAGGTCAGGCCGATCGCCAGCGCACCGCCGGCGAACGCGGCCACCGGCACCAGCCAACCGGCGGCACCGGCCGCACCCAGCACGATGGCGGCCACCGCGCCCAGCGCGGCGCCCTGGCTGACACCGACGATACCCGGGTCCGCCAGCGGGTTGCCGAACAAGCCCTGCAGGCTGGCACCGGCCATCGCCAGTGAGGCACCCACCATCGCACCCAGCAAGGCGCGCGGAATACGCAGTTGCCAGACCACGGCCAGGTCGCGGCTGCTGACGGCCTGCGGATCCAGCAGCCCCAGCTTCACCGCCAGCGCCTGCACCACCTCCAGCGGCGGCAGCCGCAGCGGACCCACGGCAAACGACGCCAGCACTGCCCCCAGCAGTGCCAGCAACGCCACCATCACCATCGTCCGCCCGCGACGGCGGCGCCGATCCGCTGGACTCATGCCTTCGGCATCGCCGCGAAGGCCTTGGCCAAGGCCAAGGCGCCGGCACCGGAGCCGACGCTGGTGTACTTCAGCTGCACATCCGGCATCACCCAGACCCGGTTGGCCTGGCCGGCCGGGGTCTGCTTCAGTGTCGGGTAGGACTTCCACAGGCCTTCTGCACCGCCGAACAGCTGCAGGTCATGCTCGGTCACCAGGATCACGTCCGGTGCGGCAGCAACCACGCCTTCATTGCTCAGCTGCGAGTAGTTCTTCACTCCCGCCTCGGTGCCGATGTTGACGCCACCGGCCAATGCGATCAGCTGCGCCGACGCGCTGTCGGCGCCAGCCACGGTCGGTGAGCCACCGGCACCTGTTGCCGAGACGTGGATCACGCGTGGTGCATGGCCCAGGCCCTTGCCAATCGCTGCAGCCTCGTCCAGTTGGCGCTGCACCTGGGTGGCCAGCGCCTGCCCGGCCTCGGCCACCCCGAGCGCGGCGGCGACCTTGCGCACCTTCTCCGGCGCCGGCTGCAGGTCATCGATGACCACCGCCGGCTCGCCAACTTCGCGCAGCTTCTTTGCCAGTTCGGTATGCCGACGCAGGCTGTTGCCCAGGAACAGCGAGCCCTTCAGGCTCAGCACGCCTTCCACGCCGGTGGTGCGGTTGAACAGGAACTGGTGTGGTGCCGCAAGGCCCGCCCGGGTGGTGGTATTGGTGGGTGCGGCAAACACCTGCCTGCCCAGGTCCAGCGCCTCGATCACCGCGATGACATCGTCGCCACCAGCAATGATGCGGCTGGTATCGGCCACTTCAACGTCGGCGCCATCGTCGGAATGCACCTTGGCCGGCAGCACGGCCTTCTGGTCGTGCACCGCCGGCATCTCGGCACCGGCTACACGCTGCCAGCCTGCCGGCAACGCGGTTTCCGCAGCCGACGTCGCTGCGGGCGACTCAGCGGACTTGCTGGCATTGGAGGGGGCCGACGAGCCGCCACAGGCGGCCAGCGCCAGCGAAACAGCCAGCGGAAGCGCACACAGGCGCAGACGGGACGCGATGTTCATGGACGTTCTCCTTGCTGGCAGGGCGACGCGCACGCCGCCCCGCCGGGTGACTTACTGCTTCGGGGTGATGCGGGTGATGCGGTCACCCTTCGGGTCTTCGGCGCCGCGCGACTTGTTCACCGCGAACACATTGCCCTTGCCATCGGCGCGGACATGGTTCGGCAGCGTGCCGCCATCGAGGTTGGCGACCACCTTGCCGTCGCCGTTCACCACGGTGATGGTGCCGGCGCCGCGGTTGCTGACATAGGCCAGGCCAGAGGCATCATCGAAAGCGACGTTCAGCGCACCAGCGCCAACCGGCACGTCGTGCAGCACCTTGCCGGCGGCCACATCGACGATCAGCAGGTTGTCGGTGCCCTGCGAGGCCACGTACAGGCGGTTGCGCGCCGCGTCGAAGGCCACGCCTGACGCGCTGATCGAATTGCCCAGATCGATGACCTTCTCGACCTTGCCGCTGGCCACGTCGATCACCGCTGCTTCCGGGGTGCCGATGCTGACGGTGAACAGCTTGCCGCCCTTCTCGTCCAGCACCAGGCTCATCGGGGTGAACTTGCCGTCATCCACGCCGGATTCCAGCGTCACCGCCGGCAGCTCCTTGAAGGTCTTGGCATCGAACACTGACAGGTGGTCCTCGCCCGTGGCCGAGGCGAACACCTTGCCGTGGGTGCCGTCGACCACCACGTCGCGCGCATGCGGCACGGCATCGACCGGGAACTGGTGGACCAGCGACAGGTCCTTCTGGCGGTAGACCGCGATCGAGTTCTGGCGGGTATTGGTCACCCACACATTGCCGTTGATGTCATCCACGCCCACGCCGTAGACCGCGTACACCGCACCGTTGCTGCCGCCCGGCACCTGCGCCGGGGTGATCGCCTGGGTCACCTTCAGCGTCTTCGGGTCCAGCTTCAGCAGCTGCGACTGGGTGACCGGCGGACGGCCCACGGCCGAGGTCACGAACACCGCATTGCTGGCGGCGCTGTAGGCGGACTGGTACAGGCCCGGCACCAGTTTGTTGGACTGGGTGGCGAACTGCGCCTGGCCGGACAGCGGCAGCTGCGGCGACACGCGCAGCTTGAGCACCGTTGCCGCCGCCGGCTGGCTGGCACGTACCACGACCGGGTGGGTGCCCGGCACGGCATCGGCCGGAATACTCAGCTGGGTCTTGAAGTTGCCATCGGCATCGACCACCACCGGCTGCGCGTTGAGCACGCTGTCGCCACGCAGCAGGCTGACCTTCTGGCCCGGCACGAAGCCACGACCGATCACGTCGGCGGTGCTGCCGGGAACCACGTTCTCACCACGCGAGACAACCTCGCCCTTGAAGGTGGCATTGGCCGGCTGGTCGAACACCGGCTGCGCGGTGGCGGTGACGGCCAGCAGCAGGCCGGCGGCGAGAGAGGTGAGACGGAGAGACGGACGGAACGACATGGAAGGCTCCTTGCACACGTAGGCCGCGCCACGTGACGCGGGATTCATCGGTTGCCTGGGCCGCTGCACGCCGGCAGCCTCGCCTGGGTGGTGGGGTCGCACGGCACTGCGTGCGTACGGATTCATTCGGCAGCGTTGTCACTGCCATTGAGGGCGCCGTCGCCGACGCTGCGATCGGTCACGCCGTACAGTTCGTGCAGCGCAGCGTGGAACGAGGCGGGCAGCATCGGACCATGGCCCAGGCCGTCGAACTCGCGGTACTGCACGCTCAGCCCGGGCACCTTGCCCAGGCGTTGGGACAGCTGCATGGCTGCATCGGGCGTGGCACCGCCAATACGGCGCAGGTGCGCGACCACGCGCGGATTGTTCATGTCACGCTTGCCGCGATCGCCGACGCGCTCGGCACCGCCCAGCATCAGCCACAGCTTCGCCGGCTGGCCATGCACGTTCTGCACGAACTGCTGCTCCGGATCGCCCAGCGCAGCGCCTTGACTCCACCACAGCGACGGGCTGGCGGCCAGATAGGACTGGAACGCGGCGGGACGGGTGTACAGCGCATTGAGCACGAACAACCCGCCCAGCGAATGACCCCACAGCGCTTGCTGCTGCGCATCGATGCGTGCACGACGCTCGACTTCCGGCTTGATCCGGCGTTCGATCACATCCAGGAAGGCTGCGGCGCCACCGCCGACCGCCTGGGTCGTGCCACTCTCATCGTCGGCACGGTCGATCCATGCGGTGTAATCGCGGGTACGCGCCTTCGAATCGATGCGCAGGTCGTTGTCGTAGCCGATCAGTACCAGCACCGGTGGTGCCTTGCGCGCGGCCAGCTCGGCCAGGATCGGCTGGTCCAGCACCATCGCCACCGCGTTGCCGTCCAGCGCATACAGAACCGGCATCGGGGCCTTACCCTCCGTGGCCGGAATGGCCACATTCACACGCCAGCGGCGCTGCTGGTCCGGACTGTCCACCACGAACTGCTCGAACCGGTAGCTGGACGCGGGCTCGTCGAGCACGGTGTGGCCGATCTTCTGCAGCGGGTTGCGCTGCTGCGCATGGGCATAGGGAGTGGCCAGGAGCAGACCCATCATCAAGGCGGCCAGGCCGCGGGCCAGCGGACCCCGGCGCGAAGGCAGGACGAAATGCTTCATCAGCGGCAGCGGAGGCAGCCCGAAGCCGCCGGTTCACAAGGGACCGCAGTCTACCTCAAACGCGAATGATTATCACATCGATAATACGTCACACTGTGTATCACGCGCGCGACGAGCCGGTTGCACAGGAGGCGGCACTTCCCCTATTTTTCCGCCCACTGGGGCATTGGACCGCCCCACCTCCAGCGCGGCCATGGACGGCAGGCTCTTCGCCGTCGTCCGGGTCGCGTTCATCCGCGCCACGACCGCCATGGGATTGGATCCCATGATTGTGAGACCCCCTTGAAGCACACCGCACTGATCGCCCTTACCCTCGGCCTGTCTGCGCCGCTGGCCGCCCACGCCGCGCAGGATCTGCCCACGCTCTACCAGGCCTTCGAAGAGGCCGGCAATTCGACGCTGAGCATGGAAGAACTCAACCAGACGGTGACCTTCACCGCCGTGGCGCTGGGCGTTTCCAGCAACATGGCGGGCGAACCGCTCATCGAGGCCGGCGATGACCAGGGCAATGTCCTGGCCCGACTGACCAGCGATGATGAGCAGCAGGCGGCCAAGCTGGGCGCACTGGAAGAAGGCGCCGTCTTCACCGCCAGTTGCACGCTGCAGTTCAGCTCCGGCACCGACTATCTGTCCTTCGGCGATTGCAGCCTGAAGTAACGACGAAGCCGGCGAAATGCCGGCTTCTTTTCTCTGCACCTGTAGAGTCGAGCCATGCTCGACTTGCGCCATGTCAGGGGCCCACAGGCACCGGACCATACACATTCTCCTGCGGCGTACCCGGCAGCAGCGCAAAGACCAGGATCACGATTCCACCGCCCGGCACCAGCGCCAGCAGGTAGAACCAGCCCGACTGGTTGCAGTCATGCAGGCGGCGCACGGTGACGGCGATGACCGGCAGCAGCGTAGCCAGCCAGAACACGACGAACAGGATGATCGACGCGATGCCCAGGACGTCGGACTGCATCACCAGCGCGGTGACCAGCGGCACCATCAGCACGGCGGAGACGATCAGCAGGAACAGCTGGAACATCCAGTACTCGCGGCGGTTGGCACGACCCTCGAACTGGGCGTAGCGCTTCAACGGCAGAATCAATTCCTGCACGGCATCGTTCCTTGATAAGAGAAGCCGCGCAGTGTGCCAAATGAACGCGCGCAGGACAATGTAGCGCCGAGCCATGCTCGGCTGCCATTACACCTGTAGATCCCAGCCATGCTCGGCTGCTGTTCCAAGAGGTACCTGCAAGCCCATGCAAGAGCGGAGTCGAGCATGGCTCGACTCTACATAGGTCGACTCAACGGCCCTTTGCGGCGCGCGCGGCTTCACGTTCGGCGCGCAGGCGGTCCAGCTTTTCCTTCAGCTTGATCTCCAGCCCGCGCGGCACCGGGTTGTAGTACACCCGCTCGCCCATCGCATCCGGGAATCCGGTCTGGTCCAGCGCGATGCCGCCTTCGGCGTCGTGGTCGTACTGGTACTCGGCACCGTAGCCGAGTTCCTTCATCAGCTTGGTCGGCGCGTTGCGCAGGTGCAGCGGCACTTCTTCGGTGCCGCTTTCGCGCACGTCGGCCTTGGCCTGGTTGAAGGCCGCGTAGCCAGCGTTCGACTTGGCGGTGCTGGCCAGATAGAGCACCAGTTGCGCGAACGCCAGCTCGCCCTCCGGGCTGCCCAGCCGCTCATAGATGTCCCACGCTTCCAGCGCCATGCTTTGCGCGCGCGGATCGGCCAGGCCGATATCCTCGATGGCCATGCGGGTCAGCCGGCGCGCCAGATAGGACGGATCGCAGCCGCCATCGAGCATGCGGGTCAGCCAGTACAGCGCGGCATCGGGATTGGAACTGCGCACCGACTTGTGCAGCGCCGAGATCTGGTCATAGAACTGCTCGCCACCCTTGTCGAAGCGACGGGTGCGATCGGCCAGCACCTGGGTCAGGGTCTGCGGGGTAATACGCCCGCCCTCCCCGCCCGCCAGTTCGGCGGCGATCTCCAGCAGCGTCAGCGCACGCCGGACATCACCGTCGGCGGCGGTTGCGATTTCCAGCAACAGCTCGGGAGCAACCTCGATGCGATCTTCGCCCAGGCCGCGTTCGCGGTCACCGAGCGCACGTTCCAGCGCTTCGACGATATCGGTCGGCGAGACCGCTTCCAGCACGTGCACGCGACAGCGCGACAGCAACGCCGAGTTCAGTTCGAACGACGGGTTCTCGGTAGTGGCACCGACGAACAGGATGGTGCCGCGCTCGATATGCGGCAGGAACGCATCCTGCTGCGCCTTGTTGAAGCGATGCACCTCGTCCACGAACAGCACGGTGCGGCGGCCTTCGGCGAAGCGCTGCGCGGCCTCGGCCAGCACCTGGCGCACTTCCGGCAGGCCGGACAGCACCGCGGAGATGGCACGGAATTCGGCGTCGGAATACTCGGCCAGCAGCAGCGCGAGCGTGGTCTTGCCGCAGCCCGGCGGCCCCCACAGGATCATCGAATGCACGCGGCCGGATTCGACCGCGCGACGCAGCGCGCTGTCCGGCGCCAGCTGGCGCTTCTGCCCGACCATCTCATCGAGGGTGCGCGGGCGCATGCGCTCGGCCAGCGGGCGCAGGTGATCCCGATCAACGCTCAGCAGATCGGGGCCGGGGAAGGAAGTTGAACGATGTCTTGCCACCCGCTCATTGTACCGCGAGAGCGTGCCAACCCAGGTTGGCACCCACCCAGGACGGTAACGCCGGGCCATGCCCGGCGTCACACCTCAATTACCGATGACGTCGGTGCCCTTCGGCGGGATGAAGCTGAAGGTGCCGGCGGCGAAGCCCGGGTTGCGCTTCCAGCCACTGAAGGTGATCACGGTACGCTGGCCGACAGCATCGGTAATCTCCATCTTGGCCAGGCCCTGGGCGTTGAAGCCCAACGCGGCGTACTGGAAGCTGGCTTCGGTATCGCGCTTGGGCGACAGCGACAGCCACTGCAGGCCATCGCGCTGCGCCGCCTCTTCGCTCAGGTCGTACTGCTGTTCCAGCAGCGCCGGGTTGATCAACGCGGTCAGCGGGCTGTTCTGCTCTTCCTTGCCCTGCTCGCGCACGGTGGCCTGCTCCAGGTCCGGCTCGTACATCCAGACCTTCTTGCCGTCGGCCACAATCAGCTGTTCGTGCGGGCGCACGTACTCCCAGCGGAACAGGCGCGGTGCCGACAGCGCCACGCGGCCGCTGGTCGATTCCTTCACCTTGCCCCGGCTGTCGAACACCTGCTGGCTGAACTGGCCATCCAGGCCCTTCAGGCCGCTGGTGAAGGCCTTGAGATCATCGCGGGCGCCGGCCCAGGCACTGCCAGCGGCGGCACAGGCCACGGCCAGGGTGGTGGTGGCGAGGAAACGGCGGAAGCGGAAGTTCATGCGGAAATCCTGTGGGCGCGAACGCCAGGAAAGGTAGTGGCCAGTGTGCCCGTAGAAACATGAATGGGCGATCAGGGCGACATTATGCCGCCCCGGACGTCCATCGGCGATTCAGCCGCCAGCCGCCGGCAGCTTGCCGTACAGCACCTGGCCACGGAAGCCGCGACGCACTTCGCGGTACAGCGCGCGGAACGCAGCGTAGTCCTGTGGCTGGCACAGCGCTTCCGGGCCACGCACCGCGTTCTGCTGCAGGCGATGGTGCACGGTTACTTCCTGGCCCTGCCGGCTCCAATCCACCCGGTAGTCGCCTGCGGCATTGCTGAAGCGCTGGCTGGCCGGAATGGCGATGATCGGCGCATTGGCCGGGAACTGCAGACGGTAGGTTTCTTCGCGCAGGCTGGCGTTGCAGTAGAACGGCGTCTCGTTGGCCGGCGCCGAGGCGGTGGCGTAGAGGCCACGCACCGATTCGCCGCCCGGCGGATCGGGCACGGCCATGCCGCCGGCCACGCTGAAGTCGGCGTAGTCCTCGGCCTGGAACGCCATGCGATAACCGAACGGCCGGGTCAGGTCGACAGGCACGCCCTGGATCTGCAACTGCCCCCGCCCATCGAATCCGGACGCGGCCATGATCTGCTCTTCAGCGCGCGCACGGTTCTGCGCGTTGAGCTGGGAGAACTGCGCGCGCATGCCGATCTCGGCGTTCTCACCCAGCTTCGGAACGGTCTCGCCGCGCAGGTTGCCGTTGGCATCGAACGTGAAGCGCACCTCCATCGAGGTGGCATTGCGCTGCGGGGTGTTGGCCGGGGTGCGCGCCAGCGTGGCATCGCGCGTGCGCATCACCGGCGCACCCAGATCACCTTCCGGCAACTGCCCGAAACGCGCCCATGCGGTAGTCGAATCCAGGTACAGATCAAATTCGGGAATGTAGGTGATGGCGTGGTTGAAGCGGCCCAGCACCGGAATCTTCGGCAGCGTGGGTCCGCCGCCGGCACCAATCAGCACCGGCGAACTGGCGATGCCCTTGGCCGCCAGCAGCGCCTCCAGGATCGTCACATGGTCCTTGCAGTCGCCATAGTGGTTGTCGAGGATGCTCTGTGCGCTGTTCGGCTCCAGACCGCCGTTGCCCAGGTACACCGCCACATAGCGGATGTTCTGCGCCACCCAGCGGTACAGGGCGTCGGCCTGCGCGCGGCGGTCGCTGATGCCGGCAGTGACCTGGTCGGCCAGCGCCTGCAGTTCCGGCGTGACCTGCGCGGCCGGGCCGGCCTTGAGCTGGTAGGCGCGCCCCATCTGCGACCAGTCACGATAGGTGCTGGCCATGATGTTTGGGCCGAACTCCCAGCCGGCCGCCGACCAGTTCTGCGCCGGCATGGCTTCGCGGCGCTGGTAGTGCCAGCGCCACTGCGCCTGGCCATTCTTCACCACCGGGCGATCACTGCCCTGCACGCCGCGGCTGTCAACGAACATCGGCAGGTTGGCCGGCGCACTCAGGGTGACCTCGGCGTCCTCGTATTCGGTGAACACATTGAAGGTCTCCCACAGGCCGAAGTAGCCGGGGAAGTACGGCGTGGCCTGGGTACGCCGCACCTGGTAGTACAGGCGCGTGCCCGGGGCCAGGTTCGGGAACACGATCACCCGCACCTTGCGGTCGGCGTACATCGCCGCCGAGGCGCTGGAGTAGCTTTCCTGGGTGTAGATGCGGTCGGCCGGCACGTCGCGGCGCTGGCCGTCAGCGGTGATGGTGTAGGCGCCAAGCACTTCCAGCGTTTCCATCTTTTCACTGTAGCTCAGCCGCACCTGGCTGAACTGCTCGACGGCGGCCTTGGTCTTGAGCAGCACTTCGTAGGTTTCGGTCTGCACATTGCCCGCATCCGGCCGCACCTGGTAGTCGGCGCGGTAACGGACAATGCTGAAGTTGTTGCTGGCTTCGGTATCGCCGCTGGTGGAAGGCGGCGCCGTGGCGGGCGCGGTGGTGGCGGTATCTGCCAGTGCCGGGCCGGCAGCCATCAAGGCTGCCAGCACCAGTGCCAGCGCGCTGGGGACGGGGTGAAGCATGCGTCGGTTCCTTGGACGTCGTGGGGGTACGTCGGGCCTTACTTCGGCGGTGGCGGTGCCAGCACCGTGCGGTCGCCGTTGTGTTCGGGCGCACTGACCACACCGGCCGCTTCCATGGCCTCGATGAGTCGCGCCGCGCGGTTGTAGCCGATCTTCAGCCGGCGCTGCACGCCGGAAATCGAAGCGCGGCGGGTCTCGGTGACCACCCGCAGCGCTTCGTCATACAACGGATCGGACTCATCGCCGCCGCCGGAGCTGGTCTCCGGCAGGCCGGTGGCGCCGACCACCACGCCGTCACCCATCGTCTGCACTTCGTCCAGCACGCCGTCGATGTAATCGGCCGGGCCCATCGCCTTGAGGTGCTCGACCACGCGATGCACTTCCTCGTCGGAGACGAAGGCGCCGTGCACGCGCTCGGGCAGAGCGGTGCCCGGCGGCAGGTACAGCATGTCGCCGTGGCCGAGCAGGGTTTCCGCGCCGGACTGGTCGAGAATGGTGCGCGAGTCGATCTTGGAGCTGACCTGGAAGGCGATGCGGGTCGGGATGTTCGCCTTGATCAGGCCGGTGATCACGTCCACCGATGGGCGCTGCGTAGCCAGGATCAGATGGATGCCGGCCGCACGTGCCTTCTGTGCCAGGCGCGCGATCAGCTCTTCCACCTTCTTGCCGACGATCATCATCATGTCGGCGAATTCGTCGATGAAGATGACGATGAACGGCAGCGTCTCCAGCGGGCGCGGCGCCTCGCCCAGTTCCGGGTTCGGCTTGAACAGCGGATCCATCAGCGGCTGCCCGGCGTCTTCGGCTTCCTTCACCTTCTTGTTGAAGCCGGCCAGGTTGCGCACGCCCACCGCGCTCATCAGCTTGTAGCGGCGCTCCATTTCGGCCACACACCAGCGCAGGCCGTTGGCGGCCTCCTTCATGTCGGTGACCACCGGCGCCAGCAGGTGCGGGATGCCCTGGTAGACGCTCAGTTCGAGCATCTTGGGGTCGATCATCAGCATCCGCAGGTCTTTCGGCGAAGCCTTGAACAGCAGGCTCAGCACCATCGCATTGACCGCCACCGACTTGCCCGAACCGGTGGTACCGGCCACCAGCAGATGCGGCATGCGCGCCAGGTCGGCCACGGTCGGGCGGCCGGCGATGTCCTTGCCCAGCGCCAAGGTCAGCGCACTGGCCGACTTGTCGTATTCCTTCGAGCGCAGCAGCTCGGACAGGAAGATCATCTCGCGGGTGACGTTGGGGATTTCCAGGCCGATCACCGACTTGCCCGGAATGACGTCGACCACGCGCACCGACTTCACCGACAGCCCGCGCGCGATGTCCTTGTCCAGCGAGCTGATCTGGCTGACCTTGATGCCCGGCGCCGGCTCGATCTCGAAGCGGGTGATGACCGGGCCGGGATTGGCGCCGACCACCTGCGCGTCGATGCGGAAATCCTTCAGCTTGAATTCGATCTGCCGCGACAGCGTCTCCAGCGTCTCTTCGTCGTAGCCCTTCGGCTGCGGCTTGGGATCATCCAGCAGCGCCAGCGGCGGCAGGTCCGAGCCGTCACCGTTGACGCCACGGAACATCGGGATCTGGTTGTCACGCTTGGCGCGGTCGCTCTTCTCTATCACCGGTTCCGGGCGCGGCTCGATCTTCACCGGCTCGCGCTTGGCGCGCACCTCGGCATCGGCCTTGCGCACTTCCTGGCGCTCCTCGCGCATCACCCGGGTCTGCTTCCACTCGGTGACTTCCTCCTTCTTGCGCTCCAGCAACGGCGCCAGCGACATCACGCCACGGCCGATCTTCTCCATCACGCTGAACCAGGACAACCCGGTTGCCAAGGTGATCGAGGCCAGCAGCAGCACCAGCACGAACAGGTTCGCGCCCAGCGCGCCGAAGCCCACCGTGAGCGAATTGCCGACCAGCTTGCCGAGGATGCCGCCAGCACTGGAGACATCACCACTGAACAGGCGCACGTGCAGGAAGCCGGTGCCGGCGATCAGGAAGCCGACCAGGCCGACCAGGCGCAGCGCCGGGTCCAGGTCGTTCTCACCCTTGCTCTCGCGCTTGAGGCCGAACATGGCGATCCACGCCAGCGCGCCCAGCACCACCGGCAGCAGGAAGGCGATGTAGCCGAACAGTTGCAGCAGCACGTCGGCGATCCAGGCCCCTGCGCGCCCGCCCATGTTGTGCACCGGCGCGACCACGCTGCCGGTATGCGACCAACCCGGGTCGGTGGCGGAGTAAGTGAACAGACTGGCCGCCAGATACAACAGGGCCGGCGCGATGGCGATCAGGCCGAGGTCGCGCCAGAGCCGCTGGCGGCGTGGATTGTCGGTCGTCGCCGCCGCGGCCGTGCGACGTGACGCCTTGCTGTCGTCGGACTTGGAGCGTTCGGGGACCTGCTTCGCCACCTTAGACCATACCTTTGGAATGCGCTGTTAGTGATTGATAATAAATGAGACGGCGTCAGTTTTCAGTTATGCGACGCGCTGCGGTGCCTGTGGGGCGCCCGAACCACCGCTGGATGACGGCGTTCTGTTCATCGGCTTGAATCGCCCTGCCCCAGCCGCCACTCTATGACCTGCCATGGATGCTGCGCAAACATCGCCAGCGCCTTGTCCCATCTACCTTTTCGCGAGTTTACATGAGCACCAGCCTGCCCTCCCGCCATCAGCGTCTTGTCATCCTTGGTTCCGGCCCGGCCGGCTGGACCGCCGCCGTCTACGCCGCCCGCGCCAACCTGAAGCCGGTCGTCATCACCGGTCTGCAGCAGGGCGGCCAGCTGATGACCACCACCGAGGTGGACAACTGGCCGGGTGACGCCCACGGCCTGATGGGGCCGGACCTGATGGCGCGCATGCAGGCCCACGCAGAGCGTTTCGAGACCGAGGTCATCTTCGACCACATCCATACCGCCGACGTCTCCCAGCGCCCGTTCAAGCTGATCGGCGACAGCCATGAGTACACCTGCGACGCCCTGATCATCGCCACCGGCGCCACCGCCAAGTACCTGGGCATCCCCACCGAAGAGGCCTTCAAAGGCCGCGGCGTGTCCGCCTGCGCCACCTGCGACGGCTTCTTCTACCGCGACCAGGACGTGGTCGTGGTCGGCGGCGGCAACACCGCCGTGGAAGAGGCGCTGTACCTGTCCAACATCGCCCGCAAGGTCTATCTGGTGCACCGCCGCGACACCCTGAAGGCGGAAAAGATCATGCAGGACAAGCTGTTCAAGAAGGTGGCCGAAGGCAAGATCGAGACTGTCTGGCACCACCAGGTAGAGGAAGTGCTGGGCAACGATGCCGGCGTGACCGGCGTGCGCGTGAAGTCCACCGTGGACGGCAGCACCCGCGACATCGACGCGCACGGCTTCTTCGTGGCCATCGGTCACCACCCGAACACCACCCTGTTCGACGGCCAGCTGGCGATGAACAACGGCTACCTGGAGATCCGCTCGGGCCTGGGCGGCAACGCCACCCAGACCTCGGTGGAGGGCGTGTTCGCCGCCGGCGACGTGGCCGACCAGCACTACCGCCAGGCGATCACCTCGGCCGGCTTCGGTTGCATGGCCGCGCTGGACGCCGAGCGCTTCCTGGATGCCGAAGGCAAGGCCAGCTGAAACGCTGGCCCGCTTCGGTAGCGTCGAGCCATGCTCGACCCGGACCAAGGGCCGACGCCAACGCGTCGGCCTTTTTGTTTCACCTGCCCTATCCTTCCCTCATGCCTTCGCCCCGTTTCCTCGATTCCCTGCCGTCCATTGCCGCCGCCGACTGGGACGCTCTGCATGATGGCCGCAACCCGTTTGTCAGCCACGCCTTCCTGGCCGGGCTGGAAGCCCACGGCTGCCTGCGCGGGGACTGGGGCTGGCAGCCCCGGCACTTCACGCTCTGGGAAGGCGATGCTCTGATCGGCGCCATTCCGGGCTACCTGAAGACCAATTCGCACGGTGAGTTCGTGTTCGACCATGCCTGGGCCAATGCCTACGCCCGCCACGGCCGCGACTATTACCCGAAGTGGCTGGGTGCGGTTCCGTACTCGCCGGTGACCGGGCCGCGGCTGCTGGCCCGTCACGATGCCGCACGTGCCGCGCTGTTGCCGGCACTGCGCCAGCAGCTGCCCGCACTGGGCGTGTCATCGGCGCATGTGAATTTCCATGACACCGGTGACGAAACGCTGTTCGGTGACGACTGGCTGCTGCGCGAGGACATCCAGTTCCAATGGCAGAACCCGGGCGACTGGACCACCTTCGAGCAGTTCCTGGGCGCGATGAACCACAAGCACCGCAAGAACATCCGCCAGGAGCGGGCCAAGGTCACCCGCCAGGGCATCACCTTCCGCGTGGTGCATGGCAATGACGCCAGCCGCGCCGACCTGCAGGCGATGTACCGCTTCTACCTGCAGACCTTCCTCGAGTATGGCAACGCACCGGCGCTGACCGAGGCCTTCCTGCGCCATCTGGCCATCGCACTGGGGCGCCGGCTGGTGATGTTCCTGGCAGAGCAGGAGGGTGAGCCGATTGCCGGTGCGCTGTGCCTGCGCGGCGGCGACACGCTGTATGGGCGCTACTGGGGAGGCGCGACCCTGCCCGGCCTGCACTTCGAGACCTGCTACTACCAGGGCATCGAGTATTGCCTGCGCGAGGGACTCACCCGTTTCGAGCCCGGCGCGCAGGGCGAGCACAAGCTGGCACGCGGCTTCCTGCCCACCCGGGTGCGCAGCCGCCACTGGGTGGCCGATGCGGAGTTTGCCGACGCCCTGCAGGACTGGTGCCGGCAGGAGCGGGGCGACGTGCGTCGTTACCAGCAGGCGCTGCTGGGGCACAGCCCGTTCCGCGCGGGACCGTAGCGTCGAGCTTGCTCGACTGACGTGCCTACCGGAACCGGAGAAGGTAGGCACCCACGCCCGTTACACTGCATGCATGACCCGCCCGCTGCCCTGGCGCCTGGCCGATGCGCCGGACGCGCCCTTTCCCCCGGCCGAGACCGCGCTGCGCCAGCCCGATGGCCTGCTCGCCGTCGGCGGCGACCTGCACCCGTTGCGCCTGCTCAACGCCTATGCCGGCGGCATCTTCCCGTGGTTCAGCGAGGGCGAGCCGATCCTGTGGTGGTCGCCCGATCCACGCATGGTGTTCCGCACCGACGGCGTGCATCTGTCCAGCCGTTTCCGGCGCCAGCTGCGCGCCAGCCACTGGGAGGTCACTGCCGATGTGGCCTTCAGCCAGGTGATGCGCGCCTGTGCCGCCACCCCGCGCCCCGGCCAGGACGGCACCTGGATCAGCCCGGCCATGGTCGAGGCCTACAGCCAGCTGCACGACCTCGGCTTTGCCCATTCGTTTGAAGTATGGGACCGGCAGACCCTGGTCGGCGGCATCTACGGCGTGGCGATCGGCGCGATGTTCTTCGGCGAAAGCATGTTCAGCGGCGCCAGCGGCGGCTCCAAGATCGCATTGGCGGCGCTGGCGGCCACCCTGCGCAGCTGGGGCTGGGAACTGATCGATGCGCAGGTGGAGAATCCACACCTGCTGCGGATGGGCGCAGTACACCTGCCGCGCGCCGTGTTCCTGGATCAGGTGCGTCAGGCGGTGCGCCGCGAGGGCCGTGAAGGCGCCTGGACCCAGGCCGTCGGACGCCTGCCGGCGAAGCGTTTGGCCGAAGGTTAACGCAAACTTTGCAAGCTGGCCGCATCACGCGTAAAATACCGCGCCTTAGGCCCAGCGTGGCCGTTTTCTGAACCGCACAGGACTACATGTCGAAAGACGATTCCATCGAGTTCGAGGGCACCGTCAGCGAGACGCTGCCGAACACCACTTTCCGCGTTCGCCTGGAAAATGGGCACGAAATCATCGCCCACATCTCCGGCCGCATGCGCAAGAACTACATCCGCATCCTCACCGGTGACCGGGTCAAGGTTGAAATGACCCCGTACGACCTGACCAAGGGTCGTATCACCTACCGCATGAAGTAAGCGGTCGGCGCCTGGCGCCACTTCGACAAGGCCAGCCCTGGTTGCTGGCCTTTTGTCATGCCCGCAATCCGGCCCTGCCGGAGGTCATCGTGACCGAACGCACCGTGGCGTCGGTCAGCCCGGCTTGCGGCAGATTCGCGCTTGCAGCCGCCGCGGCATCGTGGAATCCGATCCAGTCCGGATCGCCACCCCCTGCCCCGCCATGAAACGGCATCCCCTGCTTTGCTCCCTGTTCCTGTCCGCCAGCCTGCTGTCAGCCGCCTCGGCCCAGGCCGCCGATGCACCGGCAGCGGCCACCACCGCCTGCATCCAGCTGGGCAGCGACCAGCAGATGGTCCGCGCCGGCGTTACCCGTGATGTGCTGTTGCGCAACGGCCAGGACCACTACGTGGTGCACTTCCAGCGCGACTGTACCGCCGCGGCCCGCTCCCGCACGCTGAGCTTTGCCACCGAAGGGCAGCAGAACCTGCTCTGCAGCGACGGCCGCAGCACCCTGCGCACCGATACCGAACGCTGCGCCGTCGCCCGCGTCGAGCACATCGACCCCGCCAGCTTCGCCCGGAAGGCGCGCCAACGTCGCCGTTGAGCGCAGACACGACAAGGGCGGCCGAAGCCGCCCTTGTCCTTGCATGACTGGCCGCAGGAAACCGGCCGGCTTACTCCACTGTCACCGGCAGCAGACGCTCCGGCTCGGCCTGGGTCTCCACCACCAGCTCGTCGTCGCGGACATCAATGCTGACCTTGCCGCCGTTGACCAGCTTGCCGAACAGCAGCTCGTCGGCCAGCGGACGCTTGATCCTGTCCTGGATCACACGGGCCATCGGGCGCGCGCCCATCAGCGGGTCGAAGCCGTGGTGGGCCAGCCAGTCGCGCGCGGTCGGCGTGGCCGACAGGCTGACGTGCTTCTCCTGCAGCAGCATCTCCAGCTCGATCAGGAACTTGTCGACAACACGCAGGATGTGCTCGAAGCCCAGCGGCTGGAACTGCACCACCGCATCGAGGCGGTTGCGGAACTCCGGCGTGAACGCGCGGCGGATGGTCTCCATCGCATCGGTGGCATGGTCCTGCTTGGTGAAGCCGATCGAACGCCGCGAGGCCTGCGCCGCACCGGCATTGGTGGTCATCACCAGCACCACGTTCTTGAAGTTGGCTTCGCGACCGTTGGTGTCGGTCAGCACGCCGCGGTCCATCACCTGCAACAGGATGTTGAAAATGTCCGGGTGCGCCTTCTCGATCTCGTCCAGCAGCAGCACGCAGTGCGGGGTCTTGACGATCTTTTCGGTCAGCAGGCCACCCTGGTCGAAGCCGACGTAGCCCGGGGGCGCACCGATCAGGCGGCTGATCGAATGCGGCTCCATGTACTCGGACATGTCGAAGCGGACCAGCTCGATGCCCAGCTGCAGCGCCAGCTGCTTGGTCACCTCGGTCTTGCCGACACCGGTCGGGCCGGCGAACAGGAAGTTGCCGATCGGCTTTTCCGGGTTGCCCAGGCCTGAACGGGCCAGCTTGATGGCCGACGCCAGGGTACCGATGGCCGGGTCCTGGCCGAAGATCACCATCTTCAGGTTGCGCTCCAGGTGCTGCAGCACATCCTTGTCTGTGGCACTGACCTGCTTGGCCGGGATGCGCGCCATCTTGGCCACGATCGCCTCCACCTCCTCGACGTCGATCAGCTCCTTGCGCTGCCCTTCGGGCAGCAGGCGCTGGCGCGCGCCGGCCTCGTCGATCACGTCGATGGCCTTGTCCGGCAGCAGGCGGTCGCCGATGTGCTTCACCGACAGGTCTACCGCCGCCTGCAGCGCCTCGTCCGAATAGGTCACGCCATGGTGCAGCTCGTACTTGGACTTCAAGCCCTGCAGGATCTCGTAGGTCTCGCCCACCGTCGGCTCGACGATGTCGATCTTCTGGAAGCGGCGAGCCAGGGCGCGGTCCTTCTCGAAGATGCCGCGGTATTCCTGGAAGGTGGTCGAACCGATGCAGCGCAGCTCGCCGGAGGCCAGTGCCGGCTTGATCAGGTTGGAGGCATCCATGGTGCCACCGGAGGCCGAACCGGCACCGATGATGGTGTGGATCTCGTCGATGAACAGCACCGCGTTGGGTACCTTCTTCAGCGCGGTCAGTACACCCTTCAGGCGCTTCTCGAAGTCGCCGCGGTACTTGGTGCCGGCCACCAGCGCGCCCAGGTCGAGCGAGTAGATCACCGCATCGGCCAGCACGTCGGGCACCGAGCCTTCGACGATGCGGCGGGCCAGGCCCTCGGCAATGGCGGTCTTGCCCACGCCGGCCTCACCCACGTAAAGCGGGTTGTTCTTGCGGCGGCGGCACAGGACCTGGATGGTGCGCTCGATCTCGTCGGCACGACCGACCAGCGGGTCGATGCGACCGGCCCGGGCCTGTTCGTTGAGGTTGCTGGCGAACTCGGTCAGTGCGTCGCCCTTGGGCTCCCCCTCGCCGCCTTCCATGCGGCCCTCGCCCTCGGAGGACGAGGACGGCTGCTCGCCCTCCTCACCCAGCTTGGCGATGCCATGGGACAGGTAATTGACCACGTCCAGCCGGGTGACATCCTGCTGGTTGAGGTAATAGACGGCGTGGGAGTCCTTCTCACCGAAGATGGCCACCAGCACATTGGCGCCGGTGACTTCCTTCTTGCCCGAGGACTGCACGTGGTACACAGCCCGCTGCAGCACGCGCTGGAAGCCCAGGGTCGGCTGGGTATCGCGTCCGTCATCTTCGGCCAGGCGGGACACGGACGCCTCGATGGCCTGCTCCAGCTCTTGACGCAGGCGTTCGGCGTCGGCCCCACAGGCCTTCAGGACGGCCTGGGCGGACGGGTTGTCGAGCAGTGCCAACAGCAGGTGTTCGACCGTCATGAACTCATGCCGGGCCTCACGGGCGCGCTTGTAGCACTGGCCGATGGTGTGTTCGAGGTCTTTGCTGAACATGGATTACTCCGGCGGCAGATGGGGACAATATGCGGCCTGACTACGCGATTTCCATCACCCTAGCGGATTGCTGCGTTCAGATGGCGTTAGCAGTGCAGATTGCTTGATCTTCATTCACTCCAGGACGACCCTGCCAGCATGAGCGAACCCTACCTGAGCCGCTGGCGATTGCGGCGTGATGGCGCGGCCATCGAAACGCCCCGCGCCCGGCTCTGGCCGGTGCTGACCCCGGCCGGCGTGCCGGCCATGCTCAAGGTCAGCGACGAGCCCGAAGAGCAGAACGCCCATCGACTGCTGCGCTGGTGGGACGGTGACGGCGCCGCCCGCCTGCTGGCCCACGAGGGGCCGGCCATCCTGATCGAGCGTGCCGCCGGCGACTCGCTGCGACAGCGTTCGATCAATGGCGAGGACGACACCTGCACCACCCTCCTGTGCCAGGTTCTGCAGCGGCTGCACCGGCCACGGAGCACAGCGCCCAGTGACCTGGTCTGCCTGCCTACATGGTTCGCCGACCTGCTGCAGCCAAGGGCTGCGTTGCCGCCACTACTGGAACAGTGCAGATCGCTGGCGCTGGTCTTGCTGCAGGACGAGCAGGAGATCCGGCCACTGCATGGCGACCTGCACCACGACAACGTGCTGGATTTCGGCACGCGCGGCTGGCTGGCGATCGACCCGAAGCGGCTGATCGGCGACCGCGCCTTCGACTACACGACGTTGTTCAGCAACCCGGACCTGTGCGGCCCGGGCATCCACGTCGCCACGCGGCCGGAGCGGTTTGCGGCGCGACTGGAGCAGGTCGGCGCGTTGTCCGGCATCGAACGCCGTCGCCTGCTGCGCTGGATCGCGGCCAGCATGGGCCTGTCGGCGGTGTGGTTCCGCGATGACGGCGACCCGGCCGACATCGACGAGGCGGTGGCGAAAATGGCGCTGGAGGCGCTGGCGGAGGCATGATCCAAGGTGGGTGCCCACCTTGGTGGGCGCAATGCGCCGGGGGCCGCCACACCTGCTCTGGTAGGTGCCCACCTTGGTGGGCACGATGCCTCGGGCGTCGGTACGCCGTAACAAAAGGCAGCCGAGCATCGGCTCGGCTCTACAGCACGCCGGGTCCGGAATCGATGTACCCGGACGGGAACCGGCAGCCGGTCAGGCCTTTTCCATCGTGCACAGCAACGGATGCTGGTTCATCCGCGAATACTCATTGACCTGGGCGACCTTGGTCTCGGCCACTTCGCGGGTGAACACCCCGCACACCCCGCGGCCGCGGGTATGCACGTGCAGCATCACCTGCGTGGCCTTGTCCAGGTCCATGCTGAAGAACTGCTGCAGCACGTCCACCACGAAATCCATCGGGGTGTAGTCGTCATTGAGCAGCATCACCTGGTAGAACGGCGGCGGCGCCACTTCCGGGCGCGCGGGCTCCACGGCAATACCGTGTTCGTGATGGGAATCGGGGGAAGACTCGCGAGGCATCCGTCCATTATAGGGCCTGTACCGAGCCTGCGTCGGCCCGCCGCAGATTGGACGGCACGGACGCCCCCCGTCACAATTGCACCTTCTTTCAAATCCGCTTCACAGGATCTTCATGAAAAGGACGCTTCTGCCCGCCCTGCTGCTCGGCCTGGCCGCGACCGGCTCCGCCGTTGCCGCACCGGAGGCCGACAAATCCGTGGCCCGCCATCTGGACAAGCTGGGCTACACCTACGAGATCGACGAGGACGGTGACTACCGCCTGGTGTTCGATGTCGAAGGCGACCGCACCCAGATGGTCTACGTGCGTTCGGCGGTGGAGGATTTCGGCAGCCACAATATCCGCGAGATCTGGTCGCCGGCGTACACCGCCACGGCCAAGCAGTTCCCGGTGGCCGTGGCCAACCGCCTGCTGGAAGATTCCCAGGATGCCAAGATGGGCGGCTGGGTGAAGCAGGACAGCACCGCCATGTTCGTGGTGAAGATCGATGCAGACGCCACCCCGGACCAGCTCAGCGACGCCATTGATGCGGCCATCCGCACCGCCGATGCGATGGAGCTGGAACTGACCAAGAAGGACGATTTCTGAGTTGAACGCAACGCCGGACCCGCGCTGGGCACCGCATGCCACCGTCGCCACTGTGGTGGTTGACGGTGGCCGCGTGCTGCTGGTGGAAGAGACCATTGAGGGCCGCCAGGTGCTGAACCAGCCGGCCGGCCACCTTGAGCCGGGCGAAAGCCTGGCCGAGGCGGCCCTGCGCGAGACCCGCGAGGAAACCGGCTGGACGGTCGAGCTGACCCACTTCATCGGCTGCTACCAGTGGACTGCCGCCGATGGCACCACGTTCCTGCGCTTCTGCTACGCCGCCAGGCCGCTGTCGCATGACCCGGCACAACCGCTGGACACCGGCATCGACCGCGCGCTGTGGCTGACCCCGGCCGAACTGCAGACGGCCGGCGAGCGCCAGCGCAGCCCGCTGGTCTGGAAGGTGGTGGCCGACTACCTGGGCGGCCAGCGCCATCCCCTTTCCCTGGTCCAGGAGGTCGCATGAGCACCCCGCGCGTGATGGTTGGCGTCTCCGGTGGCGTCGATTCCTCGGTCGCCGCCTGGCGCCTGGTGCAGCAGGGAGAAGCGGTGGCCGGCCTGTTCATGCAGAACTGGGCCGACGACGGCAGCGGCGAGTGCCGCGCCGAGGACGATCGCCGCGACGCGGTGGCGGTGTGCGGCCTGCTCGGCATTCCGTTCCACTTCCGCGATTTCTCCAGCGAGTACTGGCAGGGTGTGTTCGAGCACTTCCTGGCCGAGTATGCCGCCGGCCGCACGCCAAACCCGGATGTGCTGTGCAACCGCGAAGTGAAGTTCAAGCACTTCCTGGACGCCGCCCGCGAGCTGGGCGCCGAGCGCATCGCCACCGGTCACTACGCGCGGGTGACCCAGCGCGGCCACCAGTGGCTGCTGCTGCGCGGCGCCGACCGTTCCAAGGACCAGAGCTACTTCCTGCACCAGCTGGGCCAGCAGCAGCTGGCGGCCACACTGTTCCCGATCGGCGACCTGGAAAAGAGCGACCTGCGCCGCATTGCACGCGACGTCAGCCTGCCGACCCACGCCAAGAAGGACTCCACCGGGATCTGCTTCATCGGCGAGCGCGACTTCCGCGAGTTCCTCGGCCGTTACCTGCCGGCCAAGCCGGGCCAGATCCTCGACCCGGCCGACGGCAGCGTGATCGCCGAACATCCGGGCGTGTTCTATTTCACACTGGGCCAGCGCGAGGGCCTGAACATCGGCGGCGTGCGCGGCCGCCCCGCCGCGCCGTGGTATGTGGTCGGCAAGGACGTGGCCAGCAACGTGCTGTACGTGGACCAGGACCGTGAAAGCCCTTGGATGCTGTCCGAGCGCCTGCGCTCGGAGACCGCGCACTGGATTGCCGGTTCGCCGCCGGCGCGTCGCTTTGAATGCACCGCGCAGACCCGCTACCGCCAGCCCGACGAGCCGTGTACGGTCGAGGTGCTGGACGATGGCAGTGTGCTGGTCACCTTCGCCCGCCCGCAGCGCGCCGTCACCCCCGGCCAGTCGCTGGTGCTGTATGACGGCGAGGTGTGCCTGGGCGGTGCGGTGATCGCCGCTACCGACGCCCCACTGGAACAGCGCCTGCGCACCACCCCTTCTCCTTTTGAGGTAATTGCTGCATGAGTTTCACTGTCGACGACCGCGTCCTGGCCCTGGCCGGCATTGCCCAGGCCCTGCAACAGGTCCGCCGCATCGCCGATACCGGCCATTCCGACGCCGCCGCCGTGCGCACCGCCGTGGACAGCGTGTTCCGCGTCGATGCGTCATCGCCGCAGGAGGTGTTCGGTGACCGCCATGCGCTGAAGGCAGGCCTGCGCCTGCTGCACAACTATTTCCGCAGCCAGGGCCAGGACCCGATCCTGCCCAAGCTGGCCCTGTCGGTGCTGCAGCTGGAGCGCCGCTTCGTGCAGGACGGCGCCACGGTGAACAAGGTCGCCAGTGGCATCGAGCGCGCCCAGCGCCAGGCCGCCGAGCTGGGCGACAGCGGCCACCCGGACGTGCTGGCCAACCTGGGCGGCCTGTACGCGGACACCATCAGCCACCTCAAGCCGCGGGTGATGGTGCAGGGCAACCCGCACTACCTGGGCCAGGCCGGCGTGGTGGCCGAGATCCGCGCCCTGCTGCTGGCCGCGGTGCGCTCGGCGGTGCTGTGGCGTCAGCTGGGCGGCAGCTACTGGGACTTCCTGTTCAGCCGCAAGGCGATGATCGAGGCCGTGGACCGCCAACTGGCGTGAGCCCCATGGGGTCGGATCCCTTTCCAACACGGAACGGGCTCTGACCCCTGAACCCTCTGCAGCGCCGGAAAACCGGCGCATTCAGAATGCACATCAAGGCACATCGACGTTAAAGAGAAGGGGGGTACGGCCGATACATCCTCCGTGCACCTCCCGAGAACGTCCATGTACTCACGCATTTTCATCCGTCTGGCCGCCCCTCTGGCCCTGACCCTGCTGCTCCCCTTCGCCATCGGTTTCGAATGGCCGGCCGCCCTGCGCTGGGCGATCCTGACCACGATGACGCTGAGCTGGCTGGGCTTTGCGTGGTGGACCACCCGCGCCCAGGCGCACCGTTCCCCGGAACACACCCGCGTCCTGCGTGAGCAGGATCAGCTGCTGACCGAACTGCGCAACTTCGTCGGCAACGAGATCGACGGCTCGCGTGGTGAAGTAGAACGCGCCCGCGACCTGATCCGCCAGGCCGTCTCCAGCCTCGGCGGCAGCTTCGATGCGATGAACCGCAAGTCGCGCCAGCAGAGCCAGGCCCTGTCGCGCATCGTCGACCGCGCCGGTGATGAGGGCAGCGCCGGCCTGGACGTCGCCCGCTTTGCCCAGCACGCCAGCCACCGCATGGAACAGCTGGTGGAAGCGCTGGAACAGGTCAGCGGCCAGAGCAGCACCACCGTGCAGCACATCGACCAGATGGCACAGCACCTGGATGGCATCTTCGCGCTGCTGGAAGACGTCAAGTCGATCGCTGACCAGACCAATCTGCTGGCGCTGAACGCTGCCATTGAAGCGGCGCGTGCCGGTGAAGCCGGTCGTGGCTTCGCAGTGGTGGCCGACGAGGTCCGCAACCTGTCCGAACGCTCGACCACCTTCAACGAGCAGATCCGCAAGCTGGCGCACAGCTCCAAGGACGCCATCGCCAAGGTGCGCGAGACGGTCTCGCACATGGCCTCGCGTGACATGGACCGCTCCCGCGAAGCACGCCAGGAAGCGGCGGCGATGCTCGACAACGTGGCCCAGATCAACGCCTCGCTGGGCGACGGCATGCGCGAAGTGTCCGAGTGCGCCCGTTCGATCGATGGCAGCGTGGCCGAGGCCGTGCGCGCCCTGCAGTTCGAGGACATCGCCACCCAGGCCCTGGGCGGCGTGCATACCCACCTGGACCGCCTGACCGCGATCAACCGCGAAGCGGTGGCCCTGCAGGAACTGCTGCATCGCAATGGCGGCGTGTTCGACGAAGAGATCGCCACCGCCCTGCAGCGCACCGGCAGCCGCCTGCGCGAACTGCGCAGCGAGTGGGAGCGCCCGCCGCACAAGCCGGTTGCCCAGCAGAGCATGGGCGCCGGCACCGTCGAGCTGTTCTGATCCTGATGTCCGCTGCCGTTGCCGGCAGCCCGCAAGGCCCCGGTCATTCCGGGGCCTTTGCCTGTACCCTGCCGTTGGATGCAACCTGTACGCGCACCATGACCCTGATCCGCGCCCTGCCCTCCCTCACCGATACCGAGCGCCCGCGCAACGCGAGCGTGCGTGAGCAGCTGCAGCAGCTGGAAGAGGTCGCCCGCGAAGAGATCCGCGAACTGCAGCAGCTGGCCGACGCGCGCCCCGCCCCCTTGCCTGCGGGCGAAGAACTGCTCGGACTGGCTTGGGACCTGGGGCTGGACGGTGAAGCGCTGAGGTAGATCCACGCCATGCGTGGATGGCTTTACCGCCACCCGCTGCAGCCCCATGGCATGATCCACCCACGTCGCCTACGACTGGACACGGAGTGTCGTCCCATGAGCACCATGTTCATGACCTGGCTGGGATTTGCCGCGATGGTGCTGATCGCCGTCACTTTCACCTGGCGCCCCGCCTACGCCACCTTGCGGCCTCCCCGGCATCGACTGGTCGCATTCCTGTTCGGCAGCCAGCTATTCCTGCTGATGGCCTTCCTGGCTGCCTGGGCGGCGGCAACGGCCATCGATACCGGTCACGTCCATCTAAGCCATCACCCTAAGCCATCACCGCTACGGCACCATTGATGTGCGGCGCGAGATCGAGGCGACGACCTGTTGGCTGATCATCGTGGCGGAGTACGTGCTCGGGCTGCTGATCGCCAGGTATTCGATTGCAGGCATCGCATTGATGAACCGTTAGATCCACGCCATGCATGGATGATCGCGCGCGCGCCTCAGTGCCGACCAACGGTCGGCACCCACCAGAGCAGTCATCCGGCACCCAACAGAGCGGGTTGTCAGCGCACCAGCACCACTTCGCCGCTGGCGTCGGTGCGCATCGGCATCGGGTGTTGCTGGCGCAGCCACTGCGCCAGGTCGCGCGGGCTGAGCGGGCGCGAGTACAGGTAACCCTGGATCTCGTCGCAGCCCTGGCGGCGCAGCATGTCTTCTTCCTGATGCGTTTCCACGCCTTCGGCCACCACCTTCATGCCCAGCGCATGGCCCAGGTGCACGATGGCCTGGGTCACTTCGGCCGTACCCGAGTCGTGCAGCATGCCCTGCACGAAGCTGCGGTCGATCTTCAGGCGCCCCACCGGGAAGCGGTTGAGGTAGTTGAGGTTGGAGAAGCCGGTCCCGAAATCATCCACCGCCAGCGGCACGCCGTGACGTTCGAGTACATCAAAGCAGTGGCGCAGGATGTCGGTGTCACGAATCAGGGCCGACTCGGTCAGCTCCAGTTCCAGCCGCTGCGGCGGCCAGCCATGGGCGTGGCAGATCTCGATCACGCGCTCGGCAAAGCCACGGTCGCGCAGCTGCACGGCCGATACGTTCACTGCAATGCGGTCAAAGCGCAGTCCGGCCCGATCCCAGGCAGCGGCCTGACGGCATGCCTCGCCCAGCACCCAGTCACCGATGCGTACGATCTCGCCACATTTCTCGGCAATGGGGATGAACTCGGCCGGGCTGCAATAGCCAATCCCAGGCCGATGCCAGCGCAGTAGCGCCTCGATCGCCGGTGGCTCACCCTGGTGGGCGTGCAGCAATGGCTGGTAGGCCAGGCTGAACTCTTCGCGCTCGATCGCGCCATGCAGGGCATGCTCGATCTCCAGCCGGCGCTGGATGCGGGCCAGGGCGTCCTGGCTGTAGTACTGGTAGGTATTGCGCCCCGCTTCCTTGGCTGCATACATCGCCGCATCGGCGGCGCGCAGCAGGGAATCGAAGTCGGTCTGCGCATCACCCAGCATCGCGATGCCGACGCTGGCGCCCACCTTGAGGGTGGTCTCGCCCCGGCGCAGCGGCTCGGCCAGCGAGGCGATCAGCTTGCGCGCCACGTGGCCGGCGTCTTCCGGCTCGGCCAGATCGCGCAGCACCACGATGAACTCGTCGCCGCTGAAGCGGCCGAACAGGTCATTGTTGCGCAGGTTCTGGTGCAGGCGGGTGGCGGCGGCCTTCAGCAGCGCATCGCCAGTGGCGTGGCCGAAGCTGTCATTGATGGTCTTGAAGCCATCCAGGTCGATGAACAGCATCGCCAGCGAAGTGCCGCGATCGCGCGCTTCCTCGATGGCCTCAGCGGTCTGCTCGCCGAGCAGCACCCGGTTGGGCAGACCGGTCAGCAGATCATAATGGGCCAACAGCTCGATGCGCTCGTTGGCCTCGCGTTCGCGGGTGATGTCACGGAACAGCACCACGAAGCGCGCTGGCAGGCCGTCGCGCCGGTCCAGCTCGATCAGCACCTGTACCCACACGCGCAGGCCCGACTGGCGATAGAAGCACAGGTCCAGTTGCTCGGGCAGCCCGCCGTCGGCAATACGAGCCAGCGCGGCTTCGAAGGCGTTGCGCGAATCTTCGGTGTACAGCGCCAGCGCCTGGTCGAGGGTGATCGGTTCCTTGCGCAGGCCGTGGATGCGGTAGCACTCCTCGGTCCACTGCATGTGCCGGGTCTGCACTTCGATCTCGCAGCCGCCGATGCGTCCCAGCGCGGAAACGCGGTTGAGCAGCTCGGTACGCCAGCGGATCAGCGCATCGGTCTGGTGCTGCTCGGTGATGTTCTGCACCTGGCCCAGCAGGCGCTTGGGCTGACCGTCCATGTCCAGCAGCGGCTGCATCCACAGGCGCAGATGCTGCGAGGGTTCGTTGCCGCGGGTCAGCTCCAGCTCCAGATTGGCAGCACGGCCATCGCGCCACAGGCGCCGCCACGCCGCGCGCAACGCCCCGCGCGATCGTGGATGCAGGTGCTTGAGCCAGCGCCGCTGGCCGGGTACGGCGCCCTGCCCCAGGGCCAGCAGCGAGCGCAGCTCCGGCGACCACCAGAAATGCCCCGTGTTGGGATCGAACGACCAGCTGCCCATGCTGGCAATGCGCTGGGCTTCGCTCAGATGCAGCTGCTGCTCCTGCAACAGCGCCTCCAGCTGCTTCTGCTGCTCGATATCGGTATGCGTGCCGACCATCCGCAACGGCTGGCCATCGGCGGTACGCGCCACCACGCGGCCACGGTCCAGCACCCAGCGCCACTGACCGTCGGCCTGGCGGAAACGGAACTGTGCGCTGTACTGCTCGCTCAGGCCGCGCAGATGTTCGTCCAGCGCAGCGCGGACCTGCACGATGTCATCGCCATGCACACGCGAGAGCATGGCGGTGGCGGTTTCATCACCCAACGCAGGTGTCCGCGCCACCCGGTCACTGGGGATGTCCCAGTCCCACAGGCTGTGGCCGGCGCTGTCCAGTGCCAGCTCCCAGCGCCCGCCCCCATCCACTGGAACCGGCTCGGGAATGCTCAGGGTGAAGGCCAGCAGATTGCCGGCACCGTCATGCACGGCGCGCAGGTGGCCATCGAAATGACCGCGCGGGCCGCCCGGCAGCGTGCAGGCCACGATGCCGCCATCGGCCGCCATCAGCCGCAGATCTTCCAGCATCGGGGCGTACGCGGCCACGGTGGCCGGCAGCCCATGCTCGCGCGCGGCCGGGTTGGCCGCCAGCGGGCGGCCGGTACGGTCGACGATGACCAGTGCCGACGCAAGCGGGTGCTGCAGCAGGCTGGCGATGATCCCTTGGTCCACGCGATCTTGCTCCGGATGACACGCCCGTCAGCGGGGCACGCAGTGGTTAACGGCCCCTGCGGCGGATAATTGAGTGGCCAGGGCACACCTGCGCGGTAAGATGGCCGGCGCCCCCTTCTTCCGCCCCGTCCATGCCCGCAGAACCGACCGGCAACGCCCCTGCTCCCGACCCGCGGATGGCGCAGGCGTTGAGCCGCGACCGGCGGCGGGTGGTGCTGAGCTACCTGGTGATGGCGCTGGCCTGGATGATCTCCACCGACAGCGCGGTGCAGGCGTTCATCCCCGATCCGCAGCAGGCGGCATTGTGGCAGGGGCTGAAGGGCTCGTTCTTCGCACTGGCCAGTGCGGGACTGCTGTACCTGCTGCTGCGCCCGCTGGCCGAACACGTGCTGCATACCCACGCCCGCCAGCAGGCCTCGGAGCTGCGCCTGCGGCAGATGTTCGAAGGCAACCCCGGCCCGATCCTGGTCTACGACCTGGACACGCTGGCCATCCTCGATGCCAACCCGGCCGCCTGCAGCGCCTTCGGCTGGGAGCGCGAGGAACTGCTGGAACAGACCATCGACGCGCTGTGGCCGCCGGGCCAGGACCAGGCCCTGCAGACCAAGCTGGAAGCCATCCGCGAGGCACCCGAGGAGCTGTGCATCCTGCGCACACAACTGCAGCTGCGCGATGGTTCACTGCGGCAGATGGAGCTGCGCTCCAACGCCATCGGCTTCGACGGCCACAACGCACGCCTGCTGATTGCCATCGACCGTACCGCCGAAGACCTGGCCCAGCTGCGTCGTGACCAGGCGCTGGCGCGCGTGGAAGAAGCCCATGAGTTGGCCCGCATCGGCGCATGGGAACTGGATCCGTCGACCGGCCTGGGGCGTTATTCCAACCAGGTCTACCGCCTGCTCGGTCGTCGCCCGCCCGAGGCCCGTCGCTGGCACCGGTTCGACGAGCTGCTGGTGCCGGCCGACCCGGCTACCGCCGCGCAGACCGAACAGCTGCTGGGCGAGCTGTGTTCGGGCGAGGCCGTGCAGGTGGACGTGCTGCTGCCCTTGCTGTCGATGGACGGGCGCGCACTGATGGTGCATCTGCGCGCCGCCAGCGGATTCGACGAGGCCGGGCGCAGCCGCGTGCTGGGCACCCTGCAGGATGTGACCGAGCGCGAACAGTCGCGGCGCCTGCTGCGTGAGCGCGAAGAGCAGTTCCGCGAGCTGGTGCGGGTGCTGCCCGACGGCGTGGTGATCCTCTCCGAAGAGCATGTGCTGTACGCCAATGCCTGGGCCGCCAGCCTGTTCGGTTATGGCAGCCACACCCTGCTGGGCGAACCGCTGTCCGCACTGGTGGCCGCCGGCGATCTGGCCCGGGTGCGCAGCCAGCTGCGCGCCGGCCAGCTGCATCTGGGTCCGGGCCACAGCAGCGTGGTGGCCATGCAACGCGCCGACGGGCGCAGCTTCCACGCCGGGCTGGCCGTGGGTGAAGTACGTTACGGCGGTCGCGACTGCAAGCTGCTGATCGTGCGCGACCTGAGCGATTCGGAGCGCACGCGCAGCGCACTGGAAACCAGCAACCGCGAGCTGCAGGCCATGGCCGGCCGCCTGTTCTCGTTGCAGGAGGACGAGCGCCGCGCGATCTCGCGTGACCTGCACGACGATATCGGCCAGGCGATCACCGCCATCAAGCTGTCTGCGCATGCCGCGCAGGATGAAGAGGATCCGCGCCGCCGCGCCGATGACCTGGCGCAGATCGTCAGCCTGGCCGACACTACGGTGGCCAAGCTGCGCGACATCTCGACCCTGTTGCGTCCACCGCAGCTGGATGCGCTGGGGCTGGAGGCCGCATTGAGCTGGCAGGCCCGCGTGCTGTTCCGCTCTTCGCCGGTGGAGCTGCTGGCCGAAATCGAGTCACTGCCGCATCGGCCGGACACCAGCATTGAACAGGCCTGCTTCCGCATCGCCCAGGAAAGCCTGACCAACGCGCTGCGCCACGCGCGCGCCAGCCAGGTGCAGCTGCAGCTGCGCGACGTTGGCCAGCGCGGGCTGCACCTGCAGATCCGCGACGACGGCGAAGGCTTCGATCCGGACGGTCCACGCGGGCTGGGCCTGATCGTGATGCGCGAGCGCGCGCAGAGCGTCGGAGGCCACGTGCGGATCGAATCGGCGCATGGCGAAGGCACCCTGGTCGATGTCCATCTCCCCTACCAGGCGGCCGGCATGGCCGCTGTCGAGTCACCGGAATACTGAGCCTATGTGGAATCCCAACCTGCCCCCGGTTAGCATCGATGATGCACCCGATCGCCTTGGCGCCGGCAACCCTGAGCTGCAGGCGATGGTCGCCGAAGCCGCCTCCGGGGGCACGGCGCTGATGCTGATGCACGTGGACATCGACCACTTCGCCTCGGTCAACGAGAACATGAGTGCCGAAGTGGGCGACCAGGCGCTGGTGCTGGTGGCACAGCGACTGCAGTCCTATCTGCGCGGGCGCGGCAAGCTGTGGCGGCATGGCAGCGACGAGTTCCTGCTGGCCGTACCGCGCACCGACGATGTGCCGCTGCCGGAGGATTTCGCCGAAGAGATCCGTCAGCAGATGGAACTGCCGCTGTCGGTGCTGCCGTACACGCTGTTCATGACCGGCAAGCTCGGCGTGAGCCTGTGCCCCGAACACGCCAGCAGCACCTCGCGCCTGCTCGACCATGCCGAAGATGCGCTGTACCAGGCCGCCCGCGAAGGCGGCAACGCGGTGCGCATCCACGCGGTGGATACCCCGCCCAGCGCGCACAGCGAGAGCATCATCGCCCGCCAGATCGTCGATGCCATTCCCAACGGTGAGCTGAAGCTGCGCTATCAGCCGCTGGTGAGCGCCCGCGACGGCCACGTGGTGGGCATGGAAGCGCTGCTGCGCTGGCAGTCGCCCACGCTGGGCATGCTGGTGCCGGAGCGCTTCATGCGCACCGCCGAGCGGCTCGGCATCATCGTGCAGATCGGCACCTGGGTGCTGGAGGGTGCGTTGAAGCAGGCGCGGCTGTGGCGTGACCAGGGTTTTGACGATTTCACCATCGCGGTCAACGTGTCCACCCTGCAGCTGCTGCGCCCCAATTTCTTTGCCGAGGTGATGGGCCTGATGCAGGCCGCCGGTGTGCCGGCGCAGATGCTGACGCTGGAGATCAACGAGAGTGCGTTGACCAACAACGTCAATTTCGTGCACGAGACGCTGGCCAACCTGCGCAACGAAGGCATCAGCCTGAGCCTGGACAACTTCGGCACCGGCGACTCCAGCCTCAGCGCACTGGTGCGCTACCCGGTGGACAAGCTGAAGATCGACCGCAGCTTCATCAAGAGCGCGCCGGCCGGTAATCGCGAGGCGGCCATCGCCCGCGCGATCATCGCCATGGGCCACCAGCTGGGCATGACGGTCATTGCCAATGGCGTGGAATCGCAGGCACAGCTGGGCTTCCTGCGCCGCAACGACTGCGACGTGTTCCAGGGCTATCTGTTCGGCGAGCCGATGTCGGCCGATGCCGCCGGCATGACCCTGCGCCGCCGTTACCTGCGCCCGGAGGCCTTCGCCGAAACCCGCCCGGACCGCACGCTGCTGCTGCTGGACGATGAAGAGAACGTACTGCGTTCGCTGGTGCGCCTGTTCCGCCGTGACGGCTACCGGATCCTGGCCGCCGGCAACGTGCGCGATGCCTTCGACCTGCTGGCGATCAACGACGTGCAGGTGATCCTGTCCGACCAGCGCATGAGCGACATGAGCGGCACCGAGTTCCTGGGCCGGGTGAAGATGCTGTACCCGGATACGATCCGCCTGGTGCTGTCCGGCTACACCGATCTGAACACGGTGACCGATGCGATCAACCGCGGTGCGATCTACCGCTTCCTGACCAAGCCCTGGAACGACGACGAACTGCGCAAGCACATCCACCAGGCGTTCCGCACCTACGAGGAGCAGCGCCGCAGCAATGCCGGGCCGGCAGCGGCCGAGCCGGTGGATGGCGGTGAGGATCGACCGCTGCGGTGATGATCCGGCGCCGGATTCGGCGAGGATGCCGGTCAGCGCGGCTGCTTCACCGGCAATACCACGCGGAAGCGCGAGCCGACGCCCGGCGTGCTGTCCAGGTCGATGCGGCCATGGTGCTTGTTGATGATGCTGTAGGAGATCGACAGGCCCAGGCCGGTACCGCTGCCCACCGGCTTGGTGGTGAAGAACGGATCGAAGATGCGCTGGCGCAGCTCCGGCGAGATGCCACCGCCGGTATCTTCGAACTCGACCCAGACGTGATCACCTTCCACGCCGGTACGCACGGTGATGGTGCCGCGCTCGGCGATGGCATGGCCGGCGTTGAGCAGCAGGTTCATGTACACCTGGTTCAACTCGGACGGCAGGCATTCCACCAGCGGCAGCTGGCCGAACTCACGCACCAGGGTGACCTTGTACTTGAGCTCGTTCCAGATGATGTTGATGGTCGATTCCAGGCCTGCATGCAGGTCGACCAGCTTCCACGACTCGTCGCGGCCGGAATACGAGAAGTCCTTCAGATCGCGCACGATGCGCGTCACCCGCTCGATGCCCTCGCGCGACTCGGCCATCAGCTGCGGCAGGTCGCGGCTGATGAAGTCGATGTCCAGGCGGTCACGGATATCGTCGATTTCCGGAATCAGCGCTTTCGGGTCCGGCGCGCGCAGTGCGCGCTCGTAGGCCTCGATCACGGTGAACAGGCTGCGCAGGTACTCCTGCAGGCTGCCCAGGTTGGAGTGCACGTAGCCGATCGGATTGTTGATCTCGTGCGCGACACCGGCGGCGAGCTGGCCGATGGACGCCATCTTTTCCGACTGCAGCAGCTTTTCCTGGGTACCGTTCAGGCGCAGATAGGCCTGGCGCAGCTCGGCATGGCGCTGCTGCAGCTCACGTTCGTAATCTTCCTGGCCTTCGATATGCCGGAACAGCGCCAGGAAATGCCCCTGGCCCACCGGGCCGTGGTGGTACAGATGGGCGATGACCACGCCCTCGCCCAGCGGCAGGCTCCCATTCCACTGCCCCTGCTGGCGCGCGTGTTCCAGTGCATCCGGCGGCAGCAGTTCACGCAGGCGCTGCGGCGGTGGCGTTGCGGCCTCTTCGGCACCGGCGAGCAGAGCCTGCGCCGCCGGGTTGGCCAGGGCCACCTGCCCATCCTCGGTGAACAGCAACAGGCCTTCGCGCAGGCGCTCAAGCAGAGCCTGCAGCACCGGCTGCGGCGGAAGGGGGGCAGTAACGAGGGCGTTGGCAGCGGACACGGCAACTCGGGGCGTTCGAACAGGCGCCCAATATACGCGGTCGTGCAGCGGGCTTCAGCCCGTCAAAGTGGATCGGCCGTCGCCTCAGGCGACGGCGAGCGGGCGGCCCGCGATGATCGCGTGCGACTGGCCCTTGGCATCGTAGGACGAGGCGTCCTCGGTACGGCCGAGCTGGCGCAGCGCCCAGTTGACCTCACGGCGGCGCCGCGAGAGCAGCACGCCGTTGGCGCGGTTGCGCTCGGCCAGTTCCTGCAGCTGCTCGCCCTGCCCGACCGGCGGCGCGCCTTCCAGCGCCCGCAGCGCTTCCAGCTTGGCTCCGGTGGCCCGGATCAGGGCATGCACGTCGTGCTCGACCAGGGCCTGGCGCTCAACGTCCAGGGCCTGGGCAAGGCGCTGCAGCGGCTCGCTCATCGCCGCCGTCATCCCTGCAGCTGCTGGTCCAGCTCAAGCATGCGCGATGCGATCGCGTCCGGATTGATCCTGTAGGTGCCGTTCTGCAGCGATTCGCGCACGGCCGCCACGCGCTGGGCGTCGATGGCCGGCGCGGTGCTCAGCTCACGCTCGATGGCCTGCAGATTGGTGGCCTCGCCGGTCAGGCGCAGGCTGTCGGCCGCCTCGACCGGGCGTGCCGGCGAATCGCTGCTGACGCCGGGCTTGCTGGCCGGGGTCGTCACGCTGCGCAGTGCCTGGGGGACCTGCAGGTTGCCGTCGATTTTCTGGCTCATGGGGTGTCCTGGAGTTGCCGTTCACAAGGGATAACGGCCGCAGGGCCGTGATCTTTAGGGATTTCTTGCACTAAATCAACGCGCCACGATTACGTCACCTGCGGCATCGACCGTGCCCTGCACGATCCGCCGCGAGGACAGGTTCTCCACCGAGACCCGTTCGTTCTCACCGGCATCGCCCATTGCGCGGCCGGCAATGCGGACCTCGACCGAGCCGCGACGCGACACCAGTGCGACATTGTCTCCTCTCTTGATGAGACGCTGCACCACCAGATCGTTGTTCGACAGCAGGGCCCCGGCCTGCAACGGTCGGCGGGCGATGCGGCCGATCGCCGCGTTGGGATCGGCCAGCACCGCGCCGGCTATCCGGGCGGCGTCACGCTGGGCAGTGGTGATATCGGCGGCGGTGAGGGTTTCTCCAGTACCGATTCCGCGATTGAGCACCAGTACGGTCTGGTTGCGCCGCACCTTCACCGGTACGAACAACCGCCAGCCCCCCGCATCCGGGCAGCTGACCTCTACGGTGGTGTTGGCGGTGGGCTGCACCTGCAGCGCACCGCCGCACTTGGGCAGGCGCAGCGCATCGGCCACCTGCGCCTCGCCTTCGCTGCCGGCCGGCAGCGTCGACAAGGCCGCCGTGCGGATGCTGGCGACCGGTTGCCAGTCGGCAGCGGCCGCCCATGGCGAGGCCGCGGCCAGCGCGATGGCAAATAGCGTTGTGACCCGGCGCATGGCGCCTCCTGTCGAGGGGATCTGGCCCAGGAGCGTGCAAGGGGTGTGCCAGAGGGGCTTGTGTCGAGTCGAGCGTGCTCTACTGCTTTCATGGCCAGTCGAGCCAGCTCGACGCTACAGAGGCAGGGACGAGCATGGCGCGACGCCATAAAGGCGGTGCAGAGCACGCGTGTGGCAGACCACCCTCAAGTTCCGCCGCTGCGGCGCCGATACAGCAGCCATGTCCCATGACCTGCTCAACCGGATCGACCAGCGGACCCGACTGGCCGGCCACAATCGCCTGGCGCTGCTGCTGTTCCGTCTCGGCGGACGTCAGCTTTTTGGCGTCAACGTCTTCAAGGTGCAGGAAGTCCTGCGTCGCCCGGAACTGTTCCAGGTGCCCGGGCTGCCGAGCCAGTTTGCCGGCGTTGCCGATGTCCGCGGGCGCTCGGTGCCGGTGCTGGACCTGGGCCTGGCGATCGGCCACCCCGAACGTGAACCCGATGCGGATACGTCGCCCGGCTACCTGGTGGTGACCGAATTCAACCGTTCGATCCAGGGCTTCCTGGTCAGCGGCGTGGAGCGCATCGTCAACATCGCGGTGGAAGACATCCATCCGCCGCCGGAACTGGGCGCCGAATCCAGCTACCTGACCGCGGTGACCCGCTTCCAGGGCGAGCTGATCCAGGTGATCGACGTGGAAAGCGTGCTGGCCGACATTGCCCAGGTCCGCGGCGAAGCCGTGCTGGATCCGGCCATGGCGATGCCGGCCGATGGCCCGCAGCTGCAGGTGCTGGTGGTGGACGACTCGCGCGTGGCCCGCCAGCAGATCCGCAGCGTACTGGACCAGCTGGGCGTGGGCGCCACCCTGCTCTCCGATGGCAAACAGGCACTGGACCATCTGCTGCAGATCCATGCCTCCGGTGAAAACCCGGCCGAGCGCTACGCCATGGTCATTTCGGACATCGAGATGCCGGCCATGGACGGCTACACGCTGACGACGGAAATCCGGCGCCATCCGGGCCTGGCCGGCCTGTATGTGCTGCTGCACACCTCGCTGTCGGGCGTATTCAACAATGCGATGGTCGAGCGCGTTGGCGCCAACGCCTTCGTCGCCAAGTACTCGCCGCACGAGCTGGCCGACTTCGTGCTGGACCGACTGCGCAAGGTGGCGCTGGCGGCGTAAGGCGCGCTGATCCGGTAGTGCCGGCCGCTGGCCGGCAGCCGCAGACATATCGGGGAGCCGGCCAGCGGCCGGCACTACCCTCTCGAATTTGGCACACCCCTTGCAGCTTCCCGGGCAACGTTCCCGTGGGAGTGCACCGTGCGCAACCTGATTACCGACTACCTGGGCGTCCACGCCCAGGCCATGCCGTTGCGCGAACAGCGGATGAAGCTGATCGCCAGCAACCTCGGCAATGCCGACACTCCCGGCTACAAGGCCCAGGACCTGGACTTCGATGCCGCCCTGCGCCACGCCCAGGGCCAGAATGCCAACGGCCTGATGACCACCACCAACGAACAGCACTACGAAATCAGTAGTGGCCTGAACCCGTTCCAGGTGGCCCGTGAAGGGGTGCAGCCCAGCCTGGACGGCAACACCGTCGACCCCGATGCCGAGCGTGCGGCCTATGGCCGTGCCGCCCTGGAATACCGCGCCTCGCTCAGCTTCGTCGAGAGCAAGGTGCGTTCCATGCTGACCGCGATCACGGGGCAATAAGCCATGAGCAACCTGCCGATCTTCGATATCGCCGGCTCCGCACTGCAGGCGCAATCGGTGCGCATGAGCACCATCGCCTCCAACCTCTCCAACGCCGACACCGTCGCCGGTTCCGCCGACGCCGTGTACAAGCCGCTGGAGCCGATCTTCCAGGCCGTCACCAGCAAGAACGATCCGAACATCACTTCGGTGAAGGTCAAGGAGATCACCCAGAGCGAAGCAGCGCCGATCAAGCGCTACGAGCCGGGCCACCCGCTGGCCGATGCCGATGGCTACATCTACCAGCCCGACGTCGATCCGGTGGCGCAGATGGTCAACCTGATCTCGACCTCGCGCAACTACCAGGCCGGCGTGGAGATGCTGACCACCGCCAAGGAACTGGCCCTGGCCACCCTGACCATGGGCCGTTGAGGCCCGCAGTACCGGATACCGCCATGACCACCGCCGTCAACAACCAGACCAGCCAGGACGTCTACAGTGCTCTCGGCCTGAACGCCCCCAACAGCAACGCGACCAAGAAGAAGAACACGCTGGACCAGGCCGACTTCCTGCGCCTGATGACCGAGCAGCTGCAGCACCAGGATCCGCTCAAGCCGATGGACAACACGCAGATGGTTGCGCAGATGGCGCAGATGTCGACCGTGCAGGGCATCACCGATCTGAACAAGACGGTCAAGGGCTTCCAGGAGTCGATGGCCAGCGACCAGGTGCTGCGGGGTGCCGCGCTGGTCGGCCATCAGGTGCTGGTGCCCTCTGAAAAACTGGTGCTGGAGAAGGAAGGCAACGTGGAAGGCACGGTGGCCGCGCCGTCGGCCGGCATCATCACCGTGGACATCACCGACGCCAACGGCGCCAAGGTCACCTCGCTGAGCGTGGAAGCCAAGGCCGCCGGCGAGACCGCCTTCCAGTGGGACGGCAAGGATGCCAACGGCAAGCGCATGGAACCGGGCAAGTATTCCATCGTCGCCAACCACGTCGACACCGCCGGCAAGAGCACCAAGCTGTCCACTTATGTGCAGGCGCCGGTGGAAAGCGTGACCGTCGGTTCCGACGGCCTGTACCTGAACCTCAAGGGCCTGGGTACGGCCCCGATCGACTACGTGCTCCGCGTCAGCTGAGCCGCACATTCCGCATCAACCAGGAGCATCCCATGGGCTTCAATGTCTCGCTGTCCGGCATCAATGCCGCCAACACCGACCTGAGCGTCACCGCCAACAACGTGGCCAACGTCAACACCACCGGCTTCAAGCAGTCGCGTGCCGAGTTCGCCGACCTTTTCGCCTCCACCAGCTATGGCCTGTCGACCAACCAGACCGGCTCGGGCGTGCGCGTTTCCAACGTCGCCCAGCAGTTCATCCAGGGCCACAACGAACAGACCGGGCGCAGCCTGGACATGGCCATTTCCGGTGAGGGCTTCTTCACCATGAACATGAACGGCTCGCGCGTGTACTCGCGCGCCGGCAACTTCCAGACCGACTCGTCCGGCTATGTGGTCAACCCGCAGGGCGCACGCCTGCAGGTGTTCGCGCCGAATGCCGACGGCACCAATTTCGATGCAGGCCGCCTGGTCGACCTGCAGCTGCTGACCACCGACAGCCCGCCGAAGCAGACCAGCGAAGTGAAGGTCGGCTTCACCCTGCCGGCCAATGCCAAGCAGCCGACGGTCGCCACCTTCGATCCGACCGACTCCAACAGCTACAACCACTCCAGCGGCGGCATCACCGTGTACGACTCGCTGGGCGTGAGCCATATCCAGGTCTCCTACTTCGTCAAGGGCGCCAACCCGAACGAGTGGACCGTGCGCAATTACGTGGACGGCCAGCCGGCCGGCACCCCCACGACGGTCACCTTCGACAACAGCGGCAAGCTGACCAGCCCGGCCAACGGCAAGGTCAGCCTGGGCACCTTCACCCCGACCACCGGTGCCGGCCAGCTGAACATGACGCTGGATATCGGCGGCTCGACCCAGTACGGCGAGAAGTTCGCGCTGCGCAACACGCAGCAGGACGGCTATGCCGCCGGCAAGCTCAACGAGATCACCGTGTCCGAATCGGGTGTGGTCTACGCACGCTATTCCAACGGCGACGACAAGCCGCTGGGCCAGGTCGCGCTGACCACCTTCAACAACACCCAGGGCCTGGAATCGAAGGGCAACAATCTGTGGGTGGAGACCTTCGAATCGGGTACGCCGCGCACCGGCATGCCCGACACCTCCAACCTCGGCAAGATCCAGGCCGGTTCGCTGGAGGCGTCCACCGTGGATCTCACCGAGCAGCTGGTCAACATGATCACCGCGCAGCGCAACTTCCAGGCCAACGCGCAGATGATCACCACCCAGGACCAGATCACCCAGACGGTCATCAACATCCGTTGATGACCCGCTGACCCTGTCACGGAACTCCCCGCATGGATAAAGCCCTTTACGTGGCGATGACCGGTGCCCGCGCCTCCCTGCAGGCGCAGGGAACGCTCAGCCACAACCTCGCCAACTCGGACACCCCCGGCTTCAAGGAAGCGCTGGCCAACACCGAAGCCTTCCCGATCCGCGGCCCGGGCTTTGCCTCGCGGGTGGATGCGCTGCACGTCGACGCCGGCTTCAACCGCCGGCCCGGCGCGCAGCACATCACCGGCAAGCCGCTGGACCTGGCGCTGCAGAGCGGCACCTGGCTGGCGGTGCAGGCCAGCGACGGCAGCGAAGCGTATACGCGCGGCGCCGCCCTGTCGGTGACGCCGAACGGCCAGCTGGTGACCTCCGGTGGGCGCACGGTGCTGGATGACAACAACAACCCGATCGCCATTCCGCCCTACCAGGCGATGGAGATCGGCGCCGACGGCACGATCTCGATCATCCCGCAGGGCGAAGGCCCGCAGACGATGGCGCAGATCGGCCGGATCAAGGTGGTACAGGCCCCGGACGAGCGCCTTGAGCGCGGCCTGGATGGCCTGTTCCGCAACACCGACCCGCGCCAGCCGTTCGCTCCCGCCCAGGGTACGGCGGTGCACAGCGGCCAGCTGGAGGGCAGCAACGTCGATGCCGCCGGCGCACTGGTGCAGATGATCCAGCTGCAACGCCAGTACGAAATGCAGGTGCAGGTGATCAAGCACGGCGATGACAACGCGCGCAGCGCCAACAGCCTGCTGCGCCTGGGCAGCTGACGGAATTCCGGCACCGGCAGGCACCGGCGCTGGCACACCGCTTGCACACCCCCTACCAAGGGCCGCACCACGCGGCCGGCTTCACCAGACAGGACAGCGAAGATGAACCAGGCATTGTGGATCGCGAAAACCGGACTGGATGCGCAGCAGATGCGCATGTCGGTGGTTTCCAACAATCTCGCCAACACCAACACCACCGGCTTCAAGCAGGACCGTGCCAGCTTCGAGGACCTGCTGTACCAGCAGGTGCGCCAGCCCGGCGGTTCCTCTTCGGCACAGACGCAGCTGCCGACCGGCCTGCAGCTGGGCACCGGCGTGCGCGTGGTCGCCACCGCCAAGAACTTTGAACAAGGTGGCCAGCAGCAGACCGGACGCGCACTGGACGTGATGGTCAACGGCCGTGGCTTCTTCGAAGTGCAGATGCCCGACGGCAGCTCGGCCTACACCCGCGACGGTTCGTTCAAGATCAACCAGGACAGCGAGCTGGTGACCAACAGCGGCTATCCGGTGCAGCCGGGCATCCAGATTCCCGAAGGTGCGCAGTCGGTGACCATCGGCAGCGACGGCACCATCAGCGTGAAGATGGCCGACAACGCCGCCTCGGTGGAAGTGGGTGCATTGACCCTGACCGACTTCGTCAACCCGGCCGGCCTGCAGGCCCGTGGCGAGAATCTGTTCCTGGAAACCACCGCATCGGGTCCGGCGCAGAACGGCAATCCCGGCCTGAACGGCCTGGGCACCGTGGTGCAGGGTGCGCTGGAAGGCAGCAACGTCAACGTGGTGGAAGAGCTGGTGTCGATGATCGAAACCCAGCGCGCCTACGAAATGAACGCCAAGGCGATCTCCACCACCGACTCGATGCTCGGCTACCTCAACAACAAGATCTGACCGGCCCAACCGGGGAACCGCCATGTCGTCCATTTCCAACTTCGCCCGCACTGCCCTGGCCTGCGCTGTGGTCGCCCTGCTCGGTGGCTGCGTGATCGCCGGCGACGTGCGTCCCTACGCGGCGATGGCACCGATCCAGCCGATCATGCCGCCGCAGGCCGCGCCAACTGCCGGTGCGATCTATGCCGCCGGCCCGACCCTGCAGCTGTACTCGGACCGGCGCGCGCGCGACGTCGGCGACCTGCTGACCATCACGCTGCTGGAAAACACCACCGCGCAGACCAGCGCCAACACCGCCACCAACAAGGAATCCAACCTGAGCCTGGGCAGCCCGAGCATCTTCGGTGCGCCGGTCACCCTGGGCGGCAAGGACATCCTCAGCGCCAGTGCGGAAGGCAAGCGTGATTTCAGTGGCAAGGGCAACAGCGCGCAGAGCAACCGCCTGCAGGGCAATGTCACGGTCACGGTGATCCAGCGCCTGCCCAACGGCAACCTGGTGGTACAGGGGCAGAAGAACCTGCGGCTGAACCAGGGCGACGAACTGGTGCAGGTACAGGGCATCGTGCGCCCGGGCGACATCAGCCAGGACAACACCATTCCCTCCAGCCGCGTGGCCGAAGCGCGCATCGTCTACGGCGGTCGCGGCCCGGTTGCGCAGTCCAATGCGATGGGCTGGCTGAGCCGCTTCTTCAACTCCGGGCTGACGCCGTTCTGAGTATGGCCATGAAACTCTTCTCCTCTTCTTCCTGGCAGCGACGCGTAGCGTCGCTCCACGCATCGGTTTTCCTGGTGATGGCAATGGTCGCCCCCGCCAGCGCCGAGCGCATCAAGGACCTGGCCCAGGTCGGTGGCGTGCGCGGCAACGCGCTGGTGGGCTACGGCCTGGTGGTCGGCCTGGATGGCAGCGGTGATCGCACCAGCCAGGCACCCTTTACGGTGCAGAGCCTGAAGAACCTGCTCGGCGAGCTGGGCGTGAACGTGCCAGCAAACGTCAACCCGCAGCTGAAGAACGTAGCGGCCGTGGCGATCCACGCCGAACTGCCGCCGTTCGCCAAGCCGGGCCAGCCGATCGACATCACCGTCTCTTCGATCGGCAACGCGGTGTCGCTGCGTGGCGGTTCGCTGCTGATGGCGCCGCTGCGCGGTGCCGACGGCCAGATCTACGCCATCGCGCAGGGCAACCTGATCGTGGGTGGCTTCGGCGCCCAGGGCAAGGACGGTTCGCGGGTCTCGGTCAACGTGCCCAGTGTCGGCCGCATTCCCAATGGCGCCACCGTCGAGCGCGCCCTCCCCGATCCGCTGGCCAATGGCGGCGACATCACCCTGAACCTGCACAACAACGATTTCACCACCGTCTCGCGGATGGTCGCTGCGCTCAACAACGCGTTCGGCGAAGGCGCTGCGCGCGCGGTCGATGGCGTGACCGTGGCCGTGACCGCACCGACCGACCCGGGCGCGCGCATCGGCCTGCTGGCCCGCATCGAGAACCTGGAACTGACCCCGGGCAGCGCTCCGGCCAAGGTGGTGGTCAATTCGCGTACCGGCACCGTGGTCATCGGCCAGCAGGTACGGGTCGGCCCGGCGGCGATCTCGCACGGCTCGCTGACTGTCACGATCCAGGAAAACACCAACGTCAGCCAGCCCAATGCCTTGTCCGGTGGACGCACCGTGGCCAGCCCGCAGTCCACCATCACCGCCACCAACGATGGCAGCCGCATGTTCAAGTTCAGCGGCGGTACCACGCTGGACGAGATCGTGCATGCGGTGAATGCGGTGGGGGCCGCGCCGGGCGACCTGATTGCGATCCTGGAAGCCCTGAAGCAGGCCGGCGCATTGAGTGCCGAGCTCGAGGTGATCTGACATGCGCATCACTCCCGCATTCGATCTGAATCCCGCACAGCAGAACGACCCGGCCAAGATCGACAAGGTCGCGCGCCAGCTGGAAGGCCAGTTCGCGCAGATGCTGGTCAAGAGCATGCGTGATGCCAGCTTCGGCGACTCGCTGTTTCCCGGCGAGAACAAGATGTTCCGCGACATGTACGACCAGAAGATTGCCGAGGCAATGACCCGCGGCAAGGGCCTGGGGCTGTCGGGGATGATTGCCCGCCAGCTGTCCGGCCAGGCCGCCGAAGGCCCGGCACTGGATACCCGCGTGGACCCGGCCAAGGCCAGCCGTGCATACCAACTCAACGCACCGGCGCGCCCGGCACCGGCGCTGCCGCTGGAAGACGGCAGCCAGGCCGTGCGCCTGCTGCAGCAGATGGCCGCCGGCGCACAGGGCGGCGCACAGGCCGCGCTGGCCCCGATGGCGCAGGCCCTGGACCTCATCGCCGGCCGCGAGAGCAGCAGCATGCATCGCTCGCTGGGCACCGAAGATCCGTACATCGGTGGCCTGCAGGGTGAGGACTGGGCCGCCAACAACGACCAGTGGGCGGCCACCGCCAGCAATCGCGGTACCGCGGTCAGCCCGGCCGATGCGATGGCCACCCGTACCGCTGTCGCCCAGCTGGGCGCGCACACGCCGGAAGGCTTCGTGGCCAGCATCTGGCAGCACGCGCAGAGCGCGGCCAAGGAGCTGGGCGTGGACGCCCGCGCACTGGTCGCCCAGGCCGCGCTGGAAACCGGCTGGGGCAAGCGCCAGATCAAGCACGCCGACGGCAGCACCTCGCACAACCTGTTCGGCATCAAGGCCACCGGCTGGAACGGCCAGCGCGCCGTGGCCGGCACCCATGAGTACGTCGATGGCGTGCGCCGCAACGAGACCGCCAGCTTCCGTGCCTACAGCTCGCCGGCCGAAAGCTTCGCCGACTACGTGCGCCTGCTGAAGACCAGCCCGCGCTACCAGCAGGCTCTGCAGGCCGGCACCGACGTGCAGGGCTTCGCCCGTGGCCTGCAGCGCGCCGGCTATGCCACCGACCCGCGCTACGCCGCCAAGATCGCCGCCATCGCCGGCGGCCCGACCATCGAGCGCGCTGTCGCCGCCGTGGCCGATGCCGGCTCACGCCTTGGCCAGACCTTCGCCAGCACCGCGACCGCGGCGCTGGGTATCACCCGTCGTTGAGGAACCCCATGTCCAGCGTACTTTCCACCGGTACTGGTGCCCTGCTCGCCTTCCAGCGTGCGTTGGCGACCACCAGCCACAATGTGGCCAACCTCAATACCCCCGGCTACAGCCGGCAGAAGGTCGACTTCGCCACCGCCGATCCGCAGAACTACGGCTACGGCACGGTCGGCAACGGCACCCGCATCACCGACATCCGCCGCACGGCCGACCAGCTGGCGATTTCGCGCCTGCTCGACAGCAGTGGCGAACTGGCGCGCCTGAAGCAGCTTTCAGGCATGGCTGACCGGGTCAATGCGCTGTTCTCCGATGCGGCCACCAATGTCTCGGGCGTGTGGTCGAACTTCTTCGACTCGGTCAGCGGCCTGTCCTCCAACGCCGCCGGCACCGCCGACCGCCAGAACATGCTCGATGGCGGCAAGACCCTGGCCAACCGTTTCGTGCAGCTCAACACGCAGCTGAACAACCTCAACAGTGAAGTCAACAACGGTCTGCTGGCCGGTGCCACCGAGGTCAACCGGCTGGCGCAGGAAATCGCGCAGATCAACGGGGCGATCGGCACCAACCTGGCCACCGCCGCACCGGATCTGCTCGACCGTCGTGACCAGCTCATCACCCAGCTGATCGGCTACACCGGCGGCACCGCGGTCATCCAGGACGGCGGCATCATGAACGTCTACACCGCCGGCGGCAACGCGCTGGTGGTGGGCACCACGGCCACCAAGGTCACCACCGTGGCCGACCCCTACCAGCCCGAGCGCCTGCAGCTGGCGCTGGAAACCCAGGGCAACACCATCCGCCTGGACCCCAAGGCCGTGGGCGGCCAGATCGGTGGCCTGCTGGAGTTCCGCGATACGGTGCTGACCCCGGCCCAGGCCGAACTGGGCAAGCTGGCGGTGGGCCTGGCCGAGAGCTTCAACCAGGCCCATCACCAGGGCGTTGACCTGTACGGCCAGCTCGGTGGCGACTTCTTCAACATCGGCAACCCGCGCGTCACCGGCAACACCAGCAACACCGGCACCGCCAGTCTCAGCGCCACCTATGGCGACCTGGGCAAGCTCGACGCGCAGAACGTGGTGCTGCAGTTCGACGGCAGCAACTGGAAGGCCAGCCGCGCCGATACCGGCGCCAGCATTCCGCTGACCGGCACCGGCACCGCCGCCGACCCGCTGGTGATCAACGGTGTGCAGCTGGTGGTCGGTGGTACGCCGGCCGCCAACGATCGCTTCCTGCTGCAGCCCACCGCCGGCGTCGCTGGCAGCCTGGAAGTGGCGATCACCGATCCGTCGCGGATCGCGGCCGCCGCTGCGGTGAAGGGTGCCGCAGCCACCGCCAACACCGGCACCGGCAAGCTGAGCGGTGTCACCGTGACCGACGCCAGCAATGCCAACCTGCGTAATCCGGCTGCGATCGTGTTCACCTCGGCCACCACCTACACCATCGACGGCGGCCCCCCGCAGACCTACACCCCCGGCCAGACCATCAGCGCCAACGGCTGGAGCTTCGTGCTCGACGGTGCGCCCAAGGTCGGTGACACCTTCAACATCACCCCGACCCCGGCCGGCTCGTCCGACAACAGCAATGCGACCCGGCTGGCCAAGGTGGAGAGCGCAAAGGCCTTCAACAGCGGCACGGTCACCCTCAACGGTGCACTGGGTGGGCTGACCACCCAGGTCGGCGCCGCTGCGCGCTCGGCCGAGTATTCGCTGGATGCGCAGCTGGTGATCAATGACAAGGCGCAGGCCGCACGAGATGAAGTGTCCGGCGTCAACCTGGACGAGGAAGCCGCTGACATGCTTCGCCTGCAGCAGGCCTACCAGGCGGCGTCGCAGCTGATCTCCACCGCCGACAGCATGTTCCAGACCATCCTGGGAGCCGTGCGCCGATGAGCACCCGTATCTCCACCGGAATGATGTACAACCAGTCGGTGTCGCTGATGATGGCCAAGCAGGCCAAGCTCAGCCATCTGGAGCAGCAGATCGCCACCGGCAGCAAGATCGTCAGCGCCAAGGACGATCCGGTCGGCGCCGGCGCCGCGGTCGGGCTTGATCGCAGCCTGGCAGCGCTGGAGCGCATGAAGCTCAACGCCGGCAACGTGCAGAACCGCTTGGGCGTGCAGGAAAACACCCTGGCCCAGGTCAACGACCTGATGACCCGCGTCAACGACCTGACCATCCAGGCCAGCAACCCGGCGCTGAGCGCGGCCGACAAGAAGACGCTGATCACCGAGTTGAACCAGATCCGCGACGGCCTGCTGTCGCTGGCCAACGCCGACGATGGCACCGGCCGCTACGTGTTCGGCGGCACCAACGACGGCGATCCGCCCTTTGCCAAGATCAACGGCAAGGTGGTCTACCGTGGCGACCAGACCCAGCGCCAGATCGAAGTCGGCCCGGATACCTACGTGCGCGATGCGCTGCCCGGCAGCGAGATCTTTATGCGCATTCCCACCGGCGATGGCTTCGTCGACGGCAATGCCGCGGCCGGCAACACCGGCAATGGCGTGCTGACCAACATCACCCGCGATGGCAGTGACAGCTGGAACGGACAGTCGTTCAGCATCCGCTTCACCGCCGCCGACCAGTACCAGGTGCTGGACGGTGCCGGCAACGTGACCGGCACCGGCACCTACAAGGCCGGCGACAACATCGAAGTGAACGGCGTGCGCCTGCAGCTCACCGGCGCGCCCGCGGCCGGCGACAGCTTCAACGTCAAGCCGGCCACCAGCCGCGACATCTTCGACACCATGGACAAGCTGATTGCCGCACTGGATGCCGACACCGGCACCACCGCCAAGATGTCCGCGCAGCAGAACGAGTTGCAGAGCGCGTTGCGCGATGTTGCTCGTGCGTCGGAACGGATGATCGATTCGCGCGCCGCCGGTGGCGCGCAGCTGAAGGCGCTGGACAACGCGGCCGACATGCGCGAGGCCAACAGCGTGACCCTGAAGACCACGCTGTCGCAGATGCGCGACCTGGACTACGCCGATGCTTTGAGCCAGTACCAGTTGCAAAGCACCGCACTGCAGGCGGCGCAGACGATCTTCTCGCAGATGCAGTCGATGTCGTTGTTCAACAAGATCCGCTGACGCCGCTTCCGCGTCAGCCCTGAAAGGCCGCGATGCCCTGCATCGCGGCCTTTTTCGTTTCTGGATGGCCCTGCTGCAGCACTCGCCGGGCGCGGCCTGCGCCATTGCTGCCAGGCAAGGCCAGGCCAGTCCAGGCCATTCCAGGCCATTCCAGGCCATTCCAGGCCGATTTTCCGTGATTTCCCTTCAAGCCCGGCCCGGCCCCGCCGATACCTTCATCAGCGCTGGACGGGCCGTGCCCGACCGCCCCTTCCGCGGCACTTCAACCTTGGCAACAGGGCGAAAACCCCGGAAAAACAGCCCCCGGCAACGAATTACGGCTCCATTGGAATTCACGCCTAAAGGTTGTTGACAAAGCGCCGTTATTCATTTGGCAACGGCGAAGCACACAGCCACACAAAAAAACAGGCGGCGCTTCGTTTCATTCACCAACGGGTTCCATATAAGAGGAGACGACCCCATGGCACAGGTAATCAACACCAATACGATGTCGCTCAACGCTCAGCGCAACCTGAGCACCAGCGGCAGCTCGCTCGCCACCACCATCCAGCGCCTCTCGTCCGGCCTGCGCATCAACAGCGCGAAGGACGACGCCGCCGGCCTGGCCATCAGCGAGCGCTTCACCACCCAGATCCGTGGTCTGGACGTGGCCATCCGCAACGCCAACGACGGCATCTCGCTGGCCCAGGTCGCCGAAGGTTCGCTGAACGAAGTCGGCAACAACCTGCAGCGCATCCGCGAACTGGGTGTGCAGGCCTCCAACGCCACCAACTCGGCCAGCGACCGCAAGGCCCTGCAGGCCGAAGTGACCCAGCTGGTCAGCGAGATCGACCGCGTCGCCAAGCAGGCCGACTTCAACGGCACCAAGCTGCTGGACGGCAGCTTCACCAGCCAGCTGTTCCAGGTCGGCGCCAACGCCGGCCAGGCCATCGCCATCAACAGCGTGGTCAACGCCAAGGCCGATTCGCTGGGCGCAGCCACCTTCGCCAACGGCTACACCGGCACCGCGCTGGCCGTGGACAAGGCCGCCGCCGATACCACCTACTCCGGCCTGCAGGTCTCGGTGACCCCGCCGGGCGGCACCGCCACCACGGTCACCATCAGCGACTTCACGGTGAAGGCCGGCGAATCGATCAGCTCGGCCACCGCAGCGGCGATCAACAACAAGCTGGGTGAAACCGGTGTGGTCGCCTCGGTCAACGCCGGTGTGATCAGCCTGGCCTCGGTCAAGGATGGCCAGACCTTCGCCCTGGGCGTCAGCGCGGCCACCCCGCCGACCGGCGCCACCGCCGCCACCCTCGCCGGTCTGGGCCTGACCGAAAGCAGCACCAACGGCGGCACCCTGACCGGTGCAGCGGCCAGCTTCGTCAAGGACCTGAACGTCACCACCGCCGAAGGCGCGCAGAAGGCGATGTCCATCGTCGACAAGGCCCTGGAGTCGGTCAACAGCGTGCGCGCCGACCTCGGCGCGATCCAGAACCGCTTCACCTCGGTGGTGGCCAACCTGCAGACCTCCTCGGAGAACCTGTCCGCCTCGCGCAGCCGCATCCGCGATACCGACTTCGCCAAGGAAACCGCCGAACTGACCCGCACCCAGATCCTGCAGCAGGCCGGTACGGCCATGCTGGCCCAGGCCAACCAGGTGCCGCAGAACGTGCTCAGCCTGTTGCAGCGCTGACATGAGTCGCCCCCGGGGCACGTCGGGGGCGCCTAACCCAACTCACGTGCAACCGCTCAAGGACCTCTCCTCATGGCACAAGTCATCAACACCAATACGATGTCGTTGAATGCTCAGCGTAACCTGAGCACCAGCGGCAGCTCGCTGGCCACCACCATCCAGCGCCTGTCCTCCGGTTCGCGCATCAACAGCGCCAAGGATGACGCCGCCGGTCTGGCGATCTCCGAGCGCTTCGGCACGCAGATCCGCGGTACCGACGTGGCCATCCGCAACGCCAACGACGGCATCTCGCTGGCCCAGGTCGCCGAAGGTTCGCTGACCGAAATCGGCAACAACCTGCAGCGCGTCCGCGAGCTGTCGGTGCAGGCTTCCAACGCCACCAACTCGGCCAGCGACCGCAAGGCCCTGCAGGCCGAAGTGACCCAGCTGGTCAGCGAAATCGACCGCGTAGCCAAGCAGTCCGATTTCAACGGCACCAAGCTGCTGGACGGCTCGTTCTCCAGCCAGCTGTTCCAGGTCGGCGCCAACGCCGGCCAGGCCATCGCCATCGACAAGACCATCGATGCCAAGGCCAACGCCCTGGGCGGCGCCCGCTTCGACACCAACTCGCTGGCCCTGGCCGACCCGGGCACCAACGCTGACTTCAGCACCACCGGCCTGTCCATCAACGGTGTGGCCATCGCCGATGTCTCGGTCAAGCAGGGCGCCGACGCCGCTGCCACCGGCAAGGCCTCGCGTGAAGCCCTGGTGACCGCGATCAACGCCAAGATCGGCGAAACCGGCGTCTATGCCGAAGTCAACGGCACCACCGGCGTCACCCTGACCTCGGTCAAGGACAGCACCAACGCCGACGGCTCGTTCAAGGCCATCACCGCCACCCCGGGCACCTGGACCGGCGCCACCGCGCCGACCTTCACCGCCACCACCGCTGCGGCGGCACCGGCGGCGAAGTACGCCAGCAACCTGGACGTCAGCACCGTGAAAGGCGCCCAGCAGGCGATGGAAATCGTCGACAAGGCCCTGGGTGCGATCAACAGCACCCGCGCCGACCTCGGTGCGATCCAGAACCGCTTCACCTCGGTCGTGGCCAACCTGCAGACCTCGTCGGAAAACCTGTCCTCCTCGCGCAGCCGCATCAAGGACACCGACTTTGCCAAGGAAACCGCCGAACTGACCCGCACCCAGATCCTGCAGCAGGCCGGTACGGCCATGCTGGCCCAGGCCAACCAGGTGCCGCAGGGCGTGCTCAGCCTGCTGCGCTGATCCGCTCGCCGCTCGATCTCCGGGCGCTGCATGATGCGGCGCCCGGATCCTGAAACACGTTCCACCTCCGCCAAAGGAAAAGCACCATGGCACAAGTCATCAACACCAACACGATGTCGCTGAACGCTCAGCGCAACCTGAGCACCAGCGGCAGCTCGCTGGCCACCACCATCCAGCGCCTGTCCTCCGGTTCGCGCATCAACAGCGCCAAGGACGACGCCGCCGGTCTGGCGATCTCCGAGCGCTTCGGCACGCAGATCCGCGGTACCGACGTGGCCATCCGCAATGCCAACGACGGCATCTCGCTGGCCCAGGTCGCCGAAGGTTCGCTGACCGAAATCGGCAACAACCTGCAGCGCGTCCGCGAGCTGTCGGTGCAGGCGTCCAACGCCACCAACTCGGCCAGCGACCGCAAGGCCCTGCAGGCCGAAGTGACCCAGCTGGTCAGCGAAATCGACCGCGTAGCCAAGCAGTCCGATTTCAACGGCACCAAGCTGCTGGACGGCTCGTTCTCCAGCCAGCTGTTCCAGGTCGGCGCCAACGCCGGCCAGGCCATCGCCATCGACAAGACCATCGACGCCAAGGCCGGCTCGCTGGGCACCTCGACCTTCGCCAGCGGTGCAACCGCTGCGCTGGCCGCCAGCACCGACGGCGCCCGTTTCTCCGGCACCGTGATGGGCGTTGACATCGGCACCGTCGAAGTCAAGGCCGGTGCCACCACCGCCGATGCCTCCAAGGCCGTGGCCACCGCCATCAACGCCAAGATCGGCGAAGCCGGCATCTATGCTGAAGCCAATGCCGACGGCACGCTGAAGCTGAGCTCGGTGAAGGAAGGCAAGGCCGTGGCCGCTGCCGACATCGCGCTGATGCGCAGCGATTTCGATGGCACCGCCAAGACCTGGGGTACCGCTGCCGCCGCCGGTGCCTACACCGCTGGTGCCGATACCGCCGCCAACGTGCAGAAGCTGGACGTGAGCACCGTGCTCGGCGCACAGCAGGCACTGGAAGTGGTCGACAAGGCCCTGGGTGCGATCAACAGCACCCGTGCCGACCTCGGTGCGATCCAGAACCGCTTCACCTCGGTGGTGGCCAACCTGCAGACCTCGTCGGAAAACCTGTCCTCCTCGCGTAGCCGCATCAAGGACACCGACTTTGCCAAGGAAACCGCCGAGCTGACCCGCACCCAGATCCTGCAGCAGGCCGGTACGGCCATGCTGGCCCAGGCCAACCAGGTGCCGCAGGGCGTGCTCAGCCTGCTGCGCTGATCCACGGCAAGAAGGCGCCGCTACCGTCGAAGTGAATCGACGGTAGCGGCAACCTGGAAGCCAGGGTACTCGAAGGCGCGGGCCATGCCCGGCCCGGGAATCGTCCCGAACCGGCTTGGCATCGCCCGCCCCTGCGGACCTCTCTTTCAGCGCTGTACTCTTGACTGTACGTACCGGGCGGCTTCGTCTCCCCCCGATTGTCAGTAGCCTGATCCCTCCCCTGCTTTGGGGGAGGGTTTTTTGCAGACCCCCGGCAGCCTGCGGTGAACCCACCCGCACCCTGCCCCATCCCTCCTGCAACCTGCGTGCCAGAACCCGCCGCCAGAGCGTTGGCACGGCGCATGCATCAACGAAGTCCTCAAGACCCAGCGGCGCAGGCCGCTATTTTCGTTGACGACGGGCCACCGCACCGCGGCCAGGCCCGGATACCAGGAGAAACGACGTGGCAGACTTTGGATACGGTGGCATTGGCTCGGGACTGAACATCTCGGACATCGTCAACCAGCTGGTCGCGGCAGACCGCAAGCCCGCCGACAATGCGCTGAACCTGCAGCAGTCCAAGACCAAGATGCAGTTGTCGTCGATCGGCACCGTCACCTCGGCCTTCGACAAGCTGAAGACCGCGCTGACCGCGCTGAAGGCCACCACCGCCTTCGACACCCGCACCGTGACCGCCTCGGGCAAGGCCGGCCTCAACAATGCCGAGGACGTGCTGACCGCCTCGGTGGCGCTGTACGACCTGGGCACGACCAAGGCCGCCGCCTCCAATGGCACGCACATCGTCGATGTGACTTCGCTGGCCACCGCCCACAAGCTGATCGCCGACACCTCGGTGCCGAAAACCGACACCTTCGGTGCCGGGACCTTGACGCTGACCGTCGGTGTCGGTGACAAGGCCAAGACCATGAACGTGGAGGTGGAAGACGGCGATACGCTGACCACCATCCGCAACAAGATCGATGCCGCCGGCCGCAAGGAAGGCGTGCAGGCCACGCTGATCACCTCCGGTGACAACCAGTACCTGTCGATCGCCCAGGAAAAGACCGGTGCCGCCAACGCCATCAAGCTCGAGTACGGCGGCAGCGACCCGAAGCTGGGCGCACTGGTCGGCAGCCTGAAGCAGAACACCCCAGCCGCCGATGCCGAACTGACCATCGATGCCGTCAAGGTGGTCAGCGCCAGCAACACCGTGGCCGATGCCGTTCCGGGCCTTACCCTGAACCTGAAGGTGCCCGGCAAGAGCACCGTGGTGATCAGCACCGACACCACTGCGGCGACCAAGGTGATGCAGGAGTTCGTGACCGCCTACAACGCGGCGATCGCGGCGATCAACTCGGAAACCAAGTACGACGCCAAGACCAAGGAAGCATCGGCCCTGACCGGCGATGCCCAGATGCGCGGTGCCTCCAGCCAGCTGCGTTCGGTGATGGCCGGCGTGCTGAAGGAGCTTTCCGCCTCCGGGCTGGACCCGAAGGCGATCGGCCTGCAGACCCGCGGCTACCCCAATGCCGACGGCAGCCTGGTGCTGGATACCACCAAGTTCGCAGCCACCCTGGCCGCCCAGCCGGAGAAGGTGCGCCAGGCGATTACCGGTGACACCGGCGGCGCTGGCCAGCTGTACTCGCTGGTGGACGGCTACGTGAGCACCACGGTCGGCAAGGAAGGCGCCTTTGTTGCACGCACCAAGGGCCTGAACACCACCCTGGACAACATCGACAAGCGCCGCAAGGACCTCGACACGCGCATGAAGAGCGTGGAAGAGCGCTACAAGAAGCAGTTCATCGCGCTGGACAGCCTGATGGGCAAGCTGCAGCAGAGCAACACCGCACTGCAGCAGCAGCTGGCGCAGTTGAATCGCTGACAACGCGTGTGCAGCGCTCAAGTTTGGCGCGCAACGCACCGATAACGGACGCAACAGCAATCATCGCCGGGCCGTCGGCTGCGATCACCCTGATCGCCCGGCGGCGCCCAGCGCAAGGAGAATCACGAATGTACGGTTCCAGCCGTCAGTACGCCGAGCAATACCGCCAGGTGGGTGTAACCAGCGCGGTCGCCGATGCCGATCCGCACAAGCTGGTGGCGATGCTGCTGGCCGGCGCGCTGGAGCGTGTGCGCCGCGCCCTGGCCAGCCTGGAACGCGGCGACCAGGCCGGCAAGGGCAAAGCGATCGGCGAAGTCTGTGCGATTGTCGGCCACCTCAACGGCTCGCTGGATCATGAGGCCGGTGGCGAGATCGCCGCCAATCTGTCCTCGCTCTACGACTACGTGCTGCAGCGCCTCACCGAAGCCAACCTGCACAATGACCGTGCCGCGCTGGACGAGGCTCTGCAGCTGCTCGGCGAGATCGACAGCGCCTGGAACGCGATTCCGCAGGAACAGCGCCGCCCGGCCGCGGTGGCACCATGAGCCTGCACGAACTGCACGCACAGCTGGATGCCTTCGAGAAGGCGCTGGGCGAAGACACGCTCGACCAGGCCGACAGCCTGCTCGATGGCCACGACAGCACCCTGCATGCCCTGCTCAGCCAACCGCTGACCGCGGCCGACCACGCCCCGCTCACGGCACTGTTCGAACGCCAGCAGAACCTGCTGGGCCTGCTGCGCCAGCGCCGCGATGCGGTGGCTGCACTGATGAACGATGGCCAGCGCTCTCTTCGCGCGGCGCATGCCTACCTGCAGGCAGAATCGCTGGTATGACCCTGCTGCCCACCACCTCGCTGCATCATCCGGCCGAGAGCGAACTGTTCGACGAGACCCTGAGCTGCGAGCTGGCCCTGCCGGCCGAGTTCCAGGCCGGCAGCGCGGCGGGCCGTACCAGCAGCGCCGAAGGGCTGCTGCGCAGCCTGGCGCTGGTGGAGGACAGCCGCATCGACGAGCACGAAGAACGCAGCGAAGCCAGCCTGCAGCTGCAGCGCGTGGAAGCCAAGCTCGACCTGGCGATGGTGCTGCTGGGCCGCCTGGTGCGCCAGCAGGGCCAGGAACTCACGCTGCGCCCGGTGCGCTGGTCACGCCGCGGCATCCGCCTCCAGCTCGGCCCACGCAGTGGCGCCAGCGCGGGTCAGGCCGGTGTGGTCCGCCTGCAACCCAGCGACTGGTTGCCCGATCACATCGACCTGCCGGTGGAAGTGGTGGCCGAAGCCGCCGACGGCAGTGGTGGGCATTTCCTGTGGCTGCGCTTCCAACGGCTGGGCGATGGCCTGGAGATGGCCATGGAGCGGCACCTGTTCCGCCTGCACCGCCGGCAGGTGGCCGAGGCGCGTCGCGCCCGTTGAATCGTGCCTGCGGGCGCGCGAAGGCCAACCCTTGGCGCGCCCGTTCAGCTAAGTTAAGGTGGGCTCCCCTGGACGGATCTGCTGCGTGCCTGTGCGAGTTCTCATCGTCGACGATCACACCCTCGTCCGTGCCGGCCTGGCGCGGCTGCTGCAGGGGTTTGCCGACGTGCAGCTGGTCGCTGAGGCCAGCAACGCCGAGCAGGCACTGCAGCTGGCCCTGCAGCACGCACCGGACGTGGTGCTGATGGACCTGTCGCTGCCCGGCCGGACCGGCCTTGAGGCGCTCAGCGATATCCGCCTGCGTGCCCCTGGCACCCGGGTGGTGATGATGACCATGCACGACGACGCCGCCCATGTCCGCGATGCGTTGGATCGCGGCGCGGTGGGTTTTGTGGTCAAGGACGCGGCGCCGCAGGAGCTTGAGCTGGCGCTGCGCGCCGCACATGCCGGCCAGGTGTTCCTGAGCCCGCAGATCTCGGCCAAGATGCTGGCACCGATGCTCGGCCGCGAGAAGCCCACCGGCATCGCCGCATTGTCACCGCGCCAGCGCGAGATCCTGCGCCGCATCGGCAAGGGTGAGAGCAACAAGGAAATCGCCGCCGACCTGGGCATCAGCGTCAAGACCGTGGAGACCCATCGTGCGCGCATGATGGAATCACTGGGCTGCCGCCGCGCCAATGATCTGCTGCTGCTGGCCGCGCGCCACCAGCACGAGCTGGAGTAAGCACCGGCATTGGGATCAGACCCCTTTCCCATGGAAAGGAATCCGCCCCCGCGCCTCCTGCATCGACGACGAAATTCCGTCGCTCCGACACGCCCCGACAGGAATCCGTACACGACGGACAGCGGGCATGGCAGATCCAGCACCACGAATCAATGCCTTAGCTTCGCTCATCGTCAATATCCTGCGCCCATGTAGGGGTTTTCCTTACATCCCGTCAGGATTTCCATGAGCACCCTCAGGAACCCCCCGATTCCGCCTGCGCCGGATGAAAAGCAAGATGCGTTCCACAAGGCGCCGGGGAGCGGTGCCGGGGAACCACGATGAAGGCTGCACTCTCGACCCAGCTGGGCCAACAACTTCACCTCACCCCGCAGCTGCTGCAGTCGATCCGGCTGCTGCAGCTCGATGGCCTGCACCTGGAACAGGAAATCCAACGCCTGCTGGACTCCAACCCGCTGCTGGAGATCGAAGAGGCCGAAGCGCCCGCCGCCGACGCCAACGATGCCAGCGCCACCACGCTGGACACCGCTGCCTTCGACGAACTGCCCGAGTCGTCGATGTGGGATGTCACCGGCGCCAGCTGGCAGGACGGTGACGATGACCGCATGGCGCGCATCGCCGCAGGCGAATCGAGCGATCCGCAGCTGCGCGTGCTGCAGCGCCTGTCGCTGGACATGGACGATCGCCAGCTGGCGGTGGCGGCGTTCTGGTTGGACCATTGCGACGAGGCCGGCTATCTGCAGGCACCGCTGGACCAGCTGCAGCTGCTGGCCAGTGCACAGTTCGATATCGCCGCCGACGGCGTGGAAGCCATCCGCCAGCAGCTGCTGCACGGCGAGCCGGCCGGCATGGCCGCGCAGGATCTGCGCGAGGGCCTGTTGGCGCAGCTGCGCAGCCTGCATGGCGTGGTGCCTGCGCGGCACCTGGCCGCACGCATCCTGGACGGCGCACTGGACGCGCTGGCCGCGCATGACTACCCCGCCCTCGCCCGCCAGCACGACGCCGAGATCGACGACGTGCGCGAGGCGGTGCGCCTGATCCTCTCGCTGCAACCGCGCCCGGGCGACAGCCTGCTGCCCGAGCGCAACGCCGTGGTGGTACCTGACGTGGTCGCCTGGCATGCCGACAATCAATGGAAGGTGGCGCTGAACCCGGCCACCAGCCGCCGCGTCTCGATCAACAGCCAGTACGAACAGGCGCTGGCCGACAGCAGCGAGGCCGCCCCAGCGCTGCGCGAGATGCTGCAGGAAGCGCGCTGGTTCAGCCGCGGCCTGTCGATGCGCTATGACACGCTGCTGCGCACCGCGCGGGTGATCGTCGAGCGCCAGGCCGCGTTCCTGGTGCGTGGCGAGGAAGCCATGGCGCCGCTGACCCTGAAGGAAGTGGCTGAGGAGATCGGCATGCACGAGTCCACGGTCTCGCGCATCACCACCGGCAAGTTCCTGCAGACCCCGCGCGGCACCTTCGAACTGAAGCACTTCTTCGCCGTGCGCCTGGAAGGTGCCAGCGTCTCCGGCCAGGCGGTCAAGGCCATGGTCCGGCGCCTGATCGACGCCGAGCCGGCCGGCCGCCCGCTGGCTGACGAGGCCATCGCCGGCCTGTTGTCGCGCCAGGGGGTGAACATTGCACGCCGAACCGTCGCAAAATACCGAGAACAACTGGATATCGCCCCGGCCCGCGAACGGCGCCGGCTCAGCGCCAGGCAACCGCAGCTGGCCCGGGTGGGCTGAAAAGGATGTTGGACATGAACAAGCTCACGGTCCTGCTGGTCGATGACCACGAGGGCTTCATCAATGCGGCGATGCGTCATTTCCGCAAGATCGACTGGCTGCAGATCGTCGGCAGCGCCGGCAACGGCCTGGAAGCCATCGAACGTTCGGAGACGCTGCGCCCGCAGGTGGTGCTGATGGACCTGGCCATGCCGGAAATGGGCGGCCTGCAGGCCACCCGCCTGATCAAGTCCCAGGACGATGCCCCCTACATCGTGATCGCCAGCCACTTCGACGACGCCGAGCACCGCGAACACGCACTGCGCGCCGGCGCCGACAATTTCGTCAGCAAGCTGTCCTACATCCAGGAAGTCATGCCGATCCTGGAAGGCCTCAGGGAGGATCGATCGTGAGCGAATCGCGCATCCTTGTACTGGACAACGACGCCGTGCGCGCCGAGCGCACCGTTGCCCTGCTGGAATTCATGGACTTCAATCCGCGCTGGGTCTCCGACGCGGCCGACTTCGACCTGGGCCGGCAGCGCCAGAACGACTGGATGGCGGTGATCGTCGGCAGCCTGGACGACAGTGCCGCCAGCACGGCGCTGTACCACTGGCTGGGTGGCAGCAGCCTGCCGCCACCGGTGCTGCTGGCCGATGGTGATGCCGCTGCCTTCGCGCAGCTGCATGGCCTGCACGAAGCCAACATCTGGCCGCTGGAAACGCCACTGCGTCACGCGCAGATGGAAGCCCTGCTGCGCCGCGCCAGCCTCAAGCGCCTGGATGCCGAGCACCAGGCCGGTGCCGTGCAGGACCAGGGACCGACCGGCAATGGCCCGGCCGTTACCGAACTGCGCACCATGATCGAGCAGGTGGCCGCGTTCGATACCACCGTGCTGGTGCTCGGCGAATCGGGCACCGGCAAGGAAGTGGTCTCGCGTGCAATCCACCAGCGCTCGCCGCGTCGTGATGGCCCGTTCGTGGCGATCAACTGCGGCGCCATTCCGGCCGACCTGCTGGAAAGCGAACTGTTCGGCCATGAGAAGGGCGCTTTCACCGGCGCATTGACCGCACGCAAGGGCCGTTTCGAAATGGCCGAGGGCGGCACCCTGCTGCTGGATGAAATCGGCGACATGAGCCTTCCGATGCAGGTCAAGCTGCTGCGCGTGCTGCAGGAACGCAGCTTCGAGCGGGTGGGCGGCAACCAGACCATCCGCTGCAATGTGCGCGTGGTCGCCGCGACCCATCGCGACCTGGAAACCCGCATTGCCGAGGGCAAGTTCCGCGAGGATCTGTTCTACCGCCTGAACGTGTTCCCGATCGACGTGCCGGCCCTGCGCGAACGTCGCGAAGACCTGCCCGCGCTGGTGGAAACCATCGCCGCGCAGCTGGCCCGCACCGGCCGTGGCGAAGTGCGCTTCACCGCGGAGGCCCTGCAGGCCCTGGCCGGATACGAATGGCCGGGCAACGTGCGCGAACTGACCAATCTGGTCGAGCGCCTGGCGGTGCTGCATCCGGGCGGGTCGGTGCGCGTGCAGGACCTGCCGGCCCGCTACCGTGGCGATACCGCACTGGCTGTCGCCCCGGCTGCGGCTCCGGCGCCGTCGGTGGCCAGTGAAGAACGCCTGGACCTGCGCAGCTTCTCGTTCCACACCCCGGGCAGCGGCAACCAACCGGCGCTGGAACACGGGATTGCCGTCAATCGCCCGGCGGCGCCCGCAGCGCTGCCCGACGACGGCCTGGACCTGCGCAACCACATGGCCAACATCGAACTGGGCCTGATCAACGAAGCACTGGAACGCACCCAGGGCGTGGTCGCCCACGCCGCCCAGCTGCTCGGCCTGCGCCGCACCACCCTTGTGGAGAAGCTGCGCAAGTACGGCATCGAACGCGAGCAGGCCGAACTGGCCAGCTGAACCGCGTTGCCAGGATGAAGGGGGCACCAACGCCCGGGCTTGCCCGGGCGTTGGTGTTTCCAGAATCCGGGGTTAGATCCCTTTCCTGCGGAAAGGGATCTGACCCCATTGCATTTGCAGGTTTTCCTAAAGACAACGCAGCTGCGATGCGGAGCATGGCAGGAACACTCCAAGGAGGTTCCATCGTGCAACGCCTTACCCTGCTCACCGCCCTGCTCTGCCCAGCCCTGGCTGGCGCCGCCGACTGCACCCTGCCCACCACGCTGGACCAGCGTCAGTTCACCAACTTCAGCGACCCGCTGTACGCGCCGGACAACCCCAACGCCGGGCGCATGGTCCAGGTCAGCTTTGCCGGCAACCAGTACGTGCTGGATATCCTCGGCACCGACCTGCGCATCGGCGGCAGCTACCGCTACCAGCGCCTGGCCCCGCATATCGCGGAGATCCGGATGAGCGAAAGCCACCCGGCCGGCGTCGCCCACTACACCCTGCTGCTGACCTGCCTGAGCGATCGCCAGGGCCGCTTCATCTACACCCAGCACGACGGCCCCATCCCGCCGCGCCAGCGCCAGAATTCCGGCCACTGGACCCTGCACCCTTAGGCCAGAAAACCGACGCCGGTTAAATGGCGCCACGACCGGGGTCAGAGCCCGTTGCACGGCAACGGGATCTGCCCCCCCTCCGAGCAGTGCCGACCAACGGTCGACACCCACCTTCAGATCACAGAGAACTGTCGAAGGCGGGGTGGGTCCGGTTGCGGGGGCGTGAGCCGCATGGATGCGGCGATTGAGCCTCCATGGACGGATTTACGGCGTCCCCCGCAACCGGACCCACCCCGCCCCCTCAGTAGACCGGCTTTTGACGTTGACGTTGATTCGGCAGGGCGCGGGGTGCAACCCCACAAAACACACCCCCACCCTCACTTCACTGAATCGAAAACCGGTTTCGGCACGGCACTTGCACCTGCTCCAGCAGACAACCCCATCCCCTGTTTCTGGAACCGTTGCAGATGTCCCACTCCGTCACGTCGATCCTTTCGCAGATCCGCTCCTATCAGACCCAGATGGGACAGCCGGCGCTCAACCCGCTGGCCGAAGCGCCGCGCAGCAATGCCCTGCCGGGAGCGGTCCTGGATGCCCCGCAGGCGCAGCCGGCCAGCTTCACCGAGACCCTGCGCGGTGCGATCGCCGGCGTCAACGATGCGCAGCAGAAATCCGGCGCGCTGGCCAAGGCCTTCGAACTGGGCGACCCCAGCGCCGACCTGGCCAAGGTGATGGTCGCCTCACAGCAGTCCCAGATCGCCTTCCGCGCCACCGTGGAAGTCCGCAACCGTCTCGTCCAGGCCTACCAGGACGTGATGAACATGCCGCTGTAAGGAACGTTGACGCATGGCACTGACGCTTTCCAAGGACAGCCTGAACGCCGAGAAGGCCGGGCAATGGTTCGACCGCCTGCAGAGCCTGCAGATCACCCGTCGGCTGGGCCTGATGGCGATGATCGCCGTGGCGGTGGCGGCGGGCCTGGCCGTGTTCTTCTGGTCGCAGAAGCCGGGCATGGTGCCGCTCTACACCGGCCTGGACCAGAAGGCCACTGCTGAAGCCACCGACCTGCTGCGCGCCGCGCAGATTCCGTTCGCCCTCGATCCGGCCACCGGTGGCATCACCGTGCCGGAAAAGAACCTGCACGATGCCCGCCTGAAGCTGGCGGGCTCGGGCTTGACCGACAGTGGCAAGCTGGGCTTCGAGCTGATGGAACGCGACCCCGGCTTCGGCGTCAGCCAGTTCGTGGAAAGCGCCCGCTACCAGCACGCGCTGGAAACCGAGCTGTCGCGCACCATCAACACGCTGCGCCCGGTGCGCGACTCGCGCGTGCACCTGGCCATTCCCAAGCCCAGCGCCTTCACCCGCCAGCGCGACGTGGCCAGTGCCTCGGTCACCCTGGAACTGCGCGGTGGCCAGCAGCTGGAGCGCAGCCAGGTCGATGCCATCGTGCACATGGTGGCGGCCAGCATTCCCGACCTGGCCCCGGAACGGGTGACCGTGGTCGACCAGAGCGGGCGCATGCTCAGCGTCAGCGATCCGAACAGCGAGGCGGCCGTCAACGCCGCCCAGTTCGAGCAGGTGCGCCGCCAGGAAACCTCGTTCAACCAGCGCATCCGCGAACTGCTGGAACCGATGACCGGCACCGGCCGCGTCAATCCGGAAGTGAGCGTGGACATGGACTTCTCGGTGACCGAGGAAGCCCGCGAACTCTACAACGGTGAACCGCAGAAGCTGCGCAGCGAGCAGATGAGCGAGAACACCACCAGCACCCCGGGCCCGCAGGGCGTACCGGGCGCGACCAGCAACAGCCCGCCGGGCCAGCAGGCCGCGCCCGCCACCGCGCAGGCGCCGACCGAAAGCAGCAAGAACGCTACCCGCAACTACGAGCTGGACCGCACCCTGCAGCACACCCGGCAGCCGGCCGGGCGCATCAAGCGTGTCTCGGTGGCAGTGCTGGTGGACAACGTGCCGCGCGCTGGTGCCAACGGCAAGGTGAGCCCACAGCCGCTGTCGGCCGCCGAACTGACCCGCGTTGAAGCCCTGGTCAAGCAGGCGGTCGGCTTCAACGCCGAGCGCGGCGACACCGTGTCGGTGATGAATGCCCCGTTTGTGCGCGACACCACGCCGGTGGAAGGCCCGGCCTGGTGGGAGCTGCCCTGGGTGCACGATGCCGGGCGCATGCTGCTGGGCGCCGTGGTGGTACTGGCGCTGCTGTTCGGCGTACTGCGCCCGGCGCTGCGTGCGATCACCGGCCAGGGCAAGAAGAACGAGAACCAGGCACTGGAGCCGCACACCGCGGACGTGCAGCTGGTGGACGACGATGGCCTCCCGCTGCCGGCACTGGGCGCGGACCGGGCCAGCCTGGGAGGGCCGGATGCGCTGGCCCTGCCGGTGGACTCTTACGAGGAACGACTGCGGATGGCGCGTGAAGCCGTGAAGACCGACTCCAAGCGTGTGGCCCAGGTGGTCAAGGGTTGGGTGGCCAATGACTGAGCCGCAATTGACCGGCGTGCAGCGCGCGGCCGTGCTGCTGCTGTCCCTCGGTGAGCTGGACGCAGCCGAAGTGCTGCGCCACATGGAGCCCAAGGAAGTGCAGAAGATCGGCATCGCCATGGCCACCATGACCGACATCACCCGCGAGCAGGTAGAGCGTGTGATGGACCAGTTCGGCCAGGAACTGGGCTCGAAGACCTCGCTGGGCGTGGGCTCGGATGACTACATCCGCAACATGCTGGTGCAGGCGTTGGGCAGCGAAAAGGCCGGCAATCTGATCGACCGCATCCTGCTGGGCCGCAACACCACCGGCCTGGACGCGCTGAAGTGGATGGACCCGCGTGCGGTGGCCGACCTGGTGCGCAACGAGCACCCGCAGATCATCGCCATCGTGATGGCCCACCTGGAAACCGACCAGGCCGCCGACGCGCTGAAGCTGCTGCCCGACCGCACCCGCGTGGACGTCCTGCTGCGCATCGCCACCCTCGACGGCATTCCGCCGAACGCACTCAATGAGCTCAACGAGATCATGGAGCGCCAGTTCGCCGGCAACCAGAACCTGAAGTCGTCCAACATCGGCGGCGTGCAGTGTGCGGCCAACATCCTCAACTTCATGGACAGCGGCCAGGACCAGGCGATCCTGGGCGAGATCGCGCGCATCGATGCGCCGCTCAGTGGCCGCATCCAGGACCTGATGTTCGTGTTCGACGATCTGGTCGACCTGGACGACCGCGAGATGCAGCTGGTGCTGCGTGAGGTGAGCGGCGAGCGGCTGGGCCTGGCCCTGCGTGGTGCCGACATAAAGGTACGCGACAAGATCACCCGCAACATGTCCCAGCGCGCGGCCGAGATTCTGCTGGAGGACATGGAAGCCCGTGGCCCGGTGCGCCTGTCCGACGTGGAAGGCGCGCAGCGCGAGATCCTGGCCATCGTCAAGCGCATGGCCGATGAAGGCACCGTCACCATCGGTGGCAGTGCGGAGGCCATGCTGTGAGCAACGTCGTGCGCTGGCTTGCCCCGGATCTGCTGGCCCGGCCCGAACCGGTGCTGGACCAGGAAGATGCCTTCGAGCTGACTGAACCGGATCCGGACCACGCACCGGAACCACCACTGCAGCTGCCCACGCTGGAGGAAATCCAGGCCATCCAGGACAGCGCCGAGAAGGAAGGCTTCGAGCACGGCCACGCCGAAGGCTATGGCCAGGGCCAGGCCGAGATCCGCCGGCTTGCCGCGCAGATCGAAGGCATCCTGGACAACTTCAGCCGCCCGCTGGTGCGCCTGGAAAACGAAGTGGTCGGCGCACTGGGCGAACTCGCGGTGCGCATCGCCGGTGCATTGGTCGGCCGCGCCTACGAGGCCGAGCCGGCGCTGCTGGCGCAACTGGTCGGTGAAGCCATCGATGCCGTCGGTGGCAGCAGCCGCGAAGTGGAAGTACGGTTGCACCCGGACGATATCGCCGCCCTCGCCCCCCTGCTCAGCCTGTCCCCGCAGCAGCGTCTGGTGCCCGACACCAGCCTCAGCCGCGGTGACCTGCGCGTGCACGCCGAAGCCGTGCGCATCGACGGCACCCTGGAAGCGCGCCTGCGCGGCGCACTGGACGCAGTGATCCGCCAGACGGGAGCCAGCGCATGACGCCCGAACCCCTGCCGTCCCCGCCGCCAGCCGACTGGGCGGTCGCACGCAACCTGCGCCTGGCCCGGCGCCTGGAAGGACTGCGCGTGGATACCACCCATGGCCGCGGCCTGATCCGTGAGGGCGTGCTGCGCCGCGCGGTCGGGCTGACGCTCGAAGCGGTCGGCTGCGAAGCGCCGCTGGGCGCCAGCTGCAAGGTGGAAGTGGTCGATGGCGGTTGGGTCGACGCCGAAGTGGTTGGCTTCGCCGGCGAACGTACCTACCTCATGCCCAGCGCCGAACTGCACGGCCTGCTGCCCAATGCACGCGTGGTGCCCTCGGCCCGCCGTGGCGGCGTGGAAGTGGGCGAAGGCCTGCTTGGCCGCGTCATCGACAGCGATGGCGTGCCGCTGGATGGCAAGGGTCCGATCCGCGCCGAAGGCCATGTCGGCATGGCCGGCGTGTCGATCAATCCGCTGGCCCGCGAGCCGATCACCCAGCCGCTGGACGTCGGCGTGCGCGCGATCAACGCGCTGCTGCCGATCGGTCGTGGCCAGCGTGTCGGCCTGTTCGCCGGCTCCGGCGTCGGCAAATCGACGCTGCTGGGCATGATGACCCGCTACACCGCCGCCGACGTGATCGTGGTCGGGCTGATCGGTGAACGAGGCCGCGAAGTGCGCGACTTCGTCGAAACCACGCTGGGCGAAGAAGGCCTGCGTCGCGCGGTGGTGGTGGCCAGCCCCGCCGACCGGCCGCCGCTGGCGCGCCTGCACGGTGCCTACCGCGCCACCGCCATCGCCGAATGGTTCCGCGACCAGGGCCTGAACGTCCTGCTGCTGATGGATTCGCTGACCCGCTTTGCCCAGGCGCAGCGCGAGATCGGCCTGTCGGTGGGCGAACCGCCGACCACCCGCGGCTATCCGCCATCGGTGTTTGCCAAGCTGCCGGCGCTGGTCGAACGGGCCGGCAACGGGGCCAAGGGCCGCGGTTCGATCACCGCGTTCTACACCGTGCTGACCGAGGGCGACGACCCGCAGGATCCGATTGCCGATGCTGCGCGCGCGATCCTTGACGGCCATATCCTGCTGTCGCGCCGCGTGGCCGACAGTGGCCTGTACCCGGCCATCGACGTCGAATCGTCGGTCAGCCGCGTGGTCACCGAAATCGCCGACGAGCCGTGGCGCCTGCGCATCCGCAAGCTGAAGCGGCTGGTCTCGGCCTACTCGGCCAACCGCGACCTGATTGCCATCGGCGCCTACCAGCGCGGCAACGATGCGGCCACCGACGAAGCTCTGGAACGCTGGCCGGAAATCATGGAATTCCTCGGCCAGGACGTTGCCAAGGCCGCAGATCTCCCGCACAGCCAGGCGGCACTGCAGCGCCTGGTGGAACATGAGAGTTAAGGCATGAACCAGTCCAAGCGCATCGACCCCCTGCTCAAGCGGGCCCAGGAACATGAGGACGCGGTGGCCCGTGACCTGGCCGAGCGCCAGCGCGTGCTCGACACCCACCTATCGCGACTGGACGAACTGCGCCGCTACGCCGAGGAGTACGCCAACGCACAGATGGCGGCCACCAGCCCGGCGCAGCTGCTCAATCGCCGCGCCTTCCTCGACCGGCTGGACAGTGCGGTGGAACAGCAGCAGGCCACCGTCAACGGCAATCGCGAAAAAGTGGAAGCCGAGCGTGCGCGGCTGATCCTGGCCAGCCGCGACAAGGCCGTGCTCGAGCAGCTGGCCGCCAGCTATCGTGCACAGGAAAAGGTGGTGACCGACCGCCGCGACCAGCGCGAGATGGACGATATCGGTGCCCGCCGTGCACGCCTGGTGCAGAACGAAGACCAGGACGGCAGTGAACAGGGAGGTCGCCCGTGATGCCTACCGCGCTTTCCGGCAGCGCCAGCGCTTCCACCTCGGCCACCGGCACCGCGGCGGGCCGTGGCGCGCGCAATGAAAGCAGCAAGGATTTCAGCCAGCTGCTACAGGGCGGCCCCGCGCCATCGGCGCCGGCGCGGGCAGGCGATACCGCCTCCGCACCGAGCACGTCCGCATCGGGCCAGGCAGCGACCTCGGATGGCAACGGGCGTACGCGCAACGAGCGCACCGCAGAACCCGACGCGGCTGGCAATGAACCGGCGACGGCGCCGCCGTTGCCGCCGGGCACGGCCGAGCCCTCCCCCGACAAGGACAAGGCGCTGGCCAGCGACGACGCGCCGTGGCCCCCGCTGGGTCTGGCCGGGCTGGTGCTGGCCGTCGCGGTTCCGGTTGATCCGGCAACCGCCCTGCCCACCGCCCCCGCCGCCGTTGCCAGCAGCGGTAGCGCATTGCCCGACACCGCAGTGCCGGCCACCACGCCGGCCTTGCCGATCGCCGCCACTGCCGGTGCACCGGCAGCGGCCACCGCGAGCACAACCGCCGCGCCCACCGCCGACGATGCCGGCGCCTTGCCCTTGCCGGAGCTGGTCCTGCCTGGCAGCAAGCGCGGTGAGCAGGGCGACGGCAGCGACCTGACCGCGATCGGCGACCGTGCCGCGACGCCGCTGCTGCATGCCCCCACCCCTGCGGCGCTGCAGGAACTGAAGTCGGCGCTTGCCACCGGTACTGCCATCTTCAACGGTGAACCGACGCCGAAGCCGGTACTGGGCGACGATGGTTTCGACCAGGCCATCGGCACACGCCTGGGCTGGCTGGCCGACCAGAAGATCGGCCATGCCCATATCCGGCTCAGCCCGGATGACATGGGCCCGGTGGACGTGCGCCTTCAGCTCAACGGCGACAAGGTGCACGCCAGCTTCAGCAGCCCGCACGTGGATGTGCGCCAGGCGCTGGAAAGCAGCCTGCCGCGCCTGCGCGAACTGCTGGGCGAACAGGGCTTCCAGCTGGCCCATGCCGATGTCGGTCATCAATCACCGGGCGGTGACGGTCAAGCGTCGGGGCAGGCCGGCAGCGGCGGCATGATGGGTGACGGAGAACCGTCGCCGGGCGACGCCGGGATGTCGTCCGCGCAGATGATCCGCCAGCGCGGGTTGCTGGACGCCTACGCCTGACAGGCGTGCCAACCAAGGTTGGCACCCACCAGAACAACGGTAGCGCCGGGCCATGCCCGGCGGAACGCCGGGAACCCGACGGAAATCCGTCGCACCCCTCGCCCCGCCTTCGGCACACCCCTTGCATATCCCGGTGAAGCAACCCTCAGGAGCTTCACCCCGTGGCCGCAGCCGCTGACAAAACCAAGAAGACCGCCGAGAAGGACAAGGCCGCCAAGCCGCGCAGTCCGATCCTGATCACCGCCTTGGTGGCCGTACTGGCCGCCGCAGCCGCCGGTGGCGGCGTCTGGTTCTTCACCCAGTCCAAGCATGAAGAGAAGGCCGCGCAGGCCCCGAAGAAAGCTGCTGCGCCGGCGCCGGCCCAGTACTTCGCGCTGGATCCGGCCTTCGTGGTCAACCTCAATGGCCCGGTTGACGGTCCGCGCTACCTGCAGCTGGAAGTGCAGCTGATGACCCGCGATCCGGCCGCGCTGGAAGCGATCAAGACCCATGCGCCGGCCATCCGTGCACGGCTGCTGATGCTGTTCTCGCAGGTCAGCCCCGACCAGATCGCCGACATCGCCGGCAAGCAGAAGCTGCAGGCCGCCTCGCTGGCCGAAGTGCAGAAAGTGCTCAAGGCCGAGACCGGCAGCAACGGCGCCGACGATCTGCTGTTCACCAGCTTCGTGACCCAGTAAGGGCCCACCGATGAATGACCTGCTGTCCCAGGACGAGATCGATGCCCTGCTCCACGGTGTGGACAGTGGCGCGGTCGAGACCGATGCGGAACCGCCTTCGGGCGAGGCACGTTCGTACGACTTCGCCAGCCAGGACCGCATCATCCGCGGTCGCATGCCCACCCTGGAGATGGTTCATGAGCGCTTCGCGCGCCTGTGGCGCATCGGCCTGTTCAACCTGATCCGCCGCTCGGCTGAACTGTCGGTGCGCGGCATCGAGCTGATCAAGTTCAACGACTACATGCACTCGCTGTATGTGCCGACCAACCTGAACCTGATCCGCTTCAAGCCGCTGCGTGGCACCGGCCTGATCGTGTTCGAACCGACCCTGGTGTTTGCCATCGTCGACAACTTCTTCGGCGGCGACGGGCGCTACCCCACCCGCATCGAAGGCCGCGAGTTCACCGCCACCGAAATGCGGGTGATCCACCTGCTGCTCAAGCAGACCTTCGCCGATCTGCGCGAAGCCTGGGCACCGGTGATGGATGTCGACTTCGAGTACATCAACTCGGAAATCAATCCGCACTTCGCCAACATCGTGACGCCGCGCGAGTACGTGGTGGTCTGCCGCCTGCACGTCGAGCTTGACGGCGGCGGCGGCGACATCCACGTCACCCTGCCCTATTCGATGCTCGAGCCGATCCGCGAGCTGCTCGATGCCGGCATCCAGAGCGACCGCAACGACCGCGACGAGAGCTGGGGCCAGACCCTGCGCGAACAGCTCAACGTCGCCGAGGTGACCCTGTCCAGCGTGCTGGCCAGCAAGCGCATGACCCTGCGTGACCTGACCCAGCTGAAAGTCGGCGACATCCTGCCGATCGAGCTGACCCCGCAGGTGCCGCTGTGCGTGGAGAACATCCCGGTGTTCACCGGTGAGTTCGGCATCGCCAACGGCATGAACGCGGTGAAGATCACCGCTACCCATCCGCCGGGCACCCGTCCGCGCGTACCCGTCATCCAGGAAGACCCGCAATGAACGATATCGACGCCCTCGAACCCACCCCGGCCCAGTTCAGCAGCCTGCAGGCCGACGAGGCGAACGGCCCGGACCTGAACCTGGACGTGATCCTCGATGTGCCGGTGACCCTGTCGCTGGAAGTGGGGCGCGCGCGCCTGCCGATCCGCAACCTGCTGCAGCTCAACCAGGGCTCGGTGGTGGAACTGGAACGCGGCGCTGGCGAATCGCTGGATGTGTTCGTCAACGGCACCCTGATCGCCCACGGTGAGGTGGTGGTGATCAATGACCGCTTCGGCGTGCGCCTGACCGATGTGGTCAGCCCGAGCGAGCGGATCCGGAGACTGCGTTGATCGCGCTGGCCTCCACCCTGCTGGCGGTCGGCAAGGCCGCCACACCGGTCGGCCAGCACGCGGCGGCCGCGCCGAGCCTGTTCGGCGCGGTGCTGGCGCTGCTGGCCGTGCTGGCCCTGGTCGTTGGCCTGGGCTGGCTGCTCAAGCGCATGCCCGGCAGCGGCTTCCGCCCGGCCGAAGGCATGAAGCTGGTGGCCAGCCTCAGTGTCGGCGCCAAGGAACGCGTGGTGGTGGTCGAGGTCAACGGCCAGCAGCTGCTGCTGGGCGTGACTGCCGGCGGCATCAACACCCTGCACACCCTGCCCGAACCGCTGCCGCCCCCGGCGCCGGTGCGCGTGCCGGATTTCAAGAACCTGCCGAATTTCGCCCAGCTGCTGCAGCAGCGGCTGCGCAAGGACCCCTGACATGCGTGTCACCCGTTCCCGTTTCGCCGCGCTGATGCCGTGGCTGATCCTGCTCACCCTGTGCCTGTTGCCGGCGCTGGCCTTCGCCGCGCCCGGCGCGCCGGCCACGCCGCTGCCGGACATCAACGTGGGCAAGATCGGCGGTGCGCCGGTCAGCCTGCCGTTGCAGACGCTGCTGCTGATGACGGCGATCACGCTGATCCCGTCGATGCTGCTGGTGCTGACCTCGTTCACCCGCATCATCATCGTGCTGGGACTGCTGCGGCAGGCGCTGGGCACCGGGCAGACGCCGTCCAACCAGGTGCTGCTGGGCCTGGCCCTGTTTCTCACTGCAATGATCATGCTGCCCACCTGGGACAAAGCCTGGAGCACGGGCATGGCGCCCTACCTCAACGGTGACATCGACTTCCAGACCGCCTGGACGATGACTACCCAGCCGCTGCGTGCGTTCATGCTGGCCCAGATCCGCGAGACCGACCTGATGACCTTTGCCGGCATCGCCGGGCACGGTACCTACGCCAGCCCCGACGCGATTCCGTTCCCGGTGCTGGTCGCCTCGTTCGTCACCAGCGAACTGAAGACCGCCTTCGAGATCGGCTTCCTGATCTTCATTCCGTTCGTGATCATCGATCTGGTGGTGGCCAGCGTGCTGATGTCGATGGGCATGATGATGCTGTCGCCGATGCTGGTCTCGGCCCCGTTCAAGATCCTGCTGTTCGTGCTGGTCGATGGCTGGGTGCTGACCGTGGGCACGCTGGCGGCCAGCTTCAATCCGGCCTGATTCAACCCCGAAATGGCCGTCGAGCATGGCTCGACGCTACATGAGCTCGCCGGGCACGGCCCGGCGCTACCGATGGAAAGACCATGTCTCCCGAACTTGCCCTGACTGAACTGCGTGGCGGCCTGATCACCGTGTTGTGGGTGGCCGGCCCGCTGCTGCTGACCGTACTGGTGGTGGGCGTGGTGGTCGGCGTGGTGCAGGCCGCGACCCAGCTCAACGAACCGACCATCGCCTTCGTCGCCAAGGCGGCGGCACTGACCGCGGTGCTGTTCGCGCTGGGCAGCCTGCTGATCGGCCACCTAGTCGAGTTCACCACGCTGCTGTTCCAGCGCATCCCGCACCTGATCGGCTAGGACGCACGCTTCGATGGACGCCGCCACCCAGATGGCAGCCGACGGCCTGCAGGCCTTCGGCATGATCGGCACGGTGTTGTGGACGCTGCTGCGCATCGGTGCGGTGGCCATGGCCATGCCCATGGTCGGCACGCGCGCGGTACCGGCGCGGATCCGCGTGATCCTGGCCGCCACCCTGGCCATCGCACTGGCGCCGCTGCTGCCGCCGGTACCGGACTGGACCGGCTTTGACGCGGCCACCGTGCTCACCATTGCCCGCGAGCTGGCCATTGGGGTGGCCATCGGCTTCCTGTTGCGGCTGGTGTTCGAGGCCGGTGCGCTGGCCGGCGAACTGATCGCCCAGGGCACCGGCCTGGCCTTCGCGCAGATGAGCGACCCGCTGCGTGGCGGCACCTCCGGCGTAATCGGACAGTGGTTCTACCTGCTGTTCGGGCTGCTGTTCTTCACCGCCAATGGTCACCTCGCGCTGATCTCGCTGATGGTGGACAGCTATCGCGCACTGCCGATCGGCACACCGTTGCCCGACCCGCATGCGTTCTTCAGCATCGCCCCGACCTTCCTGCTGACCGTGCTGCGTGGTGCGCTGACGCTGGCCATTCCACTGACGGTGGCGATGTTGGCGGTGAATCTGGCCTTCGGCGTATTGGCCCGTGCCGCGCCGGCGCTCAACCCGATCCAGCTCGGCCTGCCGGTGTCGCTGCTGCTGGGTCTGTTCCTGCTGGCGCTGTTGGCCGGGGAAATGGGCCCGCCGGTCCAACGCCTGTTCGATGCGGCCTTCCAGGCGGCGGACGCGGTCACGCGCTGACCCGCCCTCCTGTACCGTCGACCCATGCCAGTCGAGCATGGCTCAACGCTACAAGGGCAAAGCAAGCCAAGCATCGGCTCTACCCGGGGGGCACGAGGGCCGGATTTCACGTCCTGCCGCTTGAAGTCCCCCCGGGTCTGCGCGTTAGAGTGAATGCGCGACGTCCAGGGGGGACGCCGCACCTGGCCGGCGCGCCTGCGCGACGGCCTGCCTCATGCATGCCCCACCGTAGTTTCCGTCGACAGGCAGGTCCGGGAGACTGACGAATGCTGGTAGGCACGTACAACCCATGGCTGGTGGCGACCTCACTGCTGGTTGCCGTGATGGCTTCCTATACCGCGCTGGCCATGGCCGGGCGCACCGTCACCGCCCCCGGCAAGGGCGCGGCATGGTGGTGGCGGCTGGGAGGGGGCTTCGCAATGGGCCTGGGCATCTGGTCGATGCATTTCATCGGCATGCTCGCCTTCGATCTGCCCATACCGCTGGGCTACGACCTGCCGATCACCCTGCTCTCGCTCACCCTGGCCATTGCCTCCTCGGTGTTCGCACTGTGGCTGGTGTCTCTGCGCACGCTGCCGCATCCACGCCTGGCTGGCGGCGCACTGCTGATGGGCACTGGCATCGCCGGCATGCACTACGTCGGCATGGCCGCCATGCGCATGCAGCCGGGCATCGACTACGACCCCGGCTGGCTGCTGTTCTCGCTGCTGGTGGCGGTGGCCGCCTCCTGGACCGCGTTGTATGTGGCGTTCCGCCTGCGCGCGCAGCGCACCCGGGTTGGAGACCGGCTGGCGGCGGCGGGCATGCTCGGCCTGGCCATCGTTGGCATGCATTACACCGGCATGGCGGCCGCGCGCTTCCCCGAAGGCAGCATCTGCGGCGCGGCGGTGGGTGACGGCCTGCAGAACGACTGGCTGGCGATGCTGGTGGTGGTGCTGACCGTGGCCATCCTGGCCGTGGTGCTGGTGGTGTCCTGGCTGGACCAGCGCGTGGAAGCGCAGCTGCTGCGCCTGCGCAATTCAATGTTGAGCACCTCGTTGACCGATGCGCAGCAGGAACTGACCCAGGCCGCCCTGCACGACCCGTTGACCCGCCTGCCCAACCGCCTGCTGTTGCAGCGGCGCATCGTGCAGGCGTTGGCCGAAGCCGAACAGGGTGGCAGCCGCTTCGCGGTGATGTTCATGGACCTGGACGGCTTCAAACAGGTCAATGATGCCTATGGCCACCAGGCCGGCGACGCGCTGCTGGTGGCCGTGGCCGAGCGCACCCGCCAGCTGTTGCGCCCGCATGACCTGCTGGCGCGGCTGGGCGGCGACGAGTTCGTGATGGTGGTGCGAATCGAACACGATGAAGACCTGCCCACCCTGGCCCGACGCATCCTGCAGGCGGTCGGCAGCGGTCCACTGCTGCCGGACAACGAACTGCAGGTCACCGCCAGCATCGGCGTGGCGATCTGCCCGGACCATGCCGCAAGCGAACGCCAGCTGATGGCCTTCGCCGATGCGGCGATGTACCAGGCCAAGGAATCCGGACGCAATGCCTTCGTGCTGTTCGCCGACTGGATGAACGACAGCGCCGAGCAGCAGTTCCGCCTGCTGGCCGACCTGCGCCGCGCGATCGGCAGCGAGCAGTTGTTCCTCCACTACCAGCCCAAGATCCGCGTGGCCACGCAGAAGGTGGCCGGTGCCGAAGCCCTGATCCGCTGGCGCCACCCCGAGCACGGCCTGATTCCACCGGACCGCTTCATCCGCCTGGCCGAGCGCAGCGGCGCGATCAACGAGATCGGCCGCTGGGCGCTGGACCAGGCGTGCCAGCAGCTGCGCCGCTGGCATGATGCCGGCCATGACGGCTGGTCGATGTCGGTGAACCTTTCGCCGGTGCAGTTCAGCTCGCCGCATCTGCTGCAGGATGTGCGCGAGGTGATCGAGCGCCACCAGATCATCCCGCGCCATCTGGTGCTGGAAATCACCGAAAGCACGGTGATGCGCGATACCGATACCAGCCTGCGCCTGTTGCAGGCACTGTCGGCACTGGGCGTAGGCATCTCCATCGACGACTTCGGCACCGGCTATTCCAGCCTGCTGTACCTGAAGCGGCTGCCGGCCACCGAGATCAAGATCGACCACGCCTTCGTGCGCGACCTGGAGCACAGCGCCGAAGACGTGGTGATCGTCTCGGCGATCGTGGCGCTGGGCCACGCACTGGACATGGACATCGTGGCTGAAGGCGTGGAAACCGCCGCCCAGCGCGCCTACCTGGAGCGGCTGGGCTGCGACTACCTGCAGGGCTACCTGCTCGGCCGCCCGGTCGATGCCGCGCGCTTCATGCAGCTGCACGACCTGCCGCGGCCACGGGTGGAGCTGGCGCAGAACCCACCCCCTGGCGACAACGCTCCCTTGTAGCGCCGAGCCTGCGCTCGGCTCCCGCCGGGCATGGCCCGGCGCTACCATCGGGTATCGATCCGCGGTAGATCCACGCCATGCGTGGATGCGCCGTTCCACCACCCTCCAAGGAAGCGTCCGTGGCCCTACGCACCCCGCTTGCCGGCCTGTTGCTGGCCCTCGCTGTTGGCCACGCCGCCGCCGCTGATCTGCCCTGGTCATTGCCAGCCGATGCATCCCCCGTGCAGACCGACGCAGCCCTGCGAACACTGGGCACCGAGCTGCTGGAATCTGCCTCCCTGACCAATGCGCAGCGCAGCCACGCGCTGCTGGCGCTGGGCCGGGCCACCGAAGCACGGCCATTGATCCAGCAGGTACGCGCCGGCCTGGCAAGCGCCGGCGACAGCGCGGCGGCGCAGCGCTGGGTACCGATGCTGCTGCTCGCCACGGCCGGTGAGCAGGACGCAGCGGGGTATGCGCGTGCCTTCCACAACACCTTTGCCGACCTCGGCGACGTCGCCGCCGTGCAGGCGGAAACCGCGCTCGCGGTGGAACCTGCCACCGCGCAGGCGCAGCTGGCGCAGGCCATCGCCGCGCAGGCCGGCACCACCGCCCTGCCCCAGGCCGTCGCCCTGGAATTGTTGCGACTGCGTGCACTGCTGCGTGCACAGACCCTGGCCGCCGCCTTGGCCCCACCACTGGTCGCGGCCGAAGAACAACGCCGCTTCCTCATCGACGATGCGTTGCGCATCCCCGCCGGCGATGGCGTCGTGCTGTCGGCGCAGCTGGCCCGGCCCAGGGCCGCGCAGGCACCCCTGCCGGCGGCCATGCTCTTCACCATCTACACCGATCCGGCCAAGAACCGGCTGAAGATGCTGCTGGCCGCTGCCCACGGCTACGCCGGCATCGTGGTCGACGCGCGCGGCAAGGGCCAGGGCAGCGGCAGCGTCGCCCCCTACGAGCACGATGGCGACGATGCCAACGCGGCGATCGACTGGACCAGCCGCCAGCCGTGGAGCGACGGCCGCGTGGCCATGTACGGCGGCAGCTACGAGGGCTTCACCGCCTGGGCCGCGGCCCGCCATCACCACCCCGCACTGAAGACCATCGTGCCCTACGTTGCCGCCATCCCCGGCCAGGGCCTGCCGATGGAGAACAACGTGTTTCACAGTGCCAACTATGGCTGGGCCTTCTACGTGGCCAATGGCCCGATGCTGGACAACGACACCTACAACCAGAACGAGCGCTGGTCGCAGCTGCCGCGCCGCTGGTATGCCTCCGGCCGCCCTTACCGGCAGATCGACCAGGTCGATGGCACGCCCAATCCCTGGCTTCAGCGCTGGCTCGATCACCCGGCCTACGACGCCTACTGGCAGTCGATGGTTCCCTATGGCGACCAGTTCGACGACATCCGCATCCCGGTGCTGACCATCACCGGCTACTACGACGATGGCCAGATCTCGGCACTGCAGTACTTCAAGGACCACCTGCGGCACCGCCCCGATGCCGAGCATGCCCTGCTGATCGGCCCCTATGACCATCGCGGTGCGCAGTCGGCGATCAAACCGATGCAGCTGCGCGGATACGACCTGGATGCCGTCGCGCAGTTCGACACGGCTGCACTGACCTTCCAGTGGCTGGACCATGTGCTGCGCGGCGCCCCGCGCCCGGCGCTGGTGCCCGACCGCGTGAACTACCAGCTGATGGGCGCCAACCGCTGGGGGCATGCGGCAACACTGGACGCCGCCGCAGGTGTTCACCACCGCTACTTCCTCTCGGCCGCGCCCGCTTCGGTCGATGGCTACCACCGCCTGCAGGAACAGCCGCCAGCCCCAGGCCAGCTGGGGCAGACCGTGGACCTGGCCGACCGCGATGAAATACGGCATGGCTACTACCCGTTCCCGATCATCGAAGCTCAGGACGAAAGGGATACGGCGCTGTCCTTTGTCACCGATCCCGTTACCGGCCCGATGGATCTGGTGGGCAGCTTCTCCGGCGACCTGAAGGTGCGGATCAATAAACGCGACTTCGATTTCACCGTCACCCTGTACGAACTGATGGCCGATGGCCGCCGCGTGCAGCTGTCCTACTACATGGGCCGGGCCAGCCACGTACGTGACCCGACCACACGCCAGCTGCTGCCCCCCGGGCAGTGGACCCACCTGCCCTTCGACCGCACGCGCATGGTCGCGCGCCGCCTGGCCGCGGGCAGCCGCCTGTTGGTCAAGGTGGACGTACTGAAAGACGCCATGCATCAGGTGAATCACGGCACCGGCCGCGATGTCAGCGATGAATCGGCCGCCGATGCGGGCCAGCCGCTGCGCGTGGACTGGCACAGCCACAGCGTGGTGTCGATTCCGTTGCGGCCGGCAACGCCGGATGGATGATTGCGCCGGGCATGGCCCGGTGCCAGCCGTGCCGCCGCCCGCCGTCACGGAACGCTCCCTGCAATACCCTCCTGTAGCTCCACGCCATGGGTGGATGAGCGACCCACCATCACGGAACGGTTCTTGCACGTACCCCGGCATCTCCTGCCGTAGTACCCCTGATGTCCGAGAACGAATCCGCCGGCGAAAAGACCGAACAACCGACCGAAAAACGCCTGCGCGATGCCCGTGAACAGGGCAACCTGCCACGCTCGCGGGAACTGGGCACGGCCGCCGTGTTCGGTGCCGGCGTGCTGGCGGTGATGGCCATGAGCGGCTCGATCGGGCGTGGCGCCACGGCCTGGATGAAGCAGGCGCTCAGCCCGGAACAGAGCCTGCGGCAGAACCCGAAGGAACTGTTCGGCCACTTCGGCGACCTGCTGCTGCAGTTCCTGCTGGTGATCGCGCCGCTGGTGCTGGTCTGCCTGCTGGCCAGCTTCGTCGCACCGCTGGTGATGGGCGGCCTGCGCTGGTCGCAGAAGGCGTTGCTGCCCGACATCAACCGCCTGAACCCGATGAGCGGGCTCAAGCGGCTGTATGGCCCGGAGGCCATCGCCGAATTCACCAAGTCGCTGCTGCGCGTGGCCTTCGTTGGCGTGGCCGCCGGGCTGGTGGTCTGGACCGGCTTTGACACCCTGCGCGGGCTGATCCACCACCCGCTGGAGACCGCCATCACCGATGGCCTGGGCTTCACCCTGCGCCTGCTGCTGGCCACCGCCGGCGCGATGCTGGTGCTGGCCGCCATCGATGCGCCGTACCAGCGCTGGAACTGGATGCGCAAGCTGAAGATGACCCGCGAGGAACTGCGCCGGGAAATGAAGGAAAGCGAGGGCAGCCCCGAGGTGAAGGGGCGCATCCGCCAGCTGCAGCAGCAGATGGCCAACCGCCGGATGATGGAAGCGGTCCCCACCGCCGACGTGGTGGTGGTCAACCCCACCCACTACGCGGTAGCCCTGAAGTACGAAGGCGGCGCAATGAACGCCCCCACCGTGGTGGCGCTGGGCGTGGACGAGACCGCCCTGCGCATCCGCGAAGTGGCCGACGGCAACAAGGTCGCCATCGTCTCTGCCCCGCCTTTGGCACGCGCCTTGTATCGGGAAGGCCAACTCGGAAAGGAAATCCCCGTGAGACTGTATTCAGCCGTCGCCCAGGTCCTGTCCTACGTCTACCAGCTGCGCACCTGGCGCACTGGCCCGATGCCGGACGCCCCGCACATCCAGGTGGATGAATTCGGCAAGGGAGGCCGCCCGTGAGCGCCCAGCCCTCGACCGGTTTCAACACCCGCCGCGCCCTGGAAATGATCCGCCAGGGCCTTGGCGCGCCGCTGATCGTGCTGGCCCTGCTGGCCATGGTGGTGGTGCCGCTGGCGGCGCCGGTGCTCGATGCATTGTTCACCTTCAACATCGCCATCTCGTTGATGGTGCTGCTGGCGGTGGTCTACGTGAAGCGCCCGCTGGATTTCACCATCTTCCCGATCGTGCTCCTGATCACCACCATGCTGCGGCTGGCGCTGAACGTGGCCTCCACCCGCGTGATCCTGCTCAACGGCCAGAACGGCCACGAGGCGGCTGGCAAGGTCATCGCCTCCTTCGGCGAATTCGTGATCGGCGGCAACTACGCGGTCGGCATCGTGGTGTTCGCGATCCTGACCATCATCAACTTCGTGGTCATCACCAAGGGGGCCGGCCGCGTCTCGGAAGTGACCGCGCGCTTCATCCTCGACGCCATGCCCGGCAAGCAGATGGCCATCGACGCTGACCTCAACGCCGGCCTGCTGACCCGTGAAGAAGCCAAGCTGCGCCGCGAGGAAGTACGCGAGGAAGCCGACTTCTACGGCGCGATGGACGGTGCCAGCAAGTTCATCCGCGGCGATGCCATCGCCGGCATCCTGATCCTGTTCATCAACATGCTCGGCGGCCTGGCCGTGGGCGTGCTGCAGCATGGCATGCCGTTCGGCGAAGCGGCCGCCACCTACACCCTGCTGTCCATCGGTGACGGGCTGGTGGCGCAGCTGCCGGCGCTGCTGGTGTCCAGCGCGGTGGCAATGCTGGTGACCCGTGCCTCGCGCTCTCAGGACATGGCCCAGGCCATGACCGGCCAGGTGTTCGGCCAGTACCGCGCGCTGGCGATCACCGCCGGCATCGTCGGCCTGGTCGGCCTGGTGCCGGGCATGCCTAACGTCGCATTCCTGACGCTGGCGGCGATCCTCGGGTTCATTGCCTGGAAGCTGTACCGCAAGGAGAAGCAGCCGGCTTCCGACGCCGCTGCCGGCGCAGGCGATGGCGCCGCGCTGAACGCGCTGGGCCGTCCGGCCGCAGCGGCACCGACGGCGGAACTGAGCTGGGACGAGCTGCGCCCGGTCGATCCGCTGGGGCTGGAGGTGGGCTACCGGCTGATTCCGCTGGTGGACAGCAACCAGGGCGGCGAATTGATGGCGCGCATCAAGGGCGTGCGCCGCAAGCTGACCCAGGATGTCGGCTTCCTGATTCCATCGGTGCACATCCGCGACAACCTGGAACTGCCGGCCAACGGCTATCGCGTGCTGGTGCACGGCGTGCCGGTGGCCACCGCCGAGATCCATCCGGACCGCGAACTGGCACTGGACCCGGGCAGTGCGCTCGGCACACTGGAAGGCATCGCCGGCAAGGACCCCGCGTTCGGCCTGGATGCCACCTGGATCCAGCCGCACCAGCGCGCCCAGGCCGAAACGCTGGGCTACACCGTGGTCGACCCGGCCACCGTGGTGGCCACCCATCTTTCGCACCTGATCCGCGAGCACGCCCCGGAACTGCTCGGCCACGAAGAAGTGCAGCACCTGCTGGCCAACCTGGCCAAGAGTGCGCCCAAGCTCGTCGAAGATCTGACGCCCAAGGCGTTGCCGCTGTCGGCCGTGGTGCGCGTGCTGCAGAACCTGCTGGTCGAGCGCATCCCGATCCGCCAGCTGCGCAAGATCGCCGAATCGCTGGTCGAACATGCCCCCGGCAGCCAGGATCCGGCCGTGCTGACCGCCGCGGTGCGCACCGCGCTGGGCCGCTTCATCGTGCAGGAGATCGCCGGAATGTCGGCGGAGCTGCCGGTGTTCACCCTCAACCCGCAATTGGAACGTGTCTTGCAGGAGTCCACGCAGGGCAACGGCGCCGCGCTGGAACCCGGACTCGCCGAGCGACTGCACCAGAGCCTGGCCGACTGTGTCAGCAAGCAGGAAGCCCGCAATGAGCCCGCGGTCGTGCTGGTACCCGGCCCGGTGCGCGCCGCGCTGGCGCGCCTGGTCCGCCACAGCGTTCCGTCGCTGTCGGTCCTGGCCTACAGCGAGGTGCCGGAGGACAAGCGCCTGAAGCTGGTCGGAACGATCAGCTGACGCCGCCCGCCGATGCGCCAGAAAACAGACACCACTTCCGAACCAACGCAACAGACAGATACCAAGGGGAACCCGCACCGTGCAGACCACCGACCACCCGAGTTCCCCGAACGCCACCCCGCCGTCTTCGTCCCGTGACCACAGCATGAAAATCAAACGATTCGTCGCCGCCGACATGCGCTCGGCCATGAACCTGGTGCGCAAGGAACACGGCCCCGACGCCGTGATCCTGTCCAACCGCCGGATCGAGGAAGGCATCGAGATCGTGGCCGCCGCCAACTATGATGAGAGCGCCGTGCAGCGTGCACTGGAAGCCTCGCGCCGTGACGTGGCGCCGCCGCCGGCACCGAAGCCGCGTACCGCCGCCGATGCGGTGATTGCCGCCGTCACCCGCCGCCGCAGCAGCACCCCGGCACCGGAACCGGTCGCCGCCACCACCTCGGCGGTGGCGGCCCTGGCCCGCGCCGCGGTCGGTGCCACCGGCCGCACCCTGGACAGCGCCGACGAGATCGTGCCGACCCGTGGCAGCACCGGCTTCGCCGCCACCCTGGCGCGCGCCGCCGTCAACGAACCGACGCTGCCGGAACAGATCTTCGCCCCGTTCGCCGACGCCATCGTCGCGCCGGCAGCGGTGGCCGTAGCAGCACCCAACCGCGCCCGCTTCCAGATCGACCCGCCGCACGAAACGCATCACGAAAGCCCCGCCCCGGCAGTGCAACCGCCGCCGCTGCCGACTGCCGCCGTGGCCGAGGCGCCGGCCGAATCGACCGTCAGCGAACCGGCACCGGTGGACGCCGCCGACGACGCCAGCCCGGCGCCGATGCTGGCGCCGGCCCCGGCGCTGACCGTGGTGGCCCAGGACGACGCCGAGATCCGCCAGCTGCGCCAGGAAGTGGCCGGCATGCGCCAGGTGATCGAGCGCGAGATGAACCGCTTCACCGACGAGCGCCTGCGCGGCTGCCCGGTGCGTGCCACCGCCCTGGACCTGATGGATGAGTACGGCTTCGACGCTGGCCTGGCCCGCGACGTGGCCATGCAGATCCCGCTGGAGACCGAAGCCCACCGCGGCCGCGGGCTGATGCTGGGGCTGATCTCGCGCAAGCTGCCGATCGCCCCGGTCGACCCGCTGGAAGAAGGCGGTGTGATCGCGCTGGTCGGCCCGACCGGCGCCGGCAAGACCACCACCATCGCCAAGCTGGCCTCGCGCTTCGCCGAGAAGCACGCCCCGCGTGACGTTGCCCTGGTGACCACCGACACCACCCGCATCGGCGCCCGCGAACAGCTGTACGGCTATGGCCGCCAGCTCGGCATCGCCGTGCACGAGGCCAACAGCGGTACCGACCTGGACCAGCTGCTGGAACGCCTGAAGGACTACAAGCTGGTGCTGATCGACACCGCCGGCCTGGGCCCGCGTGACCGCGCACTGGCCGCCCAGCTGCAGTGGCTGCGCGCCGCCCGCCAGGTGCGCACCCTGCTGCTGCTGCCGGCCAACACCAGTTTCGGCGACATGGACGAGGTGGTCCGCCGCTTTGGCGCGGCCAACCTGCAGGGGCTGGTGCTGAGCAAGCTGGACGAGACCGGCCGTTTCGGCAACGCGCTGTCGGTGGCCGTGGATCACAGCCTGCCGATCACCTGGGTGACTGACGGCCAGGACGTACCGGAGGACCTGCACCGGGCCAGTGCGGCCAATCTCGTACTTCGCCTTGAAGATTTGCGCCGAGCGGCCGATATGCCCTGCAACCCGGAGTTGAACCATGCCGTCGCGTGAGTACGCCAAGCTGACCAAGACCTTCCCGCTGTCGGCCACCCGCAGCGAGCCGCTCGGCCCTGTGCGCACCATTGCCGTGACCGGCGGCAAGGGCGGCGTGGGCAAGACCAACGTGTCGGCCAACCTGGCCGTGGCGCTGGCCGGCATGGGCAAGCGCACGCTGCTGCTGGATGCGGACCTGGGCCTGGCCAACATCGACGTGATCCTGGGGTTGAACCCCACCTTCACGCTGGCCGACCTGGTCGCCGGCCGCTGCTCGCTGGATGACGTCATCGTCGAAGGCCCGAACGGCGTGCTGGTGGTCCCGGCCGCGTCCGGCCGCCGGCACATGGCCGAACTGGCCCCGGCCGAGCACGTCGGCCTGGTCAACGTGTTCTCCGAACTGGAGCGCGAGCTGGACATCATGGTGGTGGACACCGCCGCCGGCATCACCGATGGCGTGCTGACCTTCTGCCAGGCCGCACAGGACACCGTGGTGGTGGTCTGCGACGAACCGGCCTCGATCACCGACGCCTACGCGCTGATCAAGGTGCTCTCGCGCGAGCGTGGGGTGGACCGCATCCAGGTGGTGGCCAACATGGTGCGCGACCCCAACGAAGGCCGCGTGCTGTACGAAAAGCTGACCCGCGTCTGCGAGAAGTTCCTGGCCGATGTCTCATTGAATTACCTGGGCTGCGTGCCGCAGGATGACTGGTTGCGCCTGTCGGTGCAGCGCCAGCAGCCGGTGGTCAAGGCCTACCCATCCAGCCCGGCTGCACTGGCGATCACCGAGATCGCACGGCGCACCGCGCGCTGGCAGGCGCCGACCGAACCGCGTGGCGGCGTCGAGTTCTTCCTCGAACGCATCCTCAAGCAGCGCGGGGTGGCCGCATGAAAGGCGCAGCCCAGTACCGGGAGGTCCAGCGCTCGGCGGCCAACGAGGTCATCGCCCAGCATTCGGACCTGGTGCGGCGCATCGCCCACCACCTGGCCGCACGCCTGCCGGCCAGCGTCGAAGTCGACGACCTGATCCAGGCCGGCATGATGGGCCTGATCGAGGCCTCGCGCAGCTACGACGCCGACCAGGGCGCCTCGTTCGAGACCTACGCGTCGATCCGCATCCGCGGTTCGATGATCGACGAGATCCGTCGTGGTGATTGGGTGCCGCGTTCGGTGCACCGCCGTGCACGCGATGCTGCTGCCACCATCCGCCGCCTGGAACAGAGCAGTGGTCGTGCCGCCAGCGCCACCGAAGTGGCCGCCGCGATGGACATGCCGCTGCCCGAATACCTGCGACTGATGGAAGACGCCGCGCGCGGCCAGGTGCTGAGCCTGGAATCGCGTATCGAGGACCAGGGCGAACTGGATACCGTCGCCCAGGGCGGCCCGACCCCGCAGCAGGTGCTGGAGCGCGGCGAGTTCGGCCGCGAGCTGGGCAAGGCCATCGGCCACCTGCCCGAGCGCGAACAGCTGGTGCTCTCGCTCTACTACGAGCAGGAGCTGAACCTGAAGGAGATCGGTGCGGTGCTCGGCGTGAGCGAGTCGCGGGTCTGCCAGATCCACGGCCAGGCGGTGCTGCGCCTGCGTGGCCGACTGAAGATTTTCGAGGCGGTCGACGCCGGCCTTGAAGAATGAACATCCCCGAGGCGGCTGCCCCCGGCCGCCCGGAATGAACAACAAAGGAACTCTGCTTTGAACAAGAACATGCGCATCCTGATCGTCGACGACTTCTCGACCATGCGTCGCATCGTCAAGAACCTGCTGGGCGATCTGGGCTTCACCAACACCGCCGAAGCCGAGGACGGGCATGCCGCGCTGTCGCTGCTGCAGAGCCAGCCGTTCGATTTCGTGGTCACCGACTGGAACATGCCGGTGATGACCGGCATCGAGCTGCTCAAGGCGATCCGCGCCGATGCCAAGCTGAAGACCCTGCCGGTGTTGATGGTGACCGCCGAAGCCAAGCGCGAGCAGATCATCGAAGCCGCCCAGAGCGGCGTCAACGGCTACATCATCAAGCCGTTCACCGCGCAGACCCTGGAAGAAAAGCTGGGCAAGATCTTCGAACGCCTGGCGGCCAGCGCCTGATGGAAACCACGGTCGACAAGAACGCCCTTGCCCTGCGCCTGCAGGAAGCCCTGGACGCGCTGGAGTCGGGTGACGAGGCCGCCTGGCGGCAGCGCATCGACGGACTGGTCGCGCTGCGCACGCAGCCGATGATGAGCGGTCTTTCGCGGCTGGCCCGCGAACTCGGCCAGGCGCTGGGTGAACTGCCGACCGTGCCCAGCGATGCCGGCGAACTGGACGACGCCTGCGCGCGCCTGGACCACGTGGTGGCGATGACCGAACAGGCCACCCACCGCACCCTGGACCTGGCCGAGGAATGCCGCAGCCTGACCGAGCAACTGCGCGCCGAAGGCCTGCAGCCGGGCCAGGACGCGCAGCTTGAGCGCATCCGCCACAACCTCACCGAGATCGCCCTGACCCAGAGCTACCAGGACCTGACCGGGCAGATCATCCGTCGCGTGGTCGGCATCGTGCGCCGCGTGCACGAAGGCTTCGGCGCGCTCGGCCTGCCGCCGGAACAGCATCGCACCGACCCGGAACTGGCCGGGCCGGCACTGAAGGGACTGGACCGCCACGCGGTCTCGCAGAACGACGCCGACGACCTGTTGTCGGATCTGGGGCTGTAAGCATGAGCGCGGTATCCGACGACATCACTGCCGATTTCATCATCGAGGCACAGGAAATCCTGGACCGCCTGGGCGAACAGCTGGTGTCGCTGGAGCAGGCACCGCAGGACAGCGAGCAGCTCAACGCAGTGTTCCGCGGCTACCACACGCTCAAGGGCGGCGCCGGCTTCCTCGGCGTCACCGCCATGGTCGAGCTGTGCCACGCCGCTGAAGAAGCCCTCGGCATCGCGCGTGCCGGCCAGGCCGTGCTGCAGGCCCATCACTTCGACGCCGCCCAGCAATCGCTGGATTACCTGCAGTCGATGCTCGATGCGGTGTCCTCGGGCACCGAGCCGGGCTATGCGCCGCCGGAGCTGATCGCACAGTTCGACATGCACGGTGGCGGTACCGCAGCCCCGACCGCCGCCGCACCCGCCGCTGCGGGCGGCGACCTGATCACCGAAGACGAATTCGAGGCCCTGCTCGACCAGCTGCACGGCGGCAACGCGCCGACCGCGGTCGCGCCGGCGAAGAAGGCCGACGACGGCCTGATCAGCGAAGACGAGTTCGAAGCCCTGCTCGACCAGCTGCACGGTGGCGCCGCGCCCGGCAGCAAGCCGGTCGCCGCCACGCCGGTCGCTGCGACGCCTGCGCCGCGCCCGGCGGCCGCCACCCCGGCAGCCAAGCCGGCCGCCAAGCCGCTGGCCGAAGCCGAGCACACCGTGCGCGTGGATACCAAGCGCCTGGATGCGATCGTCAACCTGATCGGCGAGCTGGTGCTGTCACGCAACCGCCTGAAGACGCTGCGCGCACGCCTGCGCGATGAAGAGCTGGACCGCGCCGTATCGACCCTGGACATCGCCACCGCGCGACTGCAGTCGGCGGTGATGCGCACCCGCATGCAGCCGGTCGGCAAGGTGTTCTCGCGCTTCCCCAAGGTCGCCCGCGATGTCGCCCGCTCGCTGAAGAAGGAAGTGGATCTGGAACTGATCGGCGCCGAGACCGAGCTCGACCGCAACCTGGTCGAAGCCCTGGCCGACCCGCTGGTTCACCTGGTCCGCAATGCCATCGACCATGGCGTGGAAATGCCCGAACTGCGCGAAGCGCAGGGCAAGCCGCGGATGGGCCATGTGCGCCTGTCGGCGCAGCAGGAAGGTGACTACGTCAGCATCGAGGTGCAGGACGATGGCGCCGGCATCGACCCGGAAAAGCTGCGCGCCAAGGCACGCGAGAAGGGCCTGATCGATCCGGAAGCCGCCGCCCGCCTGAGCAGCGAGGAATGCCTGCACCTGGTGTTCCTGCCCGGCTTCTCGACCAAGCAGCAGGTGACCGACATCTCCGGCCGCGGCGTCGGCATGGACGTGGTGCAGTCCCGTATCCGCGAACTCAGCGGCCAGATCCAGATCCAGTCGGAGCTGGGCCGTGGCAGCCGCTTCCTGATCCGCGTACCGCTGACCCTGGCGATCCTGCCGACGCTGCTGGTGCAGGCCGGCGAGGACGTCTACGCGCTGCCGCTGGCGCGCGTGATGGAAGTGCTGCACGCGCCGCGCACCTCGCTGGGCTGGTTCGATGGCCGTGCCGTGCTCGACCGCCGCTCGCACACCCTGCCGCTGGTCGATCTGCGCCAGTGGCTGGATGTGACGCCGGCCGCCTCCACCCTGCTGACCATTGTGGTGCTGCAGGCCGGCGAGGCACGCTTCGGGCTGGTCGTGGACCAGGTGCGCGGGCGCGAGGAAGTGGTCATCAAGCCGCTGCCCAAAGCCCTGCGCGGCCTGCGCGGTTATGCCGGTGCAACCTTGATCGGCGATGGTCGCATGGCGCTGATCCTGGACGTGGACGGCCTGCGATGACCCCCGCCGGGCCCCGCCCGGCGCCCCCAGAAACTGTGACTACCGTCTGTACACGAACGCCCGGTGTCTCAAGTCCCATTCACACAAGCCGATACCGGATCCATGGATAGACTCAGCCTCATTGGACTCTTTCTCGCCCTGGCCTCGCTGGTCGGTGGCAGCATCCTCAAGGGCGCCGGGCTGGCGTCGTTGTGGTCGCCTGCGGCCTTTGTGATTGTCATCGTCGGCACCGTCGCGGCGATCCTGCTGCACACCTCGCCGGCCGTGTTCAAGCACGCCTTCAAGATCGTGCGCTGGGTCGTGCGCCCGCCGAACAGCGATCGCCACGAGCTGATCCGCCAGATCGTGGAATGGAGCAACATCGCCCGTCGCCAGGGCCTGCTGGGCCTGGAATCGCAGGTGGAAGCACAGCAGGACCCGTTCCTGCGCAAGGGGCTGCAGCTGCTGGTGGACGGCGTGGAGCCCGAATCGATGCGGCACATGCTGGAAATCGAACTGGGCAGCCAGGAGCACCAGGACCAGGCCGGCGCCAAGGTATTCGAGGCGATGGGCATCTACGCACCCACCCTCGGCATCATCGGCGCCGTGCTCGGCCTGATCGCAGTGATGAAGAACCTGGCCGACCCGAGCAAGCTCGGCCATGGCATCGCCGCCGCGTTCACCGCCACCATCTATGGCATCGCCTCGGCCAACCTGCTGTTCCTGCCGATCGCCGCCAAGCTCAAGAGTGTGATCTCGCACAACACGCGCGACCGCGAAATGGTCATCGAAGGCCTGATCTCGATCGCCCAGGGCGAGAACCCGCGCAACATCGAAACCAACCTCTCCGGCTTCCTGCACTGACATGGCCCGCCGCAAGCACCACGAAGAGCACGCCAACCACGAAGCATGGGCGATCCCCTATGCCGACCTGATGACGCTGCTGCTCGCCTTCTTCGTGGTCATGTACGCGATCTCCTCGGTCAACGAGGGCAAGTACCGGATCATGGCCGACGCGCTCACCGACGCCTTCGGCGGTGCGCCGCGCACCATCAATCCGGTGCAGGTCGGCAACAAGCAGGTGCAGGGTGGCGGCTGGGACAGCCCGTCGGTGATCAAGTCCGGCACCAAGATCGGCCCTTCGGCGCCGGCACCCTCGCATGATCCGACGCTGCTGCCGTCGATGGCCTCGCAGATGCGCATGCCGGTGTCGGTGCACAACCAGGAACAGATCGCACGCGCCGAGCGCCAGCTCAACAGCACCGCCGACCGCCTCACCGCCGCGCTGGCACCGTTGATCGACCGCGGCATGATCAGCGTGCGCCGTACCGAGCTGTGGATCGAAGTGGAGATCAACAGCGACATCCTGTTCCCCACCGGCTCGGCGGCGCTGGACGTGCACGCCCGGCAGACCCTGGCCAGCCTGGCCGACGTGCTGCGCGATGTACCCAACAGCGTGCGTGTGGAAGGCCACACCGACAACGTGCCGATCGCCACCGCCACCTTCCCGTCCAACTGGGAACTGTCGGCCGGGCGCGCGGCCAGCGTGGTGCACCTGTTCGCCGACCAGGGGGTACAGCCGTCGCGGCTGGCGATGGTCGGCTACGGCCAGTTCCGCCCGCGCGAGGAGAACGACAGCGCGCAGGGCCGCAACCGCAATCGCCGGGTGATGGTCATCATCCTGGCCGACACCAGCCATTCGGTGGACCCGCTCGGCCAACGCCTGAACGCCGCCACCGGTGCCGTTGACAGGGCCACCCCCGAACAAGCCGCCGCAACGCCGGCTACCGCCCCCACTTCCCCCCTCGCGCCGGTGACGTTGCCACCGGTGCCGGCTGGCAGCCGCGTCGGCGCCGCCGTTCCCCCGGCAATGAAGGAGTAATCCGATGCGCATCTGGGCAGTCGCCAACCAGAAGGGCGGAGTCGGCAAGACCACCACCACCCTCGCCCTCGGCCGCGGCCTGGCCGCACTCGGCCATCGCGTGCTGCTGATCGACCTCGATCCGCATGCGTCGCTCAGCCGCGCCTTCGGGGTGCCGGTGGATCCGCCGCCGGCCGGTGTGCTTGAACTGTTTGGCACGCCGCCGGCCGATCTTTCCGGCCTGTGCCACGCCAGCAACGTCCACGGCCTGGACTACGTCTGCGCACAGTCCGCGCTGGCCACGCTGGAGCGCCGCAGCGCCAACCAGCCCGGGCTCGGCCTGGCGCTGCAGAACGCGCTGGCGCGCCACCAGGGCCAGCACGACTACATCCTGCTGGACTGCGCGCCGACCCTCGGCCTGCTGATGATCAATGCGCTGGCCGCGGCCGACCGCCTGATCATCCCCACCCAGGCCGAGCCGCTGGCCCTGCACGGACTGGATGGCATGGTCCGCACCGGTGAGATGGTCGAGCGTTCGCGCCGCCGCCCGCTGCCGATTTCGATCCTGCCGACCCTGTTCGACCGCCGCACGCGCGCCGGCAACGAATCGCTGCGCACCATGCAGGATCGCCACGGCGCACGCGTGTGGGAAGACGCGATTCCGATCGACACCCGCATCAGCAATGCCGCCGGCCTGACCCTGCCGAGCATCGGTGAGGACTATCCGGGGCGCGGTCTGGCGGCCTACCGGCGTGCACTGAACTGGATTCTGGGTGAGGACGCGCGCGCGCTGGAGCAGGCGGCATGAACAGCACCGGCGTACTGGACGACTATCTGGACGAACTGCTGGGCGAAGCGATTGTTGCGGCGCCGGCTGCCGTGCCACCTCCCGGTAGCGCCGGGCCACGCCCGGCGGACGCGGCGGCACCGGAACGCGAGCCGACCTGGGACGATCTGCCGGCCGAAGTGATCTACGAAACGGACGCTGTCGTTGCGGGCCCGAGCGCGGACGACGCCCTGCTGGAGGCCGCTTTCGAGGCTGCCGCTGCACCGGCGGGGGCCCCGCCTTCCCCGCCAAGCGCCGCCTCTCCGGAACGCGAGCCCACCTGGGATGACCTGCCCGACGAAGTCATCCACGAAACCGCGCCAGCACCCGCAGCCGCCGCAACGACCGGCCCCGAGCCTACCTGGGATGACCTGCCCGACGAAGTGATCTACGAGACCGATGCGGCCGACAGTCATCGTCTTGCCCACACCGACAGCCCCGGCCTGCAGGCCGCCTTCGAGGCTGCCGCCGGTGGCGAGGACGTCGCCCCGCCCCCACCCGCAGTGATCGCCGCGCCGGCGCCGGCGCCCACTCCCCGCCCCGCAGCTGCACCGTCCGCACGCGCCGCCGTCGCCCCGCCCCCGCGCGTGGCACTGGACACCCCCAGCGGCAACCGCCCGGGCAGCTGGCAGGAGTTGCAGGCCCAGGCCCACCAGCCCGCCAGCAGCCCGCATCCGCAGAACCGCCGTGCCGCCGAACGCACCTCGCGCTGGCTGCGCCTGCGCTGCGGCACCCAGGCCTACGCACTGGAACTGCTGAAGGTGCAGGAAGTGGTGTTGCCGGTGCCCTTGCTGCCCCTGCGTGGCACCGCACCGGCGATGCTCGGCATCATGAACCTGCGCGGCCAGGTGGTACCGGTGATGGACCTCGGCCTGCACCTTGGTGCCGCCGCCGCCGAAGACGACGCGCAGACCCGGATCGTGGTGCTGGAAGAAGACGGCGAGACCATCGGCCTGCGCGTGTCGGCGGTGGAAGACGTCGCCAACCTCACCGATTCGCAGATCGAACCGCCGGATACCGCGCGCATCTGCCAGATCTCCAACGACCTGTTCCGCGGCGTGGCACGCGTCAGCCAGCGGCCGATGATCCTGCTCGACGCCACCCGGCTGCTGAGCTGAGCCCCAAAAAGGGGACGGAGGGGGTTAAGTCGCAAACGCCCCTGCGATCTGCCCACCATCAGCCGCATCGACGCTCCGCGTCGATTCCTCTAAAGAACCCTGCCGGGGTGCCGTTATGGATCACGGAACCGTTTGTCCGGAGCAACCATGAGCACTGTCGAACTGGGTGGGGATCTCGGCATCGAGAGCAGCACCGAGCTCAAGAACCGCCTCGCCCCGCTGGTGGCGCAGGCAGGCGAGCTGACCCTGGATGCCAGCCAGGTCGCCCGCATCCACACAGCCGCGGTGCAGGTGCTGTGTGCATTCGTGCAGGCCCGCCGCGAGGCAGGCCTGGGCACCGGCTTCCACGGTTGCACTGCAACCTTCCGTGACGCCGCGCGCCTGCTGGGCGTCACCCAGGCCCTGGGCCTGGACGTACCCCATGACAACCTGAAATCTGTGGAGAACGCTGCATGAGCGCACGTATCTTGGTGGTGGACGATTCGGCGTCGATGCGCCAGATGGTTTCCTTCGCCCTCACCTCGGCCGGTTTTGCCGTCGAAGAAGCCGAAGACGGCGCGGTCGCGCTCGGTCGCGCCAAGGGCCAACGCTTCAACGCGGTGGTCACCGACGTCAACATGCCCAACATGGACGGCATCGCGCTGATCCGCGAACTGCGCCAGCTGCCGGACTACAAGTTCACCCCGCTGCTGATGCTGACCACCGAATCGGCCGCCGACAAGAAGTCCGAAGGCAAGGCCGCCGGTGCCACCGGCTGGCTGGTCAAGCCGTTCAATCCCGAACAGCTGGTCGCCACCGTGCAGAAAGTGCTGGGCTGATCGCCCGCCGCCGCTTCCCCTCTTCGCTTCCGGACCACCACTGCCATGAGCATGGACCTGCAACGCTTCCACGCCACCTTCTTCGAGGAGAGCCGCGAAGGCCTCGACGCGATGGAGGCTGGCCTGCTGGCCCTGGAATCGGGGCAGCAGGACGCGGAGATCATCAATTCGGTGTTCCGCGCCGCCCACTCGATCAAGGGCGGCGCCGGCACCTTCGGCTTCGACGCCATCGCCAGCCTGACCCACGTACTGGAAACGCTGCTCGATGAGCTGCGCGCCGGCAAGCGTGCGCTGGAAGGCCACGCCGTCGACGCCATGCTGTCCTCGGTGGACGTGCTGCGCGCCCTGCTGCGCGAAGCAGAGCATGGCCAGGCCGCCGACCCTGCCGCAGTGGCTGCGGTGAAGGCACGCCTGGAAGCGGTGCTGTCCGGTCAGGCCGCGGCAAGCGCCCCCGCGCCGGCAGCGGCCAAGGTCGACGACACGCCGGAAGCCTGGCAGATCGGCTTCACCCCGGCACCTTCGCTGTTCATGAGCGGCAACGACCCGCTGCGCATCATCCGCGAACTGGAACACCTCGGTTCGCTGCAGGTGGCCGCGCGCATGGAGCGCCTGCCGGGCTTCGCCCAGCTCGACCCGCTTGAAGCGCACCTGGCCTGGGACCTGGGTCTGGTCGGAAAGGTGCCGCGCAGCAAGATCGAAGACACCTTTGCCTGGGTGCTGGACGACTGCGAACTGGACATCCGTCCGGCCGCGCCGCCAAGCCTGGCCACCCAGGCCCCGGCAGCAACACAGATTGCCCCTTCCACCGCCTCCGCCGCCGCTCCGGCCGCCCCCGCCGGCGCCAGCCAGGAAGCGGAGACCTCGATCCGTGTAAGCGTCGACAAGGTCGATGCGCTGATCAACCTGGTCGGCGAACTGGTCATCACCCAGGCCATGCTCAAGCAGGTCTCGCATGCCCTGGATCCGGTCCACGCCGAGAGCCTGTTCGCCGGCCTGGACCAGCTCGAGCGCAATACCCGCGATCTGCAGGAAGCGGTCATCGGCGTGCGCATGCTGCCGGTTGACGCCGTGTTCCGGCGCTTCCCGCGCCTGGTCCGCGATCTGTCCAGCCGCCTCGGCAAGCAGGTGCGCCTGCGCACCGTCGGCGAAGGCACCGAGCTGGACAAGGGCCTGATCGAGAAGATTGCCGATCCGCTGGTGCACCTGGTGCGCAATTCGATCGACCACGGCCTGGAAATGCCGGACGTGCGCCGCGGCGCGGGCAAAGACGAAACCGGCACCATCACTCTGGCCGCGTCGCATCAGGGCGGCCACATCGTGATCGAGGTCAGCGACGACGGCCGCGGCCTGGATCGCAGCAAGATCCTGGCCAAGGCGCATGAACGCGGCCTGGCGGTACCGGACAACCCCACCGATTCGCAGGTCTGGGACCTGATCTTCCAACCCGGCTTCTCCACCGCCGATGCGGTCACCGATCTGTCCGGGCGCGGCGTCGGCATGGACGTGGTCCGCCGCAACATCCAGGCGCTGGGCGGCGAGGTGCAGATCGAAAGCAGCCTCGGCGCTGGCACCCGCACGCTGATCCGCCTGCCACTGACCCTGGCCATCCTCGATGGCATGACCGTGGCCGTGGCTGGCGAAACCCTGATCCTGCCGTTGGCCTATGTGCTGGAGGCGCTGCAACCGCAGCCCGAAGACATCCGCAGCATGGCCGGCGAAGGCCGCGTGCTGCGTGTACGCGGCGAGTACCTGCCGATCCTGTCGCTGACCGAGTACTACGGCTATGGCAGCCGCCACGCCAACAGCGAATCGCTGGTGGTGGTGGTCGAAGGCGATGGCCAGAAGATCGCGCTGGAAGTGGACGAACTGGTCGGCCAGCAGCAGGTGGTGGTGAAGAACATCGAGAACAACTACCGCCGCATTGGCGGCGTCTCGGGTGCCACCATCCTCGGCGATGGCCGCGTCGCCCTGATCGTCGACATCGGCGGCCTGGTGCGCTCGCTGCGGATGCCGCAGGCCGCCTGATCCTGCCTGCAGGCTGTGCAGAACCGCCGCCCTTTCGGGGCGGCGGTTTTTGTTTGCGCGCGCTCCGGCGATGGCGGCGGCGATGGGGTCAGCACCCTTTCCGCAGGAAAGGGAACTGACCCCGACTGATGGCGCCGCGCATTCCGTGAACTCCGTCGCCGCGTTGGTTTCGCGCGCAACCACATCATTCAAGCGAAAGCCCCGCCACTGCCGCACTTTCGCGCCGTCACCCCTACGCAACCGAATGTGACCTGCGTCCATAAAGTCCGCTCAAACCGCGCCGTTATTCCGCAATGACGGCCGTCACCGAACCCCCACCGGCACCACCGTTCGCGATGCACCCCCCCAGCCGGCGCACCGCCGCCGGCACCCTGCCCACCTGGAGCACCCTGCATGAAGTGGTTCCAAGATCTGCCCATCGCCCGCAAGCTGGCCGTGGGGTTCACGCTCACCACGCTGATGACCCTCGTCCTCGGCGCCTTCGCCCTGCTGCGCCTGAGTGAAGCCAACAAGCAGCTCGGCGAGATGGCCGGCAACGATATTCCGTCGGTCCAGCACCTGGGCGAGGCGCGCTCGCAGCTGGGCGAGTTCCGCACCTACGAACTGGCCCAGCTGAGCATGCTCGACCAGCCGGAAAAGGTGGCCGACTACAACAAGCGCATGGACGACACCGCCAAGGCCGTGCATGACGAACTGGCGGCCTACGCGGCGCTGCCGGCGCTGGACAAGGAGCGTGAACTGTATCGTGCCGCCAGCGCGCAACTGGATCGCTACTTCGCCGCCAACAAGGCGATGCGCGAGGCCGTGACCGCCGGTGACGGCGCCCTGGCGCAGCAGATCTCTGACGAGCAGTCACGCCCGGCGCGCCGCGACCTGTTCGCTGCGATGAAGGCACTGGGCACGCACATCGCCGGGCAGATGGACGGCAAGATCGCCGACGCCAACGCCACCCATCGCAACAGCATGATCGCCATCATCGGCTGCATCGTGCTGCTTTCGCTGGTGGCCGCCGCATTGGCCACGGTCATCTCGCGTGCCGTCACCGGTCCGCTGGGCAAGGCCGTGCATGCCATCCAGGCGGTCGCCCGCGGCGACCTGAGCGTCAGCACCCAGGCCACCAGCAAGGACGAAGCCGGCAAGATGCTGGCCGCCACCGCCGAAATGACCGCCACGCTGCGGCGCTTCTCCGAGCAGACCCAGCTGATGGCGCAGATGCATGCCGGCCCGGACATCGGCCACCGCATTCCGGAAGACTTCCCGGGCGTCTATGGCCAGCTGGCCGCCGGCATCAACACCGTGATCTTCGAACACCTCGATGCGATCCGCGATGCCATCGACGTGCTCAACCAGTACGCCATCGGCAATCTCGCCCCGGATGCACGCCGCCTGCCGGGCAGCCGCGCCATCCTGCATGAATCGATGGATGCGGCCAAGGCCAGCCTGCTGGCGATCAACACCCAGATCCAGCAGCTGGCCGCAGCAGCGGCCGCAGGCGACTTCAGCCAGCGCGGTGACGCCCAGCGCTTCCAGCATGATTTCAGGCTGATGATCGAGCATCTCAACACCATGATGCAGGTGGCCGACGGCAACCTCGGCCAGCTCTCGCAGTTGCTGCAGTCCATTGCCGCAGGCGACCTGACCGCGCGCATGGAAGGCCAGTTCAACGGCGTGTTCGCGCGCATGCGTGACGATGCCAACACCACCGTCGCGCAGCTGACCCAGATCGTCGGCCAGATCCAGGCCAGCGCCTCCAGCATCACCCTGGCCGCCGGCGAAATCGCCTCCGGCAACAGCGACCTGTCGCGCCGCACCGAGCAGCAGGCCGCCAACCTGGAAGAGACCGCTGCGTCGATGGAGGAACTGACCTCCACCGTGCGCCAGAACGCCGAACACGCCCGCCAGGCCAACCAGCTCGCCATTGGCGCCCATGGCGTTGCCTCGCAGGGTGGCGATGTGGTCGGCCAGGTGGTCACCACCATGTCGGCCATTGAAGCCTCTTCGAAGAAGATCGCCGAGATCATCAGCGTCATCGACGGCATTGCCTTCCAGACCAACATCCTGGCGCTGAACGCCGCCGTGGAAGCTGCCCGTGCCGGTGAACAGGGCCGTGGCTTTGCCGTGGTTGCCAGCGAAGTGCGCACCCTCGCCCAGCGCTCGGCCGCCGCTGCCAAGGAGATCAAGGGCCTGATCGACGATTCGGTCGGCAAGGTCGCCGAGGGCTCCAGCCTGGTCCATCAGGCCGGCAGCACCATGGGCGAGATCGTTGCCTCGGTGCAGCGCGTGACCGACATCATGGCCGAGATCTCCGCCGCTTCGCAGGAACAGAGCGCCGGCATCGAGCAGGTCAACCAGACCGTGGTGCAGATGGACGAAACCACCCAGCAGAACGCTGCGCTGGTGGAGGAAGCCACCGCTGCGGCGCGCGCGATGGAAGACCAGGCCGTGCAGCTGGGTGAAGCCGTGGCACGCTTCCGGCTGGCATCGCAGGGCGTCACCGCGGCACCGGCACGACTGGCCACCGCACCGCAGCCGCGCCAGGTGGCCGCCGCCCTGCCCGCCACCAAGGCAGCACCGGCACGCCCGCTGCGCGCATCAGCGGCACCGGCACTGGCGGCCGAGGGCGACTGGCAGGAGTTCTGACCCCACACGGGGCGTGGTGGGCACTCGGGGGTCAGAACCCTTTCCCGCGGGAAAGGGCTCTGACCCCTTCTGCATGGAAAGTGATGCACTCCTCACTTCATAATCCGAGGCAGAGGCCGATATCCCCATCGAGCCTCGCGCCAACGCGTGCTGGCGCCCGCCCTTGACCCTAGATTCCATGTCCGACGGCAACGACACTGCAGTGCATGAAGTCCTTGCGGCCGACGCCGCTGACGAACGATTCCTGGTTCGCAATCCGCGTCAGCTGCGCCAGCTGCTGCGCTCGCTGATCGACCAGCGTTCGCTGATCAACGCGCATATTGACGGCCGCGACCGCTCGTTTCCTACCGCATTGCTCGATCTGGACGAGGATGAGGACGTTCTGCTGCTCGATGGCAGCCCGCAGGAAGCGTCCAACCGCGCGGCCGAACAGTCCGACCACCTGTTGTGCTTCGCCCAGCTGGAACGCGTGCTGGTCCGGTTCCGCCTGCACCAGCTGCAGCGTGTGGACAACGATGGCCACGTCGCCTTCCGTGCCCCGCTGCCGGACGAACTGGTGCACCTGCAACGCCGCGAGCTGTACCGGCTGGAGACCCCGGTGACCGACTCGCCGCAGCTGCTGCTGCCGCCTGGCGAGGCCCGCGCCGAAGCCCTGTCGATGCGCGTGGTGGACATCAGTGGCGGCGGTCTGGCGGTGGTCGTGCCCAATGACTGCGCGGTGTTCGGCCTGCAGAAGCGTTACCCGGCCCGGCTTTCGCTGCCTGACGGTCCGGATCTGGACATCGAGCTGGTGGTCTGCAACCTGTTGCCACAGCGCCAGCCCAATGGCATCGAGGTCAAACGCGTGGGCATGCGCTTTGACAGCCTGCCACGCGGCGCGGACAGCGCCATCCAGCGCTACATCTTCCGCATCGACCGCCAGCGCAAGGCACGCCGCAACGGCGAGCTCTGAGGCCCGTCCAACGGGTATGCCGGCCAGCGGCCGGCACTACCGGATCCACGCCATGCGTGGATGCTTCCCCGGCAGCTAAAGTCCCCTCCCACGGGGCCGATATCGAGCCTGACACCGGGACTTCCGGCAGAACCAGGACCCCTCGATGAACGACAAGACCAGCTCCACCGCCAGCGCCGGTGGCGAATTCCTCAGCTTCACCCTCGGTGCCGAGCACTACGGCGTGGATATCCTCAAGGTGCAGGAAATCCGCGGCTACGATGCGGTGACCCGTGTGCCGGACGCACCGGACTACATCAAGGGCGTGATCAACCTGCGCGGCACCATCGTGCCGGTCATCGACCTGCGCCTGAAGCTGCGCCTGGACGATGCGCGCTACGACGCCTTCACCGTGATGATCGTGCTGAACGTGGAAGACCGCGTGGTCGGCATCGTCGTGGACAGCGTCTCCGACGTGATCCCGCTGTCGGCCGAGCAGATCCGTCCGACCCCGGAGTTCGGCGCCGCGGTCGATACCCGCTTCATTTCCGGCATCGGCACCCATGACGACCGCATGCTGATCCTGCTGGACATCGAGACCCTGCTCGACAGCGCCGACATGGGCCAGCCCAGCGCCGCGGAAGACGTCGCCGCCTGAGCAAACGGAACTGCTTCACGTTCTGGTCACAAAACCCTTCAGTTCCCTGCGGCCGTGCCGATAGGGGGACAGAAGCCGGCCGCGCAGGAGCGCGCAGGACCGGCCCGACCGTTACCATCCCCGGAGATACCCCTCGATGAAGTCCCTGCTTGCGTTCGTCTCGGCTGCTGTCCTGGCCACCACCGCCGCCTCCGCTTTCGCCCAGTCGGCCGACATGATCCCGCCGGAAATGGCACCGCGTTCGGTCGGCAAGGACGGCATGGTCTGCGGCAAGGTTGAAAAGGCCCGCTACGCAGAAGGTTCCGAAGGCCAGCCGACCTTCCTGTACATGGGCGGCGCCTTCCCGCGCCATACCTTCTCGGCGCGCATCGCCGGCGAAAACCGCGGCAAGTTCTCCTTCCCGCTGGAAACCCTGGAAGGCAAGACCGTCTGCGTGATCGGCAAGATCCAGCGCGACGCTTCGCGCGCGGAAATCGAAGTCAGCTCGCCGTCGGGCCTGAAGCTGGCCAACATCAAGTAATCCGCTGTCCGTCGAGCCACGCCGGACCTGGTGCCGGCGTGGTTTCTGCTGCAACCGGGCCCGATGCCCGGACGCGTCTGCCTTAGGAGCTCGCAACGCCCATGCCGTGGATCAACAACCTGAAACTGATGCCGAAGCTGATGCTGACCTTCGGCGTCATCCTGCTGGTGATGCTGCTGCAGGGCATCGTCGCCTATCGTGGCCTGCATTCGCTGAACAACGTCACCACCGAACTGGCCGGTTCACGCATGGAAAGCATCCGCATGGCCGGCGAGATGCGCGGCATGCTGGGTGAATACCGCAATGCCGCCTACCAGCAGCTGATCCGCGCCAGCGACGACGTCAAGTCCGACGCCCGCAAGCAGGCCACCGACCTGCGCACCAGCATGGACACCTCGATCAAGGACTATCCGAAGCTGGTCGACAACGCGCAGCAGAAGAAGCTGTTCGACACCTTCGCCAAGGAATGGAAGGACGCCCTGGCCTCCTATGACAGCGTCACCGAGATGCTGGAACTGGACCTGCCGGACGATGCCATCGACACCTTCGTCGGCGAAACCCGCACCAAGCACCGCAAGGCTGCCTCCGCGCTGGAAGCGCTGATCGCCGAAGACAACCGCCTCGCCCGCGCCTCGCGCGATGAAGCGGCCACCACCTATTCCGCCTCGGCCGTGCTGACCGTGATCGCCCTGCTGGGCGGCGCCGCGCTCGGCCTGGTGCTGGTCTGGTTGTTCGCCCGTGCCCTGGTCGGCAGCGTGCGTGGCGCCGTCTCGGTGGCCAACGACGTGGCCGGTGGCAAGCTCGATGGCCACATCGATGTCAGCCGCCAGGACGAAGTGGGCGAACTGATGCAGTCCATGCAGCGCATGCAGCGCGACCTGCGTGAACGCATCGAGACCGACCAGGCCATCGCCCGCGAGAACCTGCGCATCCGCACCGCGCTGGACTACAGCTCCACCGGCGTGTACCTGACCGACACCAGCAACACCATCGTCTACACCAACCGCGCCCTGCAGCAGACCCTGAGCCAGTACCAGGATGACGTGCGCCGCGACCTGCCCGACTTCGACGCCCAGGCCTCGCTGATCGGCAAGCCGGTCACCGTGCTCGAGCACCGTGGCGAGATGGACCAGACCCTGCTCGGCAACCTGAAGGCGCATGGCGTGGCGCGCCGCCCGATGCAGTATGGCGATGCCCAGTTCGCGCAGGTGGTGTCGACCATCCGCAACGAAGGCGGTGACACCGTCGGCTACGTGGTGGAATGGCGCGACCGCACCCAGGAAGCGCAGGTCGAGGCCGAAGTGGCCCGCGTGATCGCCCAGGCCGCCGCCGGCGACCTGTCCGGCCGCATCGATGCCAGCGACAAGGAAGGCTTCTTCCTGCAGCTGGCCCAGCAGATCAACGGCCTGCTCGACGCCAACGCCGGCAGCATCGAACAGATTTCCGGCCTGCTCGCCGCGCTGTCGCAGGGTGACCTGACCGTGCGCATGCACGGCGATTACCAGGGCGTGTTCGCCCGCATGCGTGACGATGCCAACGCCACCGCCGCGCAGCTCAGCGAGATCGTCACCCGCATCAAGCAGTCCAGCCGTGCGATCAGCTCGGCCGCCGGCGAAATCGCCTCCGGCAACAGCGACCTGTCGCGCCGCACCGAGCAGCAGGCTGCCAACCTGGAAGAGACCGCTGCGTCGATGGAGGAACTGACCTCCACCGTGCGCCAGAACGCCGAGCACGCCCGCCAGGCCAACCAGCTCGCCATCGGCGCGCACGGTGTCGCCTCGCAGGGCGGCGAGGTGGTCGGCCAGGTGGTTACCACCATGTCGGCCATCCAGGCCTCGTCGAAGAAGATCGCCGAGATCATCTCGGTCATCGACGGCATCGCCTTCCAGACCAACATCCTGGCGCTGAACGCCGCGGTGGAAGCCGCCCGTGCCGGTGAACAGGGCCGCGGCTTTGCCGTGGTTGCCAGCGAAGTGCGCACCCTCGCCCAGCGCTCGGCGGCCGCTGCCAAGGAGATCAAGGGCCTGATCGACGATTCGGTCGGCAAGGTCAATGACGGCTCGGCGCTGGTGCACAAGGCGGGCGCGACCATGGGCGAGATCGTTGCCTCGGTGCAGCGCGTGACCGACATCATGGCCGAGATCTCCGCCGCTTCGCAGGAACAGAGCGCCGGCATCGAGCAGGTCAACCAGACCGTGGTGCAGATGGACGAAACCACCCAGCAGAACGCTGCGCTGGTGGAAGAAGCCACCGCCGCCGCGCGTGCGATGGAAGAACAGGCCGGCCACCTCAGCGAGGCCGTGTCGATCTTCGTGGTGGACGAAGCCGAGGCGGTGGTTGCCCCGCCGCGCGCCGTCGCCCCGGCTGCGCGTGCCGCCACACCGGCAGCCCCGGCCCCGGTCGCACCGCCGGCCCGGCGCACGGCGGGCGGTCGCCCGATGGCCACCGAACTGGCCGACGGAGACTGGCAGGAGTTCTGATGCCTGCCTGACCTGACGCACGAGAACGCCCTGGCCCTGCGCTGGGGCGTTTTCGTTTTCGGGGTATCCGGATATCCAGCCAACGGCGAAGCCCTTCGGGGTGGTCGCGAGCAGCGCTGGGCTGCGGGGGGTAGGCCGGGAGGGTGGGTTGCGCAGGGCACGCCGTGAATACGTCCCTGTAGGCTCGGGCGCGCCATCCATGGCGCTTACGCCCCTGCGCAACCCACCCTCCCGGCCACGGACAGTTTCCGTGCGCGTCCACCCCGGATTGAAGAAGGAAGAGCAACAGCAACAGCTGCATCGCTTCCGGGGTCAGATCCGTTTTCCGCAGGAAAACGGATCTGACCCCTCTTTCCACCTGGAAACCCAATGCTCTTGCCGTCCGACGCCGGGATGTCGAATGGGCCTGGTCAGGGTGGGTTGGCGGGGGTGTCCGCGGCATGGATGCCGCGGCCAAGCCCCCAAGTACGGGTTTACGGCGTCCCCCGCCAACCCACCCTGGCCAAGCCCTTCTCGCAACCCGTGACCGCCGAGCAACCGCTGTTGCTGTTGCTGTTGCTTCAAAAGCCTGCCGCAGGCAGCGCCGCAGCCGCCGCTGCAAGGAAACCTGAATACGTTCGGACAACGCACCTCAATCCCCCGCCCGCGCGGCCGATAACGGGGTTGTCACCGTGTGTCCTGCCGTGACCGGCTCGGCGCCGCCCGCCTGCTTCAACCTGGTCCTGCTCGATGAATCTCCTGCATCGCTGGCAACACTACTTCAGCAACCTCTCCGTCCGGCGCAAGCTCAACCTGCTGACGCTGCTCATCGCGCTCGGCGTGATCGCGCTGTCGGTGATCGCCGCCCGCATGCAGTACCTGGACCTCACCGAGACCCGCAAGACCGCGCTGAAGACCCAGGTCGAACTCAGCTACGGCATCCTGCAGCACTACCACCGTCTGGCCACCACCGGCGAGCTCAGCGAAGACGCCGCCAAGGCGGCGGCATTGCAGGCACTGGAAGTGATGCGCGCCGACAATGATGCGTACTACTTCAACCTCTACGACACCGGCTACCGCCTGCTGATGCATCCGTTCCGCAAGGACCTGGTCGGCAAGGACATGAAGGACTTCCGCACCGACGATGGCGTGCGCATCTACTACGACCAGGTGGAAGCGGCCAAGGCCGGCGGCGGCTTCGTCAGTTACCGCTGGGCCAAGCCGGGCAGCAAGGGAGAGGTCGAGAAGGTCGCCTACGCCGGCCTGTTCGCGCCCTGGAACTGGGTGGTCAGCAGCGGCGTCTACCTGGACGACGTGCAGAAGCAGGCGCTGGTGTTCACCGCCATCATGGCCGTCGCCGGCGGCGTGCTGGTGTTGATCGTGCTGGCGCTGAGCTGGGTCATCGGCAATCGCATCGCGCGCCCGCTGAAGCAGGCCACCGCCGTCGCCGAAGGCATCGCCCGTGGCAAGCTGGACAGCCACATCGGCCCGCAGCCGCACGACGAGCCGGGCCGCCTGCTGGAGGCCATGTCGGGCATGCAGCAGCAGTTGCACGCGGTCATCAACGGCCAGCGTGAGATGGCCCGTCGGCACGAGAGTGGCGAGTTGAGCTACCGCATCGACGCGCGCGCCTTCCCAGGTGAGTATGGCCTGATGGTGCAGGAGACCAACGCCCTGGTCGGCAGCCACGTGCAGACCCTGCACGATGTGCTGGACGTGGTGCAGCAATACGCCGTCGGCGACCTCAGCCGCGACATCGCGCGCTATCCGGGCGAGAAGGCGGCGATGACCACCACCGTCGATACGGTCAAGGCCAACCTCGGCCGCATCAACGCCGAGATCAAGCAGCTGGCCAGTGCCGCTGCCGAAGGCGATTTCAGCCGCCGAGGCGATGCGCAGCGCTTCGATCACGATTTCCGCCTCATGCTGGAAAACCTCAACGCGATGATGGCGGTCAGCGATGACAACCTCGGCAAGCTCTCGCAGCTGCTGTCGGCCATCGCCGAGGGCGACCTGACTGCACGCATGCACGGTGACTACCAGGGCGTGTTTGCGCGCATGCGTGACGACGCCAACGCCACCGTCGCGCAGCTGACCCAGATCGTCGGCCAGATCCAGGCCAGCGCCTCCAGCATCACCCTGGCCGCCGGCGAAATCGCCTCCGGCAACAGCGACCTGTCGCGCCGCACCGAGCAGCAGGCCGCCAACCTGGAAGAGACCGCTGCGTCGATGGAGGAACTGACCTCCACCGTGCGCCAGAACGCCGAACACGCCCGCCAGGCCAACCAGCTCGCCATCGGCGCCCATGGCGTTGCCTCGCAGGGTGGCGAGGTGGTCGGCCAGGTGGTCACCACCATGTCGGCCATTGAAGCCTCTTCGAAGAAGATCGCCGAGATCATCAGCGTCATCGACGGCATCGCCTTCCAGACCAACATCCTGGCGCTGAACGCCGCCGTGGAAGCTGCGCGTGCCGGTGAACAGGGCCGTGGCTTTGCCGTGGTTGCCAGCGAAGTGCGCACCCTCGCCCAGCGCTCGGCCGCCGCCGCCAAGGAGATCAAGGGCCTGATCGACGATTCGGTCGGCAAGGTCGCCGAAGGCTCCAGTCTGGTCCATCAGGCCGGCAGCACCATGGGCGAGATCGTCGCCTCGGTGCAGCGCGTGACCGACATCATGGCCGAGATCTCCGCCGCCTCGCAGGAACAGAGCGCCGGCATCGAGCAGGTCAACCAGACCGTGGTGCAGATGGACGAGACCACCCAGCAGAACGCTGCACTGGTGGAGGAAGCCACCGCTGCGGCACGCGCGATGGAAGACCAGGCTGCACAACTGGCCGACGCCGTGGCGATCTTCCGCCTCGACAACCAGGTCTCCGCTGCAGTGAAGGCGGTTGCCGCACGCGTGGAGCCACCGCGTATCACCACCGTGGCACGTCCGCAGCCGACCAGCACGCCCGCGCCGGTCCGTCGCAGCAGCAACGCCAGCACCTTCGTCGCCAGCGACAGCGACTGGCAGGAATTCTGAGACCCACCCGCGGTGGCTGCGGCCACCGCCCTCGCCGATGGACACGTCCCCCGTGCAAAGTCCTACTCCCATCGTCACCGGCCCACGCGAATTCGAGTTCGCCGACCGTGATTTCCGCCGTGTCTGCGACCTGATCTACCAGCGCGTGGGCATCGCCCTCGCCCCAGCCAAACGCGACATGGTGTATGGCCGTCTGTCGCGCCGCCTGCGCACGCTGGGCATGCGCAGCTTCCAGCAGTACCTGGATCATCTGGAACAGGACGACGGCGACGAGTGGCAGGCGTTCACCAACGCGCTGACCACCAACCTGACCTCGTTCTTCCGCGAGCCGCATCACTTCGACAAGCTGCGCGAAGAACTGCAGCAGCGCTCCAGCCGCTCGCCGCTGCTGCTGTGGTCCTGCGCGGCGTCCACCGGCGAAGAACCGTACTCGATGGCGATCACCGCCTGTGAAGCGTTCGGCACGCTGAAGCCACCGGTGCGCATCGTCGCCACCGATGTCGATACCCAGGTGCTGGCCACCGCTGGCCGTGGTGTCTACAACATCGATCGGGTCGCCAATCTCGATCCGGACCTGCGTCGACGCTACTTCCAGCGCGGCAGCGGCCCCAACGAAGGCCAGTGCCGGGTACTGCCGGCGCTGCGCGAACTGATCGAATTCCGTCCGTTGAACCTGCTCGCTCCGCGCTACGACGTCGGCGGCCCGTTCGACGCGCTGTTCTGCCGCAACGTGATGATCTACTTCGACAAGCCGACCCAGCGCGCCATCCTCGGACGGCTGGTGCAGCACCTGGCTGAAGACGGCCTGCTCTACACCGGCCACTCGGAGAACTACCTGCACGCCGCCGACCTGATCCAGCCCTGCGGACGCACCTTGTATCGCCGTGCTGCGAGGGCCGGCGCATGAACGCCTCGCTGCGTACCGACGATGTGATGCGCTACCAGGACGCGCGTTTCCAGACCATCGCCGCCAAACTGCTGCCGACCCAGTACCTGGTGGTCGATGACACCACCGCGCTGACCACCACGCTGGGTTCCTGCGTGGCCGCCTGCCTGCGCGACCCGGTGCTGAAGATCGGCGGCATGAACCACTTCCTGCTGCCCGAAGGCAATGCCGGCGATGGCGCACCGGCGCGCTATGGCAGCTATGCGATGGAGCTGCTGATCAACGACATGCTCAAGCGCGGCGCGCACCGCAAGCGCATCGAAGCCAAGGTGTTCGGCGGCGCCAACGTGCTCAAGGGCTTCACCAGCAACCCGGTCGGCACACGCAACGCCGAGTTCGTGCGCCAGTACCTGCAGGCCGAGCACATCCCGATCATCGCCGAGGACCTGTGCGGCATCCATCCGCGCAAGATCTGGTTCTTCGCCGATACCGGCCGCGTGGTGGTGCAGCGCTTGCCGCATGCCCATGAGGCCGAAGTGGCCGCCACCGAATCGGCGGTACGTGCACGCCTGTCCAAGGCCCCGGTCACCGGCGGCGTGGAGTTGTTCGAATGACCCTGACCGGCAACGCCCCCTGCCGGGTCCTGATCGTCGACGACTCCGCCGTCGTGCGCCAGATGCTCACCGAGATCCTGTCCAGCGATCCGACCATCGACGTGGTCGGTACCGCCGCCGACCCGTTGCTGGCGCGCGAGAAGATCAAGCGCCTGGCACCGGACGTGATCACCCTGGACGTGGAAATGCCGCGCATGGACGGGCTGGCGTTCCTGGAAAACCTGATGCGCCTGCATCCCCTGCCAGTGGTGATGATCTCCTCGCTGACCGAGCGTGGCGCCGACACCACGCTGCAGGCGCTGGCGCTGGGCGCGGTGGATTTCGTATCCAAGCCCAAGCTTGATGTGGCGCGCGGCCTGCAGGGCTACGCCGATGAGATCATCGCCAAGGTGAAGATGGCGGCGCGCTCGCGGGTGCGCCCGCTGATGCGCAGCAGCGCACCGAAGCTCACGCTAGAAGCCGCCCCGGCAATGCGTCCGGCCGCACCGCAGTTCCGTACCACCGACCGCCTGATTGCAATCGGCTCCTCGGCCGGTGGCACCGAAGCCCTGCGCGTGGTGCTGGAAGGCATGCCAGCCGATGCGCCAGCGGTGGTGATGACCCAGCACCTGCCCGCCAGCTTCAGCACGGCCTTTGCCGAGCGCCTGGACCGCCACTCGGCGATGGCCGTGCGCGAAGCCAGTGACGGCGAAGCGGTGCTGCCCGGCCACGCCTACCTGCCGCCGGGTGGCAAGCACCTGCGCATCATCCGCGACGGTGCACGCTGGCGCTGCCGGGTCGACGACGGCCCGGCGGTGAACCGGCACAAGCCTGCGGTGGACGTGCTGTTCCGTTCAGTCGCGCAGAGCGCCGGCGGCAATGCGATCGGCGCCATCCTCACCGGCATGGGTGACGACGGCGCACGCGGCCTGCTGGAAATGCGCCAGGCTGGCGCGCCGACCCTGGTGCAGGACGAGGCCACCAGCGTGGTCTGGGGCATGCCCGGCGCCGCGTTCAAGCTGGGTGCGGCCCAGGAGCAGGTGCCGCTGGAGCGCATTGCCGAACGCCTGCTCGCCCTCGCCCGCGGCTGATGGGACCGTTGTAGAGTCGAGCCACGCTCGACTCATCACGCATCGCGCGAACAGCAGCCGAGCGTAGGCTCGGCTCTACAGGCCATCACGCAGCAGAATATCCCCGGCTCTCACGGGGGTTGCTCGTTTCAACGCGCTGCCGGCCAGCGGCCGGCACTACCGCGCATCGTCGTCCCACAAAAAACCCCCGGCGCGAGCCGGGGGTTTTTCGTTACCGCATCAGGCAGCGACCGTCTTGGCCACGTCCTGGTACTCCTCGATCTGGTCGAAGTTCATGTAGCGGTAGATCTCGGCGCCGCTGGCAGCGATCACGCCGATATCGGCCATGTACTCTTCCTTGGTCGGGATGCGGCCCAGACGCGAGCAGATCGCGGCCAGTTCGGCCGAACCCAGGTACACATTGGTGTTGCGGCCCAGACGGTTCGGGAAGTTGCGGGTCGAGGTCGACATCGCAGTGGAGCCTTCGCGGATCTGCGCCTGGTTGCCCATGCACAGCGAGCAGCCCGGCATTTCCATGCGTGCACCGGTAGCGCCGAAGGTGCCGTACACGCCTTCCTTGGTCAGCTCCGAAGCATCCATCTTGGTCGGCGGGGCCACCCACAGGCGGGTCGGCAGGTCACGCTTGCCGTCCAGCAGCTTGGCCGCGGCGCGGAAGTGGCCGATGTTGGTCATGCACGAACCGATGAACACTTCGTCGATCTTGGCGCCGGCCACTTCGGACAGGGTCTTCACGTCGTCCGGATCGTTCGGGCAGGCCACGATCGGCTCGTGGATGTCGGCCAGGTCGATCTCGATGACGGCAGCGTATTCGGCGTCGGCATCCGGCTCCAGCAGTTCCGGGTTGGCCAGCCACGCTTCCATCTTCTCGATACGGCGCTGCAGCGAACGCGGATCCTGGTAACCCTCGGCAATCATCCACTTCAGCAGGGTGATGTTGCTGGTCAGGTACTCGATGATCGGTTCCTTGTTCAGGCGCACCGAGCAACCGGCAGCCGAACGCTCGGCCGACGCGTCGGACAGTTCGAACGCCTGTTCGACCTTCAGTTCCGGCAGACCTTCGATTTCCAGGATACGGCCGGAGAAGATGTTCTTCTTGCCAGCCTTGGCCACGGTCAGCAGGCCCGACTTGATAGCGTACAGCGGAATGGCATTGACCAGATCACGCAGGGTCACGCCCGGCTGCATCTTGCCCTTGAAGCGCACCAGCACCGACTCCGGCATGTCCAGCGGCATCACGCCGGTAGCCGCGGCGAAGGCGACCAGGCCCGAACCAGCCGGGAACGAAATGCCGACCGGGAAACGGGTGTGCGAGTCACCACCGGTACCGACGGTGTCCGGGAGCAGCATGCGGTTGAGCCAGCTGTGGATCACGCCGTCGCCCGGGCGCAGCGAGATGCCGCCACGGGTGGAGATGAACTCCGGCAGGGTGTGGTGGGTCTTCACGTCCACCGGCTTCGGGTAGGCGGCGGTGTGGCAGAACGACTGCATCACCAGGTCGGCCGAGAAGCCCAGGCAGGCCAGGTCCTTCAGCTCGTCGCGGGTCATCGGGCCGGTGGTGTCCTGCGAGCCGACCGAGGTCATCTTCGGTTCGCAGTAGGTGCCCGGGCGCATGCCCTGGCCTTCCGGCAGGCCACAGGCGCGGCCAACCATCTTCTGCGCCAGCGAGAAGCCCTTGCCGGTGTCAGCCGGCTGCACCGGCAGGCGGAACAGGTCGGTCGGGGCCAGGCCCAGCGCTTCACGCGCCTTGCCGGTCAGGCCGCGGCCGATGATCAGCGGAATGCGGCCACCGGCACGCACTTCGTCGAACAGCACGTCGGACTTGACCTGGAACTCGGCGATCACTTCACCGTTCTTCAGCGCCTTGCCTTCGTACGGACGCAGCTCGACCACATCGCCGTGCTCCATCTTCGACACGTCCAGCTCGATCGGCAGCGCGCCGGCATCTTCCATGGTGTTGTAGAAGATCGGGGCGATCTTCGAACCCAGGCAGACGCCACCGGCGCGCTTGTTCGGGATGAACGGAATGTCATCGCCGGTCCACCACAGCACGCTGTTGGTAGCCGACTTGCGCGAGGAACCGGTGCCGACCACATCGCCGACATAGGCGACCAGGTGGCCCTTGTCCTTCAGGTCGAGGATCTGCTGGATCGGGCCGCGCTTGCCGTCTTCTTCCGGGGTGAACGGCGCGTCGTCGCGCTTGTTCTTCAGCATCGCCAGGGCGTGCATCGGGATGTCCGGGCGGGTGGTTGCGTCCGGCGCCGGGGACAGGTCGTCGGTATTGGTCTCGCCCGGCACCTTGAACACGGTGACGGTCAGGCTCTGCGGCACTTCCGGGTTGCTGGTGAACCACTCGGCATCGGCCCAGCTCTGCAGCACGGCCTGGGCGTTGGCGTTGCCGGCCTTGGCCTTTTCCTGCACATCGTGGAAGGCATCGAAGACCAGCAGGGTCTTCTTCAGGCCATTGGCGGCGATGGTGCCGACACTGGCATCGTCCAGCAGCTGCACCAGCGGGGCCACGTTGTAACCGCCGAGCATGGTGCCCAGCAGTTCGGTGGCGCGCTCGCGGCTGATCAGCGGGTTCTGCTCGCTGCCCAGCGCGATCGCGGCCAGGTACGAGGCCTTGACCTTGGCTGCGTCATCGACGCCGGCCGGCACGCGGTGGGTCAGCAGGTCGAGCAGGAACTCGGCCTCGCCCTGCGGCGGGTTCTTCAGCAGTTCGATGACATCGGCCGTCTGCTGCGCGCTCAGCGGCAGCGGCGGGATGCCAAGCGCAGCGCGCTCGGCGACGTGGTGGCGGTAGGCTTCCAACATGACAACTCCCGGGTAATGCGTAGGTTGAAAAAACAGAGTGGGCTCAGGCTTGCGGCACGATCAGCTTCAGGCCCTTGAAGTAGTCGCGGTAGAACGTGTCGTTCCAGGTGATCAGGCCATCGCACTGCAGCAGTGCGTGAGCGCCGACCATGAATTCGTCCAGGCTGCGGCGGCTGCCGCTGCGCTGGCGGTGACGGCGGTGCATCTCGCCGGCGCGCAGCGCCGACTTGGCCTCCATCGGGTTGAAGTGCACGCCCATTTCTTCCAGCGCTTCGAGCACTTCGGCGCCGCCGCGCAGCGATGCGCAGACTTCGGCCAGGGTCGCGCCGCAGACCACCACGCGGCCACCCACCAGGCTCTGGCGCAGGATGGCTTCCACCGCATCGGCCTGCGGGCCATTGCTGAGCAGTTCAACCAGCACCGGCGAATCGACGGCGATCATCACCGGTCAGTCCTCGTCGCGCACCGAACGCACGGCCGCCTCGGACGATTCGAAACCATCCAGCGCGAACTTGCCGCGCGCCCGTGAGATGGCATCGTCAACACTCTTGCGCAGGATGATGCGGCTGCCGTCCAGCTCGACCTTCAGCAGCGTGCCCTTGGTCAGGCCGAGGGCATCACGTACCGCCTTGGGCAGGGTGATCTGTCCGCGTTCTGCAACAGTGGCTTCCATCGGTAGGCCCTCTTCGGTATGCACGAATTATACATACCAAAGGGTCCATACCGCCAGTCACGTACCTAGAACGCCACCTGCAGGCGGGTATTGACCGTCGTGCCCTCGTCCCTGCCCTGCCCGCTGCCACTGCGGTTGTAGGTCTGCCAGCGGATCGCCTCGAACATCACCCGGCTGTAGTCGTTCAGGTACCAGTTCGTTCCGATCGTCCACGCGTGGCCGGTGCCGCCGGTGGGCAGCTCGCCGTAGTCCACGTCCTCATAGCGCGCCTTCAGCTCCCAGGCTCCAGCGCCGCCCTGGGTCACCGGGTCGGCCACTTTCACCTTGCCCCAGGTGCCGGCCTTGCCTGAATAGGCCGGAACGGCGCCTGCCAGGAACCAGCCCGCCGACACCGCCCAGGCCTGATGGTCCAGGTTGTAGCGGCCTCCGGCATCGACCCCGCGCAGCTTGCGCGTGCCCCATTCGCCGGTGGCCCAGGCCGGGCCAAAGAAGCCAGCCGCTTCCAGGCCATAGGCGTTGCTGCGCTTGGCGCCGGTCAGGGTGCCCGGGGCGATCCTGACCAGATCGTTGAAGTGCCCGGCGATGGCCGAACTGCGCAGCACACCGCTGGCACCGGCGGCGATCTCTTCGTGGAACGCCCATGCACCCAGATGCACGGTGGCCGCCTTGCTGGCCACCGGGTTCCAGTGCACGCGCGTGGCCCAGGTCAGGCTGTCGTTGTCGGTGCCGGCATTGTTCAGGTCATTGCCCGCCACCGACAGGCTGGCGTGCCAGGCCTTGCCGTATACGCGCTCGGTCAGGCCCACGCCGAACAGGCCGCGCTGCGGCAGCATCAGCGTGCCCACCACGTTGCGGTCCGGGAACGGCGTGTTGGACGTGCTGCTGGAGCCGTCGATGCCGCGATCGTTCAAGCGATTGCCCACGGTCAGGTCGGCCGGCAGGCCGAACAGGTGGTGGTCCACGGTGGCATAGACCGATTTCCAGGCCACCGCGTTGTCGGCGAAGTCGCCCTCCACCGCCCAGCCGAGAATGCCGTAACGACCCTCGGCTCCCAGCCGCACCGAGCGGATCTCGGTGCCGGAAATGTTGCGGTCGGCCACCGACGAGCCGTCAGTGCTCGACGCATCAACGAACAGGCGGCCACGCGGGCGGAACGCCACGTTGCCGTCAGCGCTGCTGAACTCGGGTGCGCCCTTCGACCACGACACCTTCGGTGCCTTGGACTGGCTCGATTCCAGCGCGGCCACGCGGGTTTCCAGTGCCGGCGAAGGTGCAACCGCGGCCGCAATTACGCCACTCTGTGCGCCTTCAACGGCACGCAGGCGCGCTTCAAGCTGCTGGATCTGCAGCGCCTGCTGCTGCACCAGTGCCGACAGTTCGGCCGGGCTCAACGGGGCCGGGGCAGACTGCGCTCCGGCAGGGCCGCTGGCCAACAGCAGGCCGAGCGCGACCGACAGCGCTGCGCGGGGCAGCACGGTGTGCGTGTTCATGGGCTCTCTCTCCGGCCAGCCGGCCCCCTGGCCTGGCGCTGGCCCGTTGCGGTGGTGCGGGGGAAGATCGGGGGAGGCAGCGCGCGCCGCCGGGTCAGCCCGGCGGCGCGGCATGCGGGCTCAGCGCAGCGCGGTCAGCTGGTGGCCTGTGCCTGGGCGTTGGGGCGCCAGGTGATCAGCTTGTTCTCGACCACATCCAGCAGTGCATCGATGACCAGCACGAAGGCGGCCAGGATGATGATGCCGGCAAACACACCCACGGCATTGAAGTTGCCCTCGGCCTGCGCGATCAGGTAGCCCAGGCCTGCCGAAGCACCCAGGTATTCGCCGATGATGGCGCCGACCACGGCAAAGCCCACCGAGGTACGCAGCGAGGACAGGATCCAGCTGGCGGCCGCGGGGAAGTACACGTGGCGCAGCAGGTCACTGCGGCCCGCACCGAGGATGCGCGCATTGGCCAGCACCACCGGGTTCACTTCGCGCACGCCCTGCATGGCGTTGAAGAACGTGGTGAAGAACACCAGGGTCACCGCCAGCGCCACCTTCGACCACAGGCCCAGGCCCAGCCACAGCACGAAGATCGGCGCCAGCACCACCCGCGGAATCGCGTTGAAGCCCTTGATGAAGGGGTCCAGGATGCGCGCCGAGCGGCGGCTCAGGCCGAGCCAGACGCCACCGGCCACGCCCAGGCCGGTACCGATCAGGTAGCCCAGCGCGGTTTCGGTCAGGGTGATGTAGACGTGCTGGTAGAACGAGGTATCGGACAGCCAGGTCCAGGCCTGCTGCGCGATCGCCGTCGGCGACGGGAAGAAGAACGGGTCGATCCAGCCCAGCGCGATGCCGCCCTCCCAGCCACCGAACACGGCGATGACCAGTGCGATCTGGATGAAACGGTCAGTCTTGGCGTGCATAGCTCTTCTCCACTTCGCCGCGCAGGCAGGCCCAGATGTCGCGGTACAGGTCGGTGAAACGTTCGTCCAGCTTGATCTCCGCCACGTTGCGCGGCCGTTCCAGGTCCACATCGAAGCTGCGCACGACCCGGCTTGCGGGGCCGGAAGACAGCACCACCACGCGGTCACCCAGGGCGATGGCTTCCTCCAGGTCGTGGGTGATCAGGATCACCGAGCGGCGATCCTCCTGCCATAGGCGCAGCAGCTCGTTCTGCATCAGGTGGCGGGTATGGATGTCCAGCGCCGAGAACGGCTCGTCCATCAGGATCACCTTCGGCTCGACGATCAGCGCCTGCGCCATCTGTACGCGCTTGCGCTGGCCACCGGACAGCTGGTGCGGGTAGCGGTGCTCGAAGCCGGCAAGGCCGACCTTGGCCAGCCACGCGTTGGCCTTGGCCTTGCGCTCGGCCTCGGGCACGCCACGGAAACGCAGGCCCAGCTCGACGTTCTGGTAGGCGGTCTTCCACGGCAGCAGCGCATCCTGCTGGAACAGGTAGCCGACTGACTCCTGCACGCCGTTGACCGTGCGGCCGTCGATGGCCACGTCACCGGACGAGGGCTTGAGCAGCCCTGCCACGGAATTGAGGATGGTGCTCTTGCCGCAGCCGGTGGGGCCGACGATGGCGAGGAACTCGCCGTCGCCCACCTGGATGTCGACATCGCGCACGGCGGTGAACTCGCCGAAGGACATGGTCACCTTGTTGATGGCGACCATGGTCTGTGCAGGCTCCAGCTGCGGCGCGCCGTTGAGCTGGCGCACGGTGGCATTGAGGGCCATGGGGTTACCTCCGCTTAACGTTGGGCAGCCGGCGCCGCAGCGTGGGCACGCTCGACGAAGGCATTGGTGTAGGTCCTGGACAGATCGATGTCGGCGTTGGCGACATCCTTGTTGAACTCGCGAAGCACCTTCAGCGGCGTTTCCAGATCAGCCGGGGTGAAGTGGCCGTCGGTGGTGAAGATCGCGCGGGCGTTCTCCACGGCACGGGCATAGGTGGCGCGGTCGCCGGAGACGTAGCTGTCCGGCAGCGCGGCAACGATGTCCTCGGCGCTGTTTTCGGCGATGAACTTCAGCGCCCGCTGTTCGGCGCGGGCAATCTTCTCGGCCGCCTGCGGACGCTGTTCGAGGAAGCTGCGGTTGGCGTACATCACCGAGGTGGGGTAGAGGCCGCCGTAGACCTGGCGTGCGCCTTCGTCGCTGCGCGCGTCGATGATGATCCTGCCGACCTTGCGATCGGTGATCAGCGTCGCGGCCGGATCGTAGTTGACCAGCAGGTCGATCTTGCCCTGTTCAAGCGCGGCCACCGCCGCCGCGCCGGAACCCACGCCGATCAGCGAGATGCTGTCCACAGGGATGTCGTGCTGGGCCAGGAAGTGGCGCACGAAGAAGTCGGATGACGAACCCGGGGCGGTAATGCCGATCTTCTGGCCCTTGATGGTCTGCGGGCGCGCCGGATCGAAGCTGGCATCCTCGCGACCGGCCATCACCAGGCCCGAGTTGCGTGACAGCAGCACGAAACCGACCACGTCCTTGTGCTTGGCCTGCATCTGGATAGTGTGGTCATAGAAGCCCACTGCCACATCGGTGGAATTGGCCACCAGCGCCTGCAGGACCTTGGAGCCGCCCTGGGCGAAGTTCTCGGTCTTCACCTCCAGCCCGGCATCCTTGAAATAGCCCTTTGCGTCGGCGATGAAGAACGGCAGGTTGTTGAGGTTGTAGGAACCCACGCTGATCCGCACCGGCGCATTGTCGCCGCCGGGCGCCGAGGCTCCGCTGGCATCGTGTTTGCCGCAACCGGACACGGCCAGGCTCGCCGCGCAAAGCGCGGCCATGAAGAACTGCTTGTACATCATCCCTCCCAGGAGTGAAGCATCTGCGTTGTAGTGGCCTGGCCACGCGCATCTGCGCGGCCCCGACCGGTTTCAGGTCATGCCGCTGAGGTCCATTGGCGGGCTTCGGTGGAATGGGTTTCGGCAGCGGCGGGCGAAGTCGCGAACACGCGCCCTTCGAACAGGCGGCGCGCGGTGCGGACCACGCTGGCAACGACCGGCGCGTCGTCCGAGCTGCGGCTCAGGCCCACTTCCAGCAGGCCGCTCGGATGTTCGAGGGTAATGCTGCCCGGCATCGGCAGGCATCCGACGAAAGTGTTGGCCAGGGTGCCGGGCGTGACTGCGGCGGTGGCCAGACCGACCGCGCCGGTGATGGCAAGTGCGGTGTGGCATTGGTGGGGCATGAAGTAGCGGACCTGCAGGTCGCCGCCCTGCTGCGGTGCGGAAAGTAGTACCGGCTTGGGAATCACCTTGCTGCCCGCATCGGCGATGCCCATGCGCGTACCCGCCTCGATGCGCATCGCTTCCAGCCGCGCCAGCAGCGCGTGATCCGCATTCAGTTCCGCCGGCGAGGCGTCGCCGTGGACACCCATATCGGCCGCGCGCACCATCATCATCGGCATCGCGCAGTCCACCAGGCTGACCGCCATGCCATGGATGGTTTCCTGCGCATGGCCACTGGGCAGCAGCTTGCCGGTGCGGGCACCGGCGGCGTCCAGGAAGGACAGCCGCACCGGCGAGGCCGAACCCGGCGCACCGGCGATCCGCGTATCACCGCGGTAGACCACTTCGCCGCCGGGGGTCTCCACCGTTGCCACGATCAGCTTGCCGGTGTTGACGTTGAAGATGCGCACCCGCGTCTGCGGATCCTGCGCCTGTACCAGGCCGCGTTCGATGGCATACGGGCCGACTGCGGCCAGCATGTTGCCGCAGTTGGGCGAGGTGTCCACCACCTGCTGCTCCACCCGCACCTGGGCGAACAGGTAGTCCACGTCGGCATCGTCGCGACTGGAGCGGTCGATGATCGCCACCTTGCTGGTCAGGGCGTTGCCGCCGCCAATACCGTCGATCTGCAGCGGGTGGCCCGAGCCCATCACTTCCAGCAGCAGGCGGTCGCGCCGGGCGGTGTCCGCCGGCAGGTCGGATGCCATGAAGAAGGGACCTTTGGAGGTGCCACCGCGCATGAGTACGCAGGGAATGCTGAGCAGATCGTTGGACATACGTGTGCTAGATTGATGCGTATAGGGGATGAATGCCCCCTCTGTGATTCGATACTGGCATGACCCCAATTGATCTGTGAATTGCTGATTTTTGGATGATTAATACCGAATGAGCATCAATTGCGAAATCCTCGACCTGCGCGCTTTCCTCCTCGTTGCAGAGACGCGCAGCTTCCATCGCGCTGCGGAAAGCCTGCACGTTTCACAGCCGGCGCTCAGCCGCCGAATCCAGAAGCTGGAGCAGGCGGTCGGTTCGCCCCTGCTCGAACGCACCACGCGCAGCGTCAGCACGACCGCTGTCGGCGAGAACCTGCTGCCGCTGGTACGGCGCATGCTGGAAGAATTCGACGGCTCGCTGTTCTCACTGCGCGGGCGCGAAGACACCCGCGGCGCAACGGTGACCATCGCCTGCCTGCCGACGGCGGCGTTCTACTTCCTTCCCAGCGTGATGGCACGCTTCCACGAGGCGCATCCGAACGTGCGCTTCCGCATCCTGGATATCCCGGCCACCGAAGGACTGCAGGCGGTGGAACGCGGCGAAGTGGAATTCGGCATCAACTTCATGGGCGCCAACGATCCCAACCTTGATTTCGACGTGCTGGCCGAAGACCCGTTCGTGCTGGCCTGCCGCCGCGACCATCCACTGGCCCGCAAGCGCAAGGTCGAATGGGCCGATCTGGCCCAGCACCAGCTGATCACGGTGCATCGCACCAGCGGCAACCGCACCCTGCTCGACGGCGCGCTGGCACGCGAGAACCTGAAACTGAGCTGGCACTACGAGGTGACCCACCTGTCCACGTCGCTGGGCATGGTCGAAGCCGGCATCGGTGTATCGGTGCTGCCGAAAATGGCCACACCCGATGGGGACCACCCGATCCTGGTGACCCGCCCGATCGGCAACCCGGTGGTGTCGCGCACCATCGGCATCGTGCGTCGTCGCGGCGCCCTGCTCTCGCCCACTGCCGAACGTTTCCTGCAGATGCTGATGAGCCAGTGGCGTGGCAAACCGTGACATCCGCACTACATACAGCCATGTAACCTTGCGTCCTGCGCCAAGGGCGTTCCGCCCCCTCCCTGCTCGGCCATACTGGCGGGGATCCGGCGGCCGCAACGCCACCGTCACACGCAAGCAGGCCCGCCACGGCGGGCCACTGCAAGCCAACCGCAAGAAGGAGTTACCCCGCATGAGCGATTCGTTCTCCACCCGCAGCCAGCTGAACGTCGGCGGCAAGACCTACGACTATTTCAGCCTGCCCACGCTGGGCCAGCGCTTCGATATCTCCCACCTGCCCTACTCGATGAAGATCCTGCTGGAGAACCTGCTCCGGCATGAGGACGGCGGCGCCACCGTCGGCCCGGACCACATCGAAGCCGTGGCCCGCTGGAACCCGTCCGCCGAACCGGACACCGAAATCGCCTTCATGCCGGCGCGCGTGGTCCTGCAGGACTTCACCGGCGTGCCCTGCGTGGTCGACCTGGCCGCGATGCGCGATGCGGTGGTCAAGCTCGGCGGCTCGCCCGAGCAGATCAACCCGCAGATTCCCTCCGAGCTGGTCATCGACCACTCGGTGCAGGTCGACGTGTTCGGCAAGCCGGACGCGCTGGACCTCAACGGCAAGATCGAATTCCAGCGCAACCAGGAGCGCTACGGCTTCCTGCGCTGGGGCCAGAAGGCCTTCGACAACTTCAAGGTGGTGCCGCCCAACACCGGCATCGTCCACCAGGTGAACCTGGAAAACCTGGCCCGCGTAGTGATGACCGCGGACAAGGACGGCAAGGCGGTGGCCTACCCCGATACCGTGTTCGGCACCGACAGCCACACCACCATGATCAACGGCATCGGCGTGCTCGGCTGGGGCGTGGGCGGCATCGAAGCGGAGGCGGCCATGCTCGGCCAGCCGTCGTCGATGCTGATCCCGCAGGTGGTCGGCTTCAAGCTCACCGGCAGGCTGCCCGAAGGCGCCACTGCCACCGATCTGGTGCTGACCGTCACCCAGATGCTGCGCAAGCTGGGCGTGGTCGGCAAGTTCGTCGAGTTCTACGGTGACGGCCTGCAGCACCTGCCGCTGGCCGACCGTGCCACCATCGGCAACATGGCCCCGGAATACGGCGCCACGTGCGGCATCTTCCCGATCGACGCCGAGTCGCTGAACTACCTGCGCCTGTCCGGCCGCAGCGAAGAGCAGATCAACCTGGTCGAGGCCTACGCCAAGGCGCAGGGCCTGTGGCACGAACCGGGCAGCCCGCACGCCCAGTACAGCACTACGCTGGAACTGGACATGGGCACGGTGAAGCCGTCGCTGGCCGGCCCCAAGCGCCCGCAGGACCGCGTGCTGCTGGAAGACGTGCAGAAGAACTACCGCGAAGCGCTGGTCGGCATGACCGCCAACCGTGACAAGCGCAGCGAGGATGTGTCCTCGTTCGTCAATGAAGGCGGCGGCGCTGCGGTCGGCAACGAGCAGCTGGCCAAGGGCTTTGCCGACATCGAGATCGAGAACCGCAAGGTGCGGCTGAAGGACGGCGCAGTGGTGATCGCCGCCATCACCTCCTGCACCAACACCTCCAACCCGGCGGTGATGATCGGCGCCGGCCTGCTGGCGCGCAACGCGGCGGCCAAGGGCCTGAACCGCCAGCCGTGGGTGAAGACCTCGCTCGGCCCAGGCTCGCGCGTGGTTACCGATTACCTGGAAAAGGCCGGCGTGCTGAGGGAGCTGGAGAAGATCGGCTTCTACGTGGTCGGCTACGGCTGCACCACCTGCATCGGCAACTCCGGCCCGCTGCCGACCGAAGTCAGCGCCGGCATCGCCGCCGGCGATCTGGTGGTCACCTCGGTACTGTCGGGCAACCGCAACTTCGAGGGCCGCGTGCATCCCGAAGTGAAGATGAACTACCTGGCCAGCCCGCCGCTGGTGGTGGCCTACGCCATCGCCGGCACCACCGACATCGACCTGACCACCCAGCCGCTGGGCACCGGCAGCGATGGCCAGCCGGTGTTCCTGCGCGACATCTGGCCGAGCAACAAGGAAATCGGCGATGTCATCGCCGCCACCATCGGTCCGGAGATGTTCAAGCAGAACTACGCTGACGTATTCAAGGGTGATACCCGCTGGAACACCATCGCCTCGCCGGACGGCAACCTGTACGAGTGGAGCGATGCCTCCACCTACATCAAGAACCCGCCGTATTTCGATGGCATGACCATGCAGACCGGCAGCATCGACGACGTGCACGGCGCACGCGTGATGGGCCTGTTCGGCGACTCGATCACCACCGACCACATCTCCCCGGCCGGCAACATCAAGAAGGACTCGCCGGCAGGCCGCTTCCTGCAGGAGCGCGGCGTGCAGCCGGCCGATTTCAACAGCTACGGCAGCCGCCGCGGCAACGATGATGTGATGGTCCGCGGCACCTTCGCCAACATCCGCATCAAGAACCTGATGTTCGGTGGCGAGGAAGGCGGCAACACCCTGTACTACCCCGCCGCTGGCGGCCAGCCGGAAAAGCTGGCGATCTACGATGCGGCCATGAAGTACAAGGCCGACAAGGTGCCGCTGGTGGTGCTGGCCGGCAAGGAATACGGCACCGGCTCGTCGCGCGACTGGGCGGCCAAAGGCACCCTCCTGCTGGGGGTGAAGGCAGTCATCGCCGAAAGCTTCGAGCGCATCCACCGTTCCAACCTGGTCGGCATGGGCGTGCTGCCGCTGCAGTTCCGCAACGGCGAGAACGCGCAGTCGCTGGGCCTGGACGGCTCGGAGGTGATCGACATCACCGGCCTGCAGGACGGTGCCAGCAAGCGCGCCACGGTCACCGCGACCAAGGCCGACGGCACAAAGAAGACCTTCGAGGTCTCGGTGATGCTGCTGACCCCGAAGGAAGTGGAGTACTTCCGCCACGGTGGCCTGCTGCAGTACGTGCTGCGCCAGCTGGCCAGCAAGTAACGCGCCACCTGTAGAGCCGGGCCATGCTCGGCTGCATTACCGCCAACCGCAGCCGAGCATCGGCTCGGCTCTACAGATGCACTGCCCTACGGCCAGACGCCGTAGATCCGCCACGGCGCCGCACTCGACCCGCACGCGGAACTGGCCGATGTCACCCACCGCCAGTACCGGAAAATCGAGCTGCTGCATCGGCGGTGGCATCGGCTCGGCACGCAGCGGAACCGCAGCGGACAGCAACAGGCAACAGAGAAGTCGTTTCATCGGGATCTCCTGCTTGAAGAGACCCCATGGTCGATCACGACGGCATCCGACGTATCTGACGTATCCAGGCATGCAATGAAATGTGGCAGGCATCGGCACGCGCCGGTGCCCAACCGCACCGGCCCTCAGCGTCGCGGCGCGTCCGGGTCGGTGCGCAGCGCCTTCAGCAGGCCCCACATGTAGAACGCCAGGATGAACGAGAACGGCAGGCCGCACAGCACCACCGCCGTCTGCATCGCGCTGAAGTTGCCCGCCAGCAGCAGGCCGACGCTGGCCACGGTGATGCCCACCGCCCAGAACACGCGCAGCCAGATCGGCGCGTCGTGGCCGTCCTCCACGCCGTCATCGACGCGGCGGGTGCACAGGTTGGCGATCATCAGCGTGCCCGAATCGACCGGGGTCAGGAACAGCACGAAACCGATCACCACCGCGGCACCGGCCACGTACGGCGCGGCAGGCAGGTATTCCAGCAGCTTGAACAGCGTCATCGCCGCATCGTTCTGCGCCACCTCACCGAGGATCGCCTGGCCGTGATTGAGCACCAGATCGATGGCGGTGTTGCCGAAGATCGACAGCCACGCCAGGGTGAAGCCGAGCGGGATCAGCAGCACGCCCATGATCACTTCGCGGATGGTGCGGCCACGCGAAATGCGCGCCACGAAAAGGCCGACGAACGGTGCCCAGGCAATCCACCACGCCCAGTAGAACAGCGTCCACGAGCCCATCCACTCGCGACCCTTGGGGTCGTTGAGGTACATGTCGAAGCTCTTGCGCACGAACGCGCCCAGGTAGTCGCCGGTGTTCTGGATCAGGCCGTCGAACAGGTGCAGGGTCGGGCCGGTGACCAGCACGAACAGCAGCAGGCCGCACAGCAGGCGCACGTTGAGATTGGAGAGCCAGGCGATGCCCTTCTCCACACCCGCCACCACGCCTATGGTGGCCACCGCCATCATCACCAGCACGATCGCCACCAGCACCTGCGGCGTATCCGGGATGTTGAACAGGTAGACCAGGCCGGACTGCACCACCAGCGCACCGATGCCGAGGTTGGTCACCATCGAGATCAGCGTGGCCAGGATGCCGAACCCATCGACCATGTCGCCGATGCGACCATGGATGCGCTCACCGAAGATCGGGTACAGCGCCGAGCGCAGCGCCAGCGGCAGGTCGCGGCGATAGGCGAAGTAGCCCAGCGCCACGCCGACCAGCGCGTACAACGCCCAGCCGTGCAGGCCCCAGTGCAGGAAGGTCAGCACCATCGCCTCGCGGCCGGCGGCCACGGTGCCGCCGGGCTGCCCGGGCGGATGCAGGAAGTGGTCCAGCGGCTCGTAGGCGCCGTAGTACAGCAGCGCGATGCCGATGCCGGCCGAGAACAGCATCGACACCCAGGCCACGTAACCGAAGGCCGGTGATTCCTCGTTATGGCCCAGGCGGATGCGGCCATACGGCGAAAACGCCAGCCACAGCACGAAGCCCAGGCACAGCACGATCAGCAGCATGTACCACCAGCCGAACGCTGCCGAGACCTCGGCCTGGGCCCATTGCAGCCAGTGCTCGCTGCCTTCGGGATAGAGAACGGTGAGCAGCCCGAGGATGCCGATCGACACCGAGGAGCTGAAGAAGACAAAACGGTTCAAGCGCAGGGGCGAACGCTTGGGATGAGCCAGGGAAGACATGGGGTCGTCTCATCAAGTCCGAGGGAGCACATGGGCGGGGCCGGACCGGTAAACCGGGCCCATGGCGTGGGGCGCGAGCGCATCCTAGGGTTTATTGATTGAACGTTCAATCAATAAAAAGCATAATGGCCGGCAGCCCGATCCTTCGGGTCGCAATCCGTGGAGAGACAATGCCGAAGAAAGGCGTGGAACCGGTACGGCGCGAGCAGCTGATCCGGGCCACTTTCCAGACCATCGACGAGATCGGCATGGCCGATGCGACCGTCGCCACCATCGCGAAGAAGGCCGGGCTGTCCAGCGGCATCGTCGCCCACTACTTCGGCGACAAGGACGGCCTGCTCAATGCTGCAATGCGGCAGATCCTGCGTGAACTGAAGGACGCCGTCGCCCGCTACCGCGCCGAGGTTGGCGACGATCCGCGCGAGCAGCTGCGCGCGATCGTCGATGGCAATTTCGACGACAGCCAGATCAACGGCACCGCGATGCGCGTCTGGCTGACCTTCTGGGCCGCCAGCATGCACCAGCCGGAACTGGCCCGGCTGCAGCGCGCCAACGACCAGCGCCTGTTCTCCAACCTGTGCCACCAGTTCAACCGCCTGCTGCCCCACCCGCAGGCCCGCCTGGCCGCCCGCGGCCTGGCCGCGATGATCGACGGCCTGTGGCTGCGCGGCAGCCTGGTCGGCGGCCAGTTCAACGCCGAGAAGTCCCGGCGCATCGCATACGGCTATATCGACTTCCAGTTGCAGGCTGGCGCGCTATAAGCGCTTCAGCACCCGCCCCCTTCCAAGGAGTACGCCCCATGACCACCCTGCCCGTCCAACAGCTCTACATCCACGGCCAGCGCGTCGATGCCACCAGCGGCAAGACCTTCAAGACCGTCAACCCGGCCACCGGTGAAGTGATCGCCGAGGTCCAGGTCGCCAGCCAGGCCGACGTCGAGCGCGCCGTGCAGAGCGCGGCCGAAGGCCAGAAGGTGTGGGCGGCGATGACCGCCATGGAGCGTTCGCGCATCCTGCGCCGCGCCGTCGAGATCCTGCGTGAACGCAACGACGAGCTGGCCCACCTGGAAACCCTGGACACCGGCAAGGCACTGGCCGAAACCACCACCGTGGACATCGTCACCGGTGCCGACGTGGTCGAGTACTACGCCGGCCTGGCCACCGCCATCGAAGGCATCCAGCTGCCGCTGCGCGAGTCGAGCTTCTTCTACACCCGCCGCGAGCCGCTGGGCGTGGTCGCCGGCATCGGCGCCTGGAACTACCCGATCCAGATCGCCATGTGGAAGTCGGCCCCGGCCCTGGCCGCCGGCAACGCGATGGTGTTCAAGCCGTCGGAAGTGACCCCACTGACCGCGATCAAGCTGGCCGAGATCTACACCGAAGCCGGCGTGCCGGCCGGCGTGTTCAACGTCGTGCAGGGCCCGGGCCGCGAGATCGGCCAGTGGCTGACCGAGCACCCGGTGATCGAGAAGATCTCCTTCACCGGCGGCGTCGCCACCGGCAAGAAGGTGATGGCCAGCGCCGCGTCCTCGTCGCTGAAGGAAGTGACCATGGAGCTGGGCGGCAAGTCGCCGCTGGTGATCTGCGATGACGCCGACCTCGACCGCGCCGCCGACATCGCGGTGATGGCCAACTTCTTCAGCTCCGGCCAGGTCTGCACCAACGGCACCCGCGTGTTCGTGCCGCGCAGCATGCTGGCTGCCTTCGAGGCCGCCGTGGTCGAGCGCGTCAAGCGCATCCGCATCGGTGACCCGATGGCCGCCGAGACCAACTTCGGCCCGCTGACCAGCTTCCCGCACATGGAAAACGTGCTGCGCTACATCGAAAGCGGCAAGGCCGAAGGCGCCCGCCTGCTGACCGGCGGCGGCCGTGCCACCGAAGGCGCACTGGCCAATGGCGCCTACGTGCTGCCGACCGTGTTCTCCGACTGCCGCGATGACATGACCATCGTCAAGGAAGAGATCTTCGGGCCGGTGATGAGCATCCTCGCCTACGACGACGAAGACGAAGTGGTGCGTCGTGCCAACGACACCACCTTCGGCCTGGCCGCCGGTGTGGTCAGCAAGGATGTCAGCCGCGCCCACCGCATCATCCACCGCCTGGAAGCCGGCATCTGCTGGATCAACACCTGGGGTGAATCGCCGGCCGAAATGCCGGTCGGCGGCTACAAGGAATCCGGCGTCGGCCGCGAGAACGGCCTTTCCACCCTCGGCCACTACACCCGCATCAAGTCGGTGCAGGTCGAGCTGGGCGACTACGCCAGCGTGTTCTGACCGGCGCGCCCTGCGCGCGCCCCATCGTGCGGCCATCGTGCCGATCCGACATTCCGCCGGGACGCCTGCATGCAGCGCGCCCCCGGCCTGCAGGAGACACCCATGAGCACCCACAACGAGTACGACTACATCATCATCGGCGCCGGTTCGGCCGGCAACGTGCTGGCCACCCGCCTCACCGAAGATGCCGATGTCAGCGTGCTGCTGCTGGAAGCCGGTGGCCCGGACTACCGGCTCGACTTCCGTACCCAGATGCCGGCCGCACTGGCCTTCCCGTTGCAGGGCAAGCGCTACAACTGGGCGTACAAGACCGATCCCGAGCCCTTCATGAACAACCGCCGCATGGATTGCGGCCGCGGCAAGGGCCTGGGCGGCTCGTCGCTGATCAACGGCATGTGCTACATCCGCGGCAACGCGATGGACTACGACAACTGGGCCAGCATGCCGGGCCTGGAAGACTGGACCTACCTGGACTGCCTGCCGTACTTCCGCAAGGCCGAAACCCGCGACATCGGCCCCAACGACTACCACGGCGGTGACGGCCCGCTGCGCGTGACCACGCCCAAGGCCGGCAACAACGAGCTGTTCGCGGCGATGGTCGAGGCCGGCGTGCAGGCCGGCTACCCGCGCACCGACGACCTCAACGGCTACCAGCAGGAAGGCTTCGGCCCGATGGACCGCACGGTCACCCCGCAGGGCCGTCGTTCCAGCACCGCCCGTGGCTACCTGGACCTGGCCAAGCCGCGCCCGAACCTGACCATCGTCACCCACGCGCTGACCGACCGCATCCTGTTCTCGGGCAAGCGCGCGGTGGGCGTGCAGTGGCTGCACAACGACCAGCCGCAGCGCGCCACCGCGCGCCGCGAAGTGCTGCTGTGCGGCGGCGCCATCGCCTCGCCGCAGATCCTGCAGCGCTCCGGCGTCGGCCCGGCCGACCTGCTGCGCAGCCTGGACATCGACCTGGTGCACCACCTGCCCGGCGTCGGCGCCAACCTGCAGGACCACCTTGAGATGTACCTGCAGTACGAGTGCAAGAAGCCGGTGTCGCTGGCGCCGGCGCTGAAGCTGTACAACCAGCCCGCAATTGGTGCCGAGTGGCTGTTCCTGGGCACCGGCATCGGCGCCAGCAACCAGTTCGAGGCCGGCGGCTTCATCCGCAGCGACGCCGAGTTCGACTGGCCGAACCTGCAGTACCACTTCCTGCCGGTGGCGATCAATTACAACGGCTCCAACCCGATCAAGGCGCACAGCTTCCAGATGCACGTCGGTTCGATGCGCTCGCCCAGCCGTGGCCGCATCCACGTGCGTTCCAAGGATCCGCGCGAACATCCCAGCATCCTGTTCAACTACATGTCGCACGACCAGGACTGGCGCGAGTTCCGTGCGGCGATCCGCATCACCCGCGAGATCTTCGCGCAGCCGGCGCTGGCACCGTACAGCGGCCGCGAGATCTCGCCGGGCAGCGCACTGCAGACCGATGCACAGATCGATGCGTTCGTGCGCGAGCATGCCGAGACCGCCTACCACCCGTCGTGCTCGAACAAGATGGGCCACGCCGACGACCCGATGGCAGTGGTCGATGGCCAGGGCCGCGTGCACGGCCTGGAAGGCCTGCGCATCGTCGATGCCTCGATCATGCCGCAGGTGGTGACCGGCAACCTCAACGCGCCGACCATCATGATGGCCGAGAAGCTGGCCGACGTGATCCGCGGCCGCACCCCGCTGGCCCGCAGCACCGCGCCGTACTACAAGGCCAACGGCGCACCGGTGCGCAACAAGGGCTGAGCCGCAAACCGGCAGGTGCCCACCTTGGTGGGCACGCCTCCGCCGCGCCCCTCGCAATCCCGTGCCGACCAAGGTCGGCACCTACCCTTGCCGCCGCCGCGAACCCCTCTTCGCGTTTTCCCTACGGCGGGGTATGCTGCAATGAACGGCCATTGTCGCTACGCTCAGGGCCGCAACCTAATACATCATGATTCCTGGAGGGGGAATATGAGTCTGGATCGTCCCTGGCTGCAGAGCTATCCGAAAGGCGTTCCCGCCGAAATCGACGTCAACGAATTCCATTCGGTCGCTTCGGTCTTCGACGCTTCCGTGGCCAAGTTCCGCGACCGCCCCGCCTACTCCAGCTTCGGCAAGGTGCTGACCTACGGCGAGACCGACGCGCTGGTCGAGCAGTTCGCGGCCTACCTGCTGGGTGAGCTCAAGCTCAAGAAGGGCGACCGCGTCGCCCTGATGATGCCCAACTGCCTGCAGTACCCCATCGCCACCTTCGGCGTGCTGCGCGCCGGCCTGACCGTGGTCAACGTCAACCCGCTGTACACCGCGCGCGAGCTCAAGCATCAGCTGGTCGACGCCGGCGTGGCCGCGCTGGTGGTGGTGGACAACTTCGGCGACACCGTCGAGCAGGTCATCGCCGATACGCCGGTCAAGCACGTGGTCACCACCGGCCTGGGCGACCTGCTCGGCGGCAAGGGCGTGATCGTCAACTTCGTGCTGAAGTACGTCAAGAAGATGGTCCCCAACTACCATCTCAAGGGTGCGGTGCGCTTCAAGCAGGCGCTCAAGCTGGGCAGCCGCCACAGCCTGCCCAAGGTCGAGATCGACCATGACGACATCGCCTTCCTGCAGTACACCGGTGGCACCACCGGCGTGGCCAAGGGCGCGATGCTGACCAACCGCAACCTGATCGCCAACATGCAGCAGGCCTCGGCCTGGATCAGTGCATCGGGCATCGAGATGGGCAAGGAGTGGATCATCACCGCCCTGCCGCTGTACCACATCTTCGCGCTGACGGCCAACGGCCTGGTCTTCATGAAGTTTGGTGGCTGCAACCACCTGATCACCAACCCACGCGACATGAAGGGCTTCGTCAAGGAGCTCAAGTCGGTACGCTTCACGGCCATCACCGGCGTCAACACGCTGTTCAACGGCCTGCTCAATACCCCCGGCTTCGATACGGTCGACTTCTCCTCGCTGAAGGTCACCCTGGGCGGCGGCATGGCCGTACAGCGCGCCGTCGCCGAGCGCTGGAAGAAGGTGACCGGCGTGACCCTGGTCGAGGCCTACGGCCTGACCGAAACCTCGCCCGCCGCCTGCATCAACCCGCTCACCCTGACCGAGTACAACGGCTCGATCGGCCTGCCGATTCCGTCCACCGATGCCTGCATCAAGGACGACAACAGCGCCATCCTGCCGTTGGGTGAGGTGGGCGAGCTGTGCATCAAGGGCCCGCAGGTCATGAAGGGCTACTGGCAGCGGCCGGACGAGACCGCAAAGGCCATCGACGCCGACGGCTGGCTGCACACCGGCGACATGGCAAGGATGGACGAGCACGGCTTCTGCTACATCGTCGACCGCAAGAAGGACATGATCCTGGTGTCCGGCTTCAACGTGTACCCGAACGAAGTCGAAGACGTCATCGCGATGATGCCGGGCGTGCTGGAAGTGGCTGCCGTGGGCGTGCCGGATGAGAAGTCCGGTGAAGTGGTCAAGGTGGTCATCGTGAAGAAGGACCCCAACCTGACCGCCGAAATGGTCAAGGAACACGCCAGGGCCAACCTGACCGGCTACAAGCACCCCAAAATCGTTGAATTCCGAAAGGAGCTGCCGAAGACCAACGTCGGCAAGATTCTTCGCCGCGAACTGCGAGATACGCCCGCCCAGTAAGGGTTTGGGGCTGTCTGGATGAGCATGGGCCCGGGACGGAAACGTCCCGGGCCCTTTCGCATGCGCCGCCCCGGGGGCGGTGTAGCATCGCCGCGTGTGTGGACCGTTCGGCCCGCCGGCCACCCACCTCATTCTGCGGGCCGCATGCCGAGGAATCTTCCATGAGTACCATCGAAAAGCTGCCCACCAGCGGCTCCCCCTTTGCCACCATCCGTACCGAAGACAGCGCCGATGGCGCGGCCCACTGGCTGTTCATGCACGCCGACGCGGCCACCGGCATCCGCCCCTGCTGCCGCAAGGACATGCTGGATGAAATGTGGAGCTACATGGCCGCCATCACCCGTGGCCCGGCTGAACGCAACAGCGGCAAGCTGCGCCACTTCGTGCTGGCCTCCGACGCCGCCGCCTACAACCTGGGCGGCGACCTGGACCTGTTCACCCGCCTGATCCGTGAAGGCAACCGCGATCTTCTGCTCAGCTATGCCCAACGCTGCGTGGAGGGCGTACACCACCTGCACACCGGCTTCGGCGGCGACATCCGCTCGATTGCCCTGATCCAGGGTGACGCACTGGGCGGCGGCCTGGAAATGGCCCTGGCCTGCCACACCATCGTCGCCGAAGAAGGCAGCGGCCTGGGCCTGCCCGAAGTGCTGTTCGGGCTGTTCCCGGGCATGGGCGCCTATTCCTTCCTGTGCCGCCGTGTCTCCCCGCACCTGGCCGAGAAGATCATCCTGGACGGACGCGTCTACAGCGCCGAGGAGATGTACGCGATGGGCGTGGTGGACGTACTGGTGAAGAAGGGAGAAGGACGTGCGGCGGTGGAAGACCTGATCCGCCAGCAGCAGCGCATCCCGCAGTCGTACCTGGCAATGAACGCCGCGCGCGCCATCGCCCAGCCGGTCAGCTACGACGAACTGCTGGAAATCACCAAGGTCTGGGTCGACTCCGCCCTGGTTCTTGGCGACCGTTCGCTGCGCACCATGGATCGCCTGATCAAGGCCCAGACCCGTCGCGCCAGCCTCGACGCGGCCTGATTCACCCTCCCCCAGAAGGGTTCAAGCCCGGTTGGCCACCGGGCTTTTTTTAATGACCAATCAGCACAACACCTCGTCGCGGTGCGCGGTTGAACCGATAGAAGTTGCTACTCCGGCTCGCCGCGGCAGGGTCGTCATCTCCAAAACTTCGAATGGGGTTCGGGCGTCAACCGATATTCACTGTTGCTGACGCGCATCTTGAATATCCGCTCCACATGATCGAGGTGACGATTCCCCTTCAGTACCTTCAGGCATTCCCGCTCATCCGCGCGTCGACCAAAATAGATCGCGCTTATGGCCGCCGGATCCACCCTGAACAAGTGGATCACCGGACCATCGGAATTCGCGGAAAGGTGATGAACTTCCTTCCTGACACCGAAGTCACCGACATCGTCCTGCATCTCAAATCCAATCGGAAAGCAGACATTGATGCGCCCGACGTCCGGCTCGGTGAGCTCGACATCATCGAGCCCATCGCATACACCGCGGATATGAATGCAATCATCGGACGCAATGGAATCGGCTTCACAGAGCTCGACAACCGAGCGCCACTCCTTCTCGTACATCCAGTCAATTGCTTTCGTGAAGAGTATCGCCCGACTGAACTTCCTCCAATGAAACTCATTGGAAGAATCGGGATCGGCGTATTCAGACCTGTCAAATGCCGGCATCTCCCTCCTGTATCTCACCTTCTCTGGAAACTCGAAAGCACTGGAGGGAAATCGATCTCCAAACCGACTCATGCGCGCTCCAGCTTCACCCTGAACACATGATCCAGCAAAGAGCGGCTTGCTCATATCGAACTCAACAACCATCCCCCGGTGCTCATCCGCGTAGTGTGCCCACATCAAGGGATTGTCGAAATCCTCGGTAAAGGAGATAACCCCTAGATTATCGAACTCACCCTCGAGCGCCTCCATCTGACCCCGAACATACTCGTCGTCGATCTCGCCGCAGGAATTGCCGCCAGCATTGAAGTATTTGGCAAGCGCCTGGACCGCATCCCGCACCTGCACCCTATTGAACTGCATCTCAAAAGGATCATTGAGACCGCGCGCAGGCGTGGCACGAATCATCGTATTACTGAAGAACTCTTCCCTCAAAGGCATGTACTTGTAAAGAAATCTTGGCGTATCCATGCATTCACCATCCAGAAACAAAAAGCTGCACGCAACCTCTTTGCGACAGCCAGCGATCGCGTAGATTGGCATATCCTTATCATTGCGCTGGCGGGGATATGCAGCGTCGGCAATAGCCAACGTTCACCGCGCCTCACCGTCATCGGCAGCACTGCGCAGCCGGCGTTCGGCCCGCGCATCCAGCGCGCGGCGGCCTTCCTTGATCGCTTCCTGCAGGATCGACAGGCGCGTGCGCCATTCCGCCTTCAACTGCCAATCGGCCATGCGCATCAGCTCACCGGCCCGGTTGGCCGCGCGCATCAGGCCCAGGTTGCTGGCCACGCCCTTGATCGCGTGGGCCTGCTCGCGGAAGACCTCCCACTGCGCACCCTCACCGGACTGCTCGGCCTTGCCCATGCAGGTGGCCGCATCTTCCAGGCACTGGCGGATGAACTCGCGCTCGAATCCCTCGCCCATGCCCAGCGAGGCCAGCTCATCGAGCACGCTGCTGTCGAGCACCCCCTCCGGCAACGCGGTGGATGAGCGCACCACGGGCGCAGCCATGGTCTTCAACTGCGCGTTGCTGGCGATCTCGGCCAGGGTGTCGAGCAGGCGCACGGCCACCACCGGCTTGGCCAGGAACGCGTGCGCCCCAGCCTGGGTGCAGCGCTGGATCGCCTCGGGCGTGACATCGGCGCTGAGCACCAGCACCGGCGTGCGCGGACCGCCGCCGGCCTGCATCACCCGCAGCTCCTTGAGCATGTCCAGTCCGCTCATGCCCGGCATGTGCAGGTCCACGATCACCGCATCGAACTCGCTGTCAGCCAGCGCGTCGAGCACCGCTTCACCGCCATCCACGCACAGCACGCGGTGTCCAGCCTTCTGCAGCAGCCGCTGCAGCACCATGCGGTTGGCCTCGTGGTCGTCGGCCACCAGGATCTGCATGCTGCGCACCCGCGCGCGATGGCGCAGGAACGGATCGGCAAAGGCGATCACATTGCCACTCTGGCCGGTCTCGTCGCCCGCGGCCAGGGTCGGTACCGCGCCCGGCACCATCGGCTGCGGTGGCGCGAACGGCAGTTCAACCCAGAAGTGGCTGCCGCGCGGCGGGTTGTCCAGATAGCCGATCTCACCCTCCATGGCTTCGACCAGGCCCTTGGCGATGGTCGTGCCCAGGCCGGTCCCTTCATGGCGGCGCGCCATGCTCACATCGGCCTGCTCGAACGCATCGAACAGCCGCGGCCGCATCGCAGGGGGCACGCCGATACCGGTATCGAGGATGTCAAAACGTAGCCGCACCGCGCCGCTGGTGTCGGCGTGGACCACGCCCACCCGGATCTCGACGCGGCCGTGATCGGTGAACTTGACCGCATTGCCGGCCAGGTTCAGCAGGATCTGGCGCAGGTGCCCGACATCGCCGCGCAGCCGCGGAGGGACGCCGTCGGCCACCTTCACCCGGTAGTCCAGGCGCTTGGCCTTGGCCTGTGGCAGCAGGATCAGGCCGATGGCCTGGATGACGTCGGTCAGCGCGAAGTCCTCGGCCACCACCCGCAGCTTGCCGGCCTCGATCGCCGAGATGTCCAGCACCTCCTCGACCAGGGCCAGCAGGCTGCGCGACGACGCCTGGATGGTGTTCAGGCATTCGCGCTGCTCGTCATCCAGCCGCGTGGTGGCCAGCACTTCGGTCATGCCGTTGAGGCCATTGAGCGGCGTGCGGAATTCATGGCTCATGTTGGCCAGGAAGCGGCTCTTGGCCTCGCTGGCGCGGCGCGCTTCGGCCATCGCTTCGGTCAGCTGCCGCAGCAGCGTCGAGAAATACAACGGCACCGCCGCAAGCCCCAGCCAGAGGCCGATGGCCAGGCGGAAATTGCGCTCCCAGTAGGGCGTGAGCAGCACAGTGGAACCGAAGCTGACCATCGCCATGGCCACCGCCACATACAGGTAGTGGTTGCCAAAGCGCATGCCGTTGCCGACGGTCACCCACATCACCACGATGTAGACCCAGGCCAGCGGCTCGCCCATCTGCACCATGCCGGCGGCGATCAGGCCATAGTCGGCCAGCATGCCCAGCACGCGGCGCGGGTCGGAACGGCCGGGGCGCCACAGCAGCCAGCCAAACAGCAGCACTGACAGGCTCAGGCCGGTCAGCACGATGGCCAGCACGCCCACGTACTGCGCGTGCGGCAGATCGTGGCGCGGCGCCGGCAGCAGCACGTAGGCCAGGATCAGGCTGATCAGGACGATGCGGACGATCTGTTGCCCATGCTCGCTGTCCTGCCGCTGGGACAGGCGCAGTCGCAGCCGCGACCACGCGCGTTTCACGCGCCCAGCCCCGGCCGCGCCGATGCCATCGAGTGCTCGGCACAGATGTGCTCGAGCTGTTCGCGGCCGCGCAGCAGTGCGTCCACGCAGCGTGGGTCGAACAGGCGCCCGCGCTGTGCATACAGATAGGCCAGCGTGGCTTCCATGGTCCACGCTTCCTTGTACGGGCGTGGCGATATCAGTGCGTCAAACACATCGGCCACGGCGACGATGCGCGCCTCCAGCGGAATGGCATCACCCACCAGGCCATCGGGATAGCCGCTGCCGTCGTAGCGTTCATGGTGGCGCAGCGCGATCAACGCGCCGACCTGGATGAAGCGGTTCTGGCTGCCGCTGAGCAGCTCGTGGCCAATACGCGGATGCCGGCGCATGATCGCCAGTTCTTCGTCGTTGAGCTTGCCCTGCTTGAGCAGCACCGCATCGGGAATGGCGATCTTGCCCATGTCATGCAGCGGCGCGGCCATCTCGATCAGGCGCACATCGTCTTCGGGCAGACCCAGCTGTTCGGCGATCAGGCCGGCCACGCGCGCCATGCGCTCCAGGTAGGCACTGGTGCCGGCATCACGGAACTCGATCGCCCGCGCCAGCCGCGAGAGGGTCTCGCGCTCGCGCTCCTCGACCTCGTGCATGCTCGCCAGCAACCGCTGTTCCAGCGACAAGGCGCGCTGCTTCACGTTCTCGGTCTGCTGGCGCAGCTGCAACAGGTTGTAGCAGCGCGCGCGCAGTTCGCGCGGACGGATCGGCTTGACCAGGAAATCGATGACACCCGCTTCCAGCGCCGCCTGCCGGATCGGCTCGTCGCCCACCACGGTAATCAGGATCACCGGAATGTCGCGGTGCTTGGGCAGACGCCGGAAGCGGCGGGCGAATTCCAGCCCGTCCATTTCCGGCATGCGGTAGTCGAGCAGCAGCAGATCGACCGGGTGCGCTTCGCACCAGGCCAATGCAGTCAGCGGATCGCCGAAGTCGTACACGCTCAGTTCGGGCGCGATGTCTTCGATGACATGGCGCAGCATCGTCCTGGCGGACGTCTGGTAGTCAACAATGACGATGTTCAACGCATATTCTGCCTGGTTTTTCGACCATGCTGGATCATCAGCAGGCGAGGATATTCTGCCGCTGCGAACGCTCGCACCCTGCATCGGCCTGACTCCCGTGTCATGCGTCCCGGTTCATGATCGTCATCACGGCGTGAAGCGGGCTCTCCGCACCGTGCCCTCCCCCGACGCCGATCAAGCCATACAGGACGTCAAGGGAGTGCAATAACGATACGCCTAGTGCGATAGGCGTCAATCGCGCCGTCTCATTTCGCGACGGCGCGCACAAACGGGCGTCAGAAAGACGTCTTACTGCTCCGGACGCATGTACGGGAACAGCAGTACGTCGCGGATCGAACTGCTCCCGGTCAGCAGCATCACCAGGCGGTCCACGCCGATGCCCAGGCCGCCGGTCGGGGCCATGCCGTACTCCAGCGCACGGATGTAGTCGGCATCGTAGTGCATCGCCTCGTCGTCACCGCCTTCCTTCGCGGCCACCTGGGCCTGGAAACGCTGGGCCTGGTCTTCCGGGTCGTTCAGCTCGGAGAAGCCATTGGCCAGCTCCTTGCCGTTGACGAACAGCTCGAAGCGGTCGGTATAACCCGGGTCATTGTCGTTGGCGCGGGCCAGCGGCGAGACCTCGACCGGGTGATCGGTGATGAAGGTCGGCTGGATCAGGGTGTGCTCGACGGTGGCTTCGAAGATCTCCAGCAGCAGCTTGCCCCAGCCGTAGGACGGCTTGACGCGGATCTTCAAGCGCTCGCAATGGCGCAGCAGCGCCTCGCGGTCGGTGCAGTCGGCGGCGGAAATTTCCGGATTGTGGTGGCGTACCGCCTCGTCCATGCGCCAGCGACGGAACGCCGGGCCCAGGTCGATCTTCGCACCGTCCCATTCCACTTCGGTACCACCGTTGACGGTCTGCGCCACATCGCGGATGACGCCCTCGGTCAGGTCCATGATCTCGTTGTACGTGGCATAGGCCTCGTACAGCTCCATCATGGTGAATTCCGGGTTGTGGCGGGTGCTGACACCTTCATTGCGGAAGTTGCGGTTGATCTCGTACACCCGCTCCAGGCCACCCACGGTCAGGCGCTTGAGGTACAGCTCCGGCGCCACGCGCAGGTACAGGTCCAGGTCCAGCGCGTTGTGGTGGGTGGTGAACGGCTTGGCCGCCGCGCCGCCGGGGATGTAATGCATCATCGGCGTTTCGACTTCCAGGAAGTCGCGGTTGTCCAGCCACGCGCGCATGGCGCGGATGATCTTGGAGCGCTTGATGAAGACCGCGCGCGATTCCGGGGTCACGATCAGGTCGACGTAACGCTGGCGGTAACGCTGCTCGACGTCGGCCAGGCCGTGCCACTTGTCCGGCAGCGGACGCAGCGACTTGGTCAGCAGGCGGATCGACTCGGCCTTCACCGACAGCTCGCCGGTCTTGGTGCGGGTCAGGCCACCTTCGACGGCGATGATGTCGCCCACGTCCCAGCCCTTGAAGGCGGTGTAGGCATCGCCCAGCACCGCACCCTGCAGGAACAGCTGGATGCGGCCGGACTCGTCCTGGATCTGCGCGAAGCTGGCCTTGCCCATGATGCGCTTGGCCATCAGGCGGCCGGCCATCTTCACCTGGCGACCGTTGCCTTCCAGCGCCTCGGCGGTCCACTGTTCGGCATCGGCGAATTCTTCCTGCAGGCGACCGGCGAAGTCCTGGCGACGGAAGTCGTTCGGGTACGCGATGCCCTGCCCACGCAGCGCTTTGAGTTTCTCACGGCGCTCGGCGATCAACTTGTTTTCGTCGACGGGGGGGGTATCGGTAGCTTCGCTCATGGATCTGCGGGAATCGTATAGTGAGGGGGGATGCTGCGCCCGGCACAGCCGGTTGCCCAGCATACCAAAACCGCCCTGCCCCGGCCCCGGGCCGGGCCCGCCGCCCGGTAGGCGCCAACCTTGGCTGGCGCTCTGCCTGTCGACCAAGGTCGACACCTACCAGGCCGCGCGGGGTCGGTATCATCCGTTTCCGGGGAAGGCCTGCCGCAGTTCGTCCACCAGCACCCGCTGGTTCTCCGAATAGTCGATCGGCACCGACACCAGGTGCACCCCACCCTCGTTGAACGCCGCCTCCAGCGTCGGGATGAACTGCTCGATGGCGGTCACCTCATGCCCCTTGCAGCCATAGGCCTGCGCATACTTCACGAAATCGGGATTGCTGAAGGTCATGCCGTAATCGGTGAAGCCGTCCACCGCCTGCTTCCAGCGGATCATCCCATAGGCGCCGTCGTTGAGGATCAGCACCACCAGGTTCAGGCCGAGCCGGCGCGCGGTTTCCAGCTCCTGGCTGTTCATCATGAAACCGCCGTCGCCGCACACCGCCAGCACCCGACGCTGCGGGTACAGGATCGAGGCCATGATCGCCGACGGCAGGCCCGCGCCCATCGTCGCCAGCGCATTGTCCAGCAGCAGCGTGTTGGCCACCTGGGTGCGGTAGTTGCGCGCAAACCAGATCTTGTACATGCCGTTGTCCAGCGCCACGATGCCGTCCGGCGGCATCACCTGGCGCACGTCGTGCACCAGCCGCTGCGGGGTGAAACCGGCCTCCTCGGCACGGTCGGCCAGGTGCTCCAGGATCGTCGTGCGCAGCGGCAGCAGCGCATCGGCGTTCGGCACCGCCCCTTCGATGCGATCGGCCAGCTGGGTCAGCGAACGGCCGATATCGCCGATCACCTCCACCTGCGGGAAGTACACCTGCTCCACCGCCGCCTGCGAATAGCCGATATGGATCACCGTCGGGCCACCGGGGCGCATCACGAACGGCGGCTTCTCGGTCACCTCATGGCCGATGGTCACGATCACGTCTGCCTGGTCGATGGCCATGTGCACGTAATCGCGCTCGGTCAGCGCGGCGGTGCCCATGTACAGACCCGACCCACCCGCCACCGCGCCCTTGCCCATCTGTGTGGTGAAGAACGGAATGCCGGCGCGCAATACGAACGCCGACAGCGCCTCGCTGGACTGCGGCCGCGAGGCGGCCGAGGCGATCATCAGCAGCGGCCGCTTGGCAGTGCGGATGATCTGCGCCGCGCGATCCAGCGCCTCCGGGCTGGCAATCGGCCGATCCACCGCATGCGGCGGAATCAGTGCCACACCCTCCACCTCATCGGCGGCGATGTCTTCGGGCAGCTCCAGCAGCACCGGGCCGGGGCGCTCTTCCTGGGCGACGCGGAAGGCCTCGCGCACGATGGTGGGGATGGTGCGCGCCGAGACGATCTGCCGTGCCTGCTTGGTCAGCGGCTTCATCGTGCTGACGATGTCCACGATCTGGAAGCGCGCCTGCTTGCTGGCGACGATGCCTTTCTGCCCGGTGATCATGATCACCGGCCATGCACCGAGCAGCGCGTAGGCCGCGCCGGTGGTGAAGTTGAGCGCGCCCGGACCGAGCGTGGCCAGGCATACGCCGGGCTTGCCGGTCAGCCGGCCATAGGTGGCGGCCATGAACACCGCCGCCTGCTCGTGGCGGGTGATGACCAGCTCGATGCTGGAATGGCGCAGGGACTCGACCACGTCGAGGTTCTCCTCGCCGGGGATGCCGAAAATACGCTCGACGCCTTCGTTCTCAAGCGCGGCGACGAGCAGGTCTGAACCCTTGGACATGGGAATGCCGTCCTTTTTTCGCTGGACTGATGGTGGATCGTTGCAGGAAGGATGAAAGGCGCGCGTCAACGCTTGTCGAACCACACCGTCTGCGCGTTGACGAATTCGCGGGTGCCGAAGTGCGACAGTTCGCGACCGAAACCGCTCTTCTTCACCCCGCCGATCGGCACGCGCGGGTCGGAGGCGGAGAAGCCGTTGACGAACACGCCGCCGGTCTGCAGCCGACGCGCCAGCTGCATAGCGCGGGCCCGATCGCCGCTCCACAGGTTGCCACTGAGGCCGAACTCGCTCTGGTTGGCCAGTTCCACCGCGTGGTCGGCGTCGCGGGCGCGGGTGATCGAGGCCACCGGACCGAAGGTTTCCGTGTCGAAGGCCTGCATGCCCGGCTCCACCCCGGCCAGCACGGTGGGCGCATAGAACGCGCCCGGCCGGTCCAGCTGATGACCGCCGACCAGCAGCTGCGCACCGGCGTCCACCGAGGCGCGCACCTGCGCATCGAGCTGTTCGAGCAGGTCCTGGCGTGCCATCGGACCGATGCGGTTATCCGGGTCGCGGCCGTCGCCGATGGTCAGCGCCTGCACCTTCTGGCAGAACTGCGCCACGAACCGGTCGTAGACCGCGTCTTCGACGATGATGCGCTTGCCGGCAATGCAGACCTGCCCGGTGTTCTGGAAGCGCGAAGCCACGGCCGCATCGACCGCGGCATCCAGGTCGGCATCGGCCAGCACGATGAACGGATCCGAGCCACCCAGCTCCAGCACCACCTTCTTCAGCGCCTGCCCGGCCTGCGCGGCAATGCTGCGGCCGGCGGCCACACTGCCGGTCAGGGTCACCGCCGCGATGCGGTCATCGGCGATCGCGCGGCTGGTGCCCTCGCGGCTGATGTTGGCGGCGATGAAGGTGCCCTCCGGCAGCCCGGCATCACGCCAGGCGGCATCGAGCAGCTGCGCGGTGCCGACGATGTTCTCGGCCGGCTTGAGCAGGAAGCCGTTGCCGCCCATCAGGATCGGCACCGCCGCGCGCATCACCTGCCAGTACGGGAAATTCCACGGCATGATGCCCAGCACCACGCCCAGCGGCAGGTAGGACACGTAGGCCTTGTCGTCGGGCACCTGGGTCGGCTCGTCGCGCAGGAATGCCGCGCCGTGGTCGGCGTACCAGTCGCACAGCACGGCGCACTTCTCGATCTCGGCCAGCGCTTCGGCCTGGACCTTGCCCATTTCGGCGGTGGCCAGCGCGGCCAGTTTCTCGCGGTCACGACGCAGCACGGCCGCCATCGCGCGCAGCACGCCTGCCCTCTGCTCAAGGCTCCGGCCGCTCCAGGCGGCAAACCCGGCCTGGCCGCGAGCGAGCAGCGTTTCCAGTTCGGCGTCGGAGGCGAAGGGATGGCTGGCGATCTGCTGGCCGGTGGCCGGATCGCGGGAAATGGCGGTGCTGGGCGCAGCGGACATGCAGGTCTCCTGGTGTCTCGACAACGGGCGGTTGCCCGTCTCCTGCACAGGAATGTGGACCTGTTCGATGGCAGCAACAAGGCGTCTGCTTATCCTGTGACCTGCACTTACCTGCCTGAATGGGGTTGGGTTCCCGGCAGGGCTGCGCCCTGCACCCGCCGAAGCCAGAGCAACGTCAACGTCAACCGCAGAAGCTGGTTTCCTGTGGGACGGGGGATGGGTCCGGTGGCAGGGGACGCCGTAAACCCGTCCATGGGGGCTTGGTCGCGGCATCCATGCCGCTCACACCCCTGCCACCGGACCCGCCCCACCTTCGACAGTTTCCCGCGATCTGTTGGAATGGATCCCACTTCAGATGAATTTCGATATCTGACAGATGTGTCGACCAAGGTCGACACCTACCAACAGCCGCGCGAAATCTGTCTGAGGCGGGGCGGTGTGGGTTGGCAGGACACGCCGTAAACCCGTCCCTGGGGGCTCGATGGCGCCATCCATGGCGCCAACGGTCCTGCCAACCCACACCGCCCCGCCATGCCACGAATTCCCAGCTTTTGACGTTGCCGTTGCATTGGGCAGGTGCAGGGCTGCAAGCCCTGCCGGACAAACCCCCTACTTCCGCGGCAGGTAGGTCACCAGTGACAGGTCGTGCCGGCTCTCCGGCACCAGCGCCACGTACTGCAGGTCCAGCACCCCGCGCGTGGGGTGGTTCAGCTTCTTCGCTCCCTCGTCGAAGCGACGCACGTCGTGCTCCGGCCACCACTGGCGGAATTCCTCGCTGTGCGCGGCGATGTCCTCGGCCAGCGCCAGGAACGGCGCCTTGTCCGGCGCCTGCGCCATCGCTGCACGGAAACCGGCCAGCAGCCCGCGGGTCATTTCTTCCCAGTTGAGGATCAGGGTGCGGTACGGCGGGTACAGGAACATCAGCCGCAGCGTGTTGCGCTCGTGCGGCGCCAGCTGGCTGTAGTCCACGAACAACTCGGCGATGGCCGGGTTCCAGGCCAGGATGTCAAAACGGGTGTTGCGCACGTAGGCCGGGATCGGCTGCATCGCTTCCACCAGCTGGCGCAGGCCGTCGGTCACGCTCTCGTCCGGCGATTCCAGCGGCACGCCGTAACCGGACAGCGCAAAGGCATAGGCGCGCTCGTCATCGCTCAGCCTCAGCACCTTGGCCAGGCGCTCGAGCACTTCCGGCGAGGCGCGCACTTCACGGCCCTGCTCGATCCAGGTGTACCAGCTGACGCTGACGCCGATGGCCAGCGCGACTTCCTCGCGCTTCAGCCCCGGGGTACGCCGGCGCCCGGCCGGAAGGCCGAGCGTGGCGGGGTCGACACGGGCGCGGCAGGCCTTGAGGAAGCCGCCCAGTTCCTTGCGTTCACCTTCACTGCGCATCATCGCTACCGCCGCACGTGTTGTAGCGTCGAGCCACGCTCGACGGATCTGCTACCCGCAAAAGCCAGCCAAGCATGGCTCGGCTCTACAGAAAGCCGGATCAGCCACCCTCGGCGTTGCGCACGAGGGTGATGATATCCGCGCAGGCGCGCCGATCAGGCATCGAGGCGCTTGGAGCCCACGGCCAGGCCCGCCTTCAGGCTGGCCTCGACGAACTCGTCCAGGTCACCGTCGAGCACCTTCTGCGTGTCCGAACGTTCGATGCCGGTGCGCAGGTCCTTGATGCGGCTCTGGTCGAGCACGTAGTTGCGGATCTGGCTGCCCCAGCCGATGTCGGACTTGGTGGCTTCCACCGCATCCTTTTCGGCGTTGCGCTTCTGGATCTCCAGCTCGTACAGCTTGGCGGCCAGCATCTTCATCGCGTTGTCGCGGTTCTGGTGCTGGCTGCGGCCGGTCTGGCAGGCCACAACGATGTTGGTCGGGATGTGGGTGATACGCACCGCCGACTCGGTCTTGTTCACGTGCTGGCCACCGGCACCGGAGGAACGGTACACGTCGGTGCGCAGGTCGGCCGGGTTGATGGTGATATCGATGTTGTCATCGATTTCCGGCGACACGAACACCGAGGTGAAGCTGGTGTGGCGGCGGTTGTCCGAGTCGAACGGCGACTTGCGCACCAGGCGGTGCACGCCGGTCTCGGTCTTCAGCCAGCCATAGGCGTAATCGCCTTCCACGCGCAGCGTGGCCGACTTGATGCCGGCGACATCGCCACCGGACACTTCCATCAGCTCGGTCTTCCAACCGCGCGATTCGCACCAGCGCAGGTACATGCGCAGCAGGATTTCGGCCCAGTCCTGGGCTTCGGTGCCACCGGCACCGGCCTGGATGTCGACGAATGCGGCGGCGTTGTCCATTTCGCCGGAGAACATCCGCTGGAACTCCAGCTTCTCCACGTGCGCCTGGTGCTTGTCCAGGTCGGCGACCACCGCCAGCGCGGTCTCTTCGTCCTGCTCGGACTCGGCCAGCTCCAGCAGCTCGGTCGCATCGGTCAGGCCGTCGAGCACCGACGCGATGCCGCCCACGGTCTTCTCCAGGCTCGAGCGCTCGCGCCCCAGGTTCTGCGCGTACTCGGCGTTGTTCCAGACGTCGGGGCTTTCCAGCTCCCGCGTTACTTCTTCAAGACGCTCTTTCTTGGCGTCGTAGTCAAAGATACCCCCGGAGCGACAGCACGCGATCGGTCAGATCGGTGATGCGCTGGCGGACAGGATTCAATTCGATCATGTCGGCGGTTATGCAATCAAAAGATGACTGCCAATGATACCGCAGCCGCCCTGCCCCGGCGAGGCACGCCGGCGCGGCCGGGCCGACCGCTGGACACGGGCCGGCACGATGCCGGTAGACTTCCCGACCGCCGCGGGAACAGGGGCCACGCGGTCATTCCCAACCCAAGGAGCACCAATTCAATGACGATCATGCGTTCCACCCTGTGCCTGGCCGCCTGCCTGCTGGCCGCCAACGCCTCGGCCATCGACCTGAAGGGCCTGACCAGCACCGGCCTGAAGGCCGGCAAGGCGCTGACCCTGTCCGACGCGGAAGTCTCGGCCGCCGCCGACCAGGCCTGTGCCTACATGGACAAGGACAACCAGGTGGTCACCGGCAACGATCCCTACGCCCAGCGCCTGGCCAAGATCACCCAGGGCCTGTCCAACGAGGACGGCCTGAACCTGAACTTCAAGGTCTACCGCACCGCCGACGTCAACGCCTGGGCCATGGCCAACGGCTGCGTCCGGGTCTACACCGGCCTGATGGACATGGCCAGCGACGACGAAGTGCGTGGCGTGATCGGCCACGAAATCGGCCACGTGAAGCTCGGCCACAGCAAGACCAAGATGCGTACCGCCCTGCTCGCCTCGGCTGGCCGTGAAGGCCTGGCGGCCTCGGGCAACGGCAACCTGACCCAGCTCAGCCAGGGCCAGCTCGGCGAGCTGGCCGAAGGCTTCATCAACGCGCAGTTCTCGCAGAAGGAAGAGAGCGCGGCCGATGAGTACGGCTACCAGTTCATGAAGCGCCACAGCTACGACCCGGCCGCCCTGGCCAGCATGTTCCGCAAGCTGTCCAGCGACGGTGGCCTGATGTCCTCGCACCCGGGCTCGGAAGCCCGCGCCGCGCGCATCGACGCGATGATCAAGAAGGACAAGAAGTAATCCCTGCGCGGGCGGGCCGACCGGTCCGCCCGCTCAGCCCCCCGCCAGGGCCTGGCGCAGCAGGGGCAGCTGTCGCCTACTGCACGGCACTTTGACGCCATCTGCCATGTGAAGCAGGGCTTCGCCCCCGTCCAGCGGCTCGATGGAGCGCAGCTGGTCGCGGTTGATCAGCCAGCTGCGGTGCGGCCGCAGGAACAGCGCCGGGTCCAGCCGCTGCTCCAGCACCGCCATGGTGATCCGCAGCGGGTAGTCATGCCCGCGCACACGCAGGTTCACGTAATTGCCTGCGGCCTGGGCGTATTCCACATCCCCGGTGGCGACCAGGAACTCCTTGCCCAGCTTGCGCACCAGGAAATGCTGCGGACGCTCGACCGGCTCCACCGGCGGGCCCACATCGGGCTCGGCCAGCAGGCTCGCCTCACCCTGCCGGCGCCGGCCGAACCAGCTGGCGAAGTGCTCCAGTGCCACGAACAGCGCGAACGTGCGCACATCCTTCAGGTATTCGTAGGCAAGACGCTCCAACCAGCCGGCATCATCCTGGTAACGGTAGCCCAGCGCCGCATAGGCCAGATGCCGCACCAGCATCATGCCCACCACGTGCAGCAGCGACCAACCGACGCTGGCCAGCAGATACATCGGCAAACGCCGCGTCCAGGTATCGGCATGCAGCGGCCAGCGCTCGCAACCCCACCACAGCAGCGGCAGGGTCAACAGGACCATGCTGAGGCTGCTGAATTCCCAGATCATGGGCTCCCACAGCCCCAGATCGGCCCCCCGGCGCGCAGCGTCCATCACCTCGACCAGCGCATTGGTCACTGCCGAGGCCGAGAGGATCGCGGCCCACAGCAGCAGGCGGGTGGACGTGCGCCAGCGCGTAGGACGGCCTGGGGCCATTGCAACTTCCATGGTGTAGTGGCTCTCCAGCCTGCCTGAAGGGACCGAGGGTAGCCGCTCCATTGGTCCCATCACGCCCGCCATTGGTCACTGCACGCGCCCCGGCAGGCCCCTGGCGATGGTCCGGGCCACCGGCGAGGGCGAGATTGGCGCCACCTCCCGGCCTGGCCCGACCATGACCCGACGCTACGACATCGACGCCCTGCGCGTATTCGCATTCGCGCTGCTGATTCTCTACCACACCGGCATGGCCTACGTGGACGACTGGGGCTTCCACCTCAAGAGCGTGCACGCCGCCGAATGGCTGCAATGGCCGATGCTGTTCTTCAACCGCTGGCGGATGTCGCTGCTGTTCCTGATCTCGGGTATCGCCATCGCGCTGATGCGCCCTGAGGGAAGACTGCTGCGCTTTGCCGGCCTGCGCACCTGGCGGCTGCTGCTGCCGCTGCTGTTCGGCATGTTCGTGATCGTGCCGATCCAGCCCTATTGCGAGGGCGTTGCCAACGGCCATGTGGCGCCAGGCTTCGGCCACTTCCTGCTGCGCTACTGGCAGGTACGGCCGTGGCCGGAAGGCAGCTTTGCCGGCTGGCAGTACGGCATCACCTGGAACCATCTGTGGTACCTGGCCTACCTGTGGAACTACACACTGGCGCTGGCGCTGTTGATGCCGGTGCTGGCCATGGTGCGCAGGGCCGTGGCCGGCGTGGCTGCCTCGCCGACCCTGCTGATCGGCATCCCGTTCGCCCTGCTGCTGACCTGGGTGATCTGGCTGGAGCCGATCTACCCGTCCACCAATACGCTGGTGGGCGACTGGTACCAGCACGCCAAGTACGCCACGGTGTTCCTGGCCGGCTACCTGCTGGCGCGCGAACCGACGTTCTGGGAACGGGTGGTCTCCCTGCGCCGCACCACGCTGTGGCTGGCCTTGGCCGCCATCGGCTGGTACATGGGCCTGCGCATCCTCGGCCAGGTGCTGCCGGGCGACTCACCGCTGCGGCAGTGGCCCGAACCGTTCTGGGATCTGCAGGGCAGGACCACCCAGTCGCTGTATGTGTGGACCGCGCTGCTGGCCATCCTCGGCTGGGGCAAGGTGCTGCTCGACCGTCCGTTCCGCTGGCTGCCGTACTGCACCGAGGCGATCTACCCCTGGTACATGCTGCACCAGAGCCTGATCATCGCGCTGCTGTTCTGGCTCAAGCCGCTGCAGCTGGGGCCGTGGCTGGAGCCGACCCTGCTGCTGGGCGGCACGGTGGCTGGCTGCCTGTTGATCCACGAACTGCTGATCCGCCGCACGCGCTGGTTGCGGCCGCTGTTCGGGCTGCGCGCCGATGCAGGGCCGAGCCCACGCTCGCCTGCGTCTGCCATGAGCCGAGCATAGGCTCGGCTCTACCGGTCCACCCACCGATAATCCGCTATCGTCGGCGGCTGCGCGCATGGCATCGCTGATCAAACGCACCGCGCGGTTTCGGCTCTACCCATCCACCCATCGATAGACAATCAGGACAACGGATGTTCCAGACGCATTGGCACCTGTGGTTGCAGCAGACCTTCGACAGCGGCTGGATGCTGTCGCTGATGCAGTTCATCAGCCTGCTCGGTTACGAAATGGCCTATACGGCGCTGATCCTGCTGTGCGCGTTCGGTGCACGCCTGCGTGCCGGGCTATGCGTGATGCTGGCGGTGCTGCTGATGGCCTGCGCCACCCACGCGATCAAGCAGGGGGCCGCCCTGCCCCGCCCTTCGGACGTGGACGCACGTGTGCTGGATAAAGGAGTTCCGTCGCATCCGTTCGTGGTCGATGGCGGCGGCCATGCGTTCTGGTCACTGCCCGACGCGCAGGCCACCGCGATACTGCGCGCGCAACCTGATGCCGATTACGGTTTCAACAGCGGCCATGTCGGTGTGGCCACCGCCGCCTGCGTTGGCCTGCTGCTGGCCTTCGGCGTCCGCCGCCGCTGGCTGCGCTGGGCCCTGGTGCTGGGCTGGCCACTGCTGATGGCGTTGTCACGCATGTACCTGGGCCGGCATTTCCTCGCCGACGTACTGGCCGGCTGGCTGATCGGCATCGGTGTAGCCCTGCTGGCCTGGCAGCTGATGCCGGAGCTGCGTGCGGCGCGGCGATGGCAGTTGCCGGTTCTGCTGGGCCTGGGCACGCTGCTGGCTTGGGCGGCGGCAACCACGCGCTACGTGCCAGTAGGTGAGGCCGGGCGGCTGCTCGCACTGGGCCTGCTGGTGGCGTGGCTGCAGTGGCGCGGCTGGCCGGTCGATCCACGGGGCGTTGCGCAGCGGGTAGCACGCGTGGTCGGCGTGGTGATGATCTACCTGCTGGCGCGACCGGTCATTGATTGGCTGGCTGACAGCATCCCGCTGCCCAATGCCCCGGCAACCGAACTGCTGTGGCAGACCGTCGGTACGTTGGCGGTCCTCGGTGGCGGCGTGGCGCTGGCGCGGTGGATTCCGCGCCAACGCCCGCCGATGCCAGAGCGCCCCCGGTAGATCCACGCCATGCGTGGATAGGTCGTTCCCAACCCTGCGACGGCCACGCATGGCGCGGCTCTACCTCACCTCGAACTCGCCCACCAGCACGGTCTCGGCGCGGTCCTTCAACCGCAGCGTGACGCTCTGGTCCTTCTGCTTCGGCGTGCCCCAATGCGTGGTCAGGCGCAGCATCAGCGTGGTCGCACCGGTCACCAGCTGCTGGCGGCTGCCGAAGTAGTTCGCTTCCACCTTGTAGGTGCCGGGCTTGGCGTTGCGCAGCGAGAACTGCTCGGGCCCATAGCCCCCGGTGAAGTCCTGCGACATCTGCCCGCCCTGGTAGGTCAGGCGGTTGCCGTAGTAGGCGCGCTCGCCGTTCGGATCGGTCACCCAGAGGTCCATGTCACTGTTGTCGGCATCCCACGACAACACCACGCGCAGGTCCAGTGGCATCGCCTGCAACAGGCGCGGGTCGATGCTGCCGGTGTCGAGCCTGGGCGTGCTGCGTGCAACCAGATTGGTCAGCTCATCCAGCGCGATCAGCGCGATGCCATCGAAGCGGCTGTCCCACGGCCGCACCACCACCTGGTACAGCGGCGCCAGCGCCTGCTGCGGCTTCCCGGCGGCGGCCAGCGCCAGGCCGAGGTCACGGAAACTCTGCGGTTCTTCCTGGCCCATCGCCAGCACCTGCTCGAACACCGGCACCGCCAGCGCGGGCGCATCGGCCTGCATCAACCGGTAGCCAAGCACGCGCAGCAGGTGGCGGTTGTCCAGATCCATCTCGGCCAGATTCGACAGTACACGCAGCGCCAGCTCGCGCTGGCCCTGTTCCAGCAGCAGATCGGCCACATCCAGGAAGAACGCACTGCTGTCGGCATGCGCATCGCGCTCGGCCAGGTAGCGGTTGTACAGCTGCGAGGATGGCCCTTGGCGCAGGCGCTGGGCGATGGCCGAATCCGGCTGCCATGCCGCCAGCTGGATGCCGAGCTCGCCGTCGTTGGCGGGTCCGGCCTGATCGATCGCCGAACCGGTGACCACCACCGCGTCGAGCGCCTGGTTCGCCGCGGGCACCGAGCGACGTGCACGCGCGCTGCCAGCTTCCCTGCGCTGCTGGGCCGCCGCTGCCATCGGCGCAGGCGGGGCTGCCGGAGCAGGTGCCGCCAGCATCGCCACCGGCGCCGACTCCATCGCAGCATCTGCAGACGCCACTTCCAGCGCCCCGCCCTTCAACTGCGGCGGCGCATCCTTCGGCCAGCTGCGGCTCCACCACTGCTGGCGCTCCTTCCAGCGTGCGGCCACCTCGTCCAGACGCCGGCGATCGGCAGCGGCGCGGTCGCTCACCTGGCGTGCGAAGCGGGCGTCGTACTCGGCGCGCAGCTTGCCCGCCGGACGGATCGCGTAGCGCAGGTAATCCTCCAGCGTTTCCAGCACGATCAGCGAGGTATCCGGCCCGACCAGGCCGAACTGCTGCGACAGGCGCTGCATCGCCTCGCGGTTGCCGCGACGGTCGGCCGCCAGCTGCTGCAGGCGCGCCTGCGCCCACAAGCCGGCGAGCAGTTCACCGTCGTCGCTCTTCTGCGTGGCCGGCAGCGCCAGCCACTCACCACCGCCAACGCGCACCCGCATCGGCACACCGTCCGCCGCCAGCCGCGCGTGCAGCCACAGCCAGCCTTCGGCTTCACTGCGTCGGTCGATCCCCACATCCTGCACGCCACGCCCCGCGTCGACCTGTACATCCAGCGGCAAAGACAGCAGTGCACGCGCGGCGGCATCGACGTCGGCTTCCAGGGCGACGAAGCGGCCACCGTGCGCTTCGCTCCAGCTGCGCAGGCGCGTGCTGTCGGTGCGGGCACCGGCGCTGCTGACGGCAAACAGGCGCTGATCCGGCGCCATCGCTGGCAGCTGCTCCGGCCCGTAGGTCAGCAGGCCGTCGCTGACCAGCAGGTACTCCTTCACGCTCGGCTGCGGCTGCCACTGGGCCAGCGCACTGGCACCGTCCGGGCGCACCGCCTGCAACGCCGCGCGCAGCTCGCTCCAGTTTCCTGCGCGGATCCGGAAGCGACGCACCGGTTCAGCGCGGTCGCGCAGCACGGTCAGCGCGACCGTGCCATTGCCCATTGCGGCGAAGTAGCGATCCAGCAGCGCGAACTCACGTGCGCGGTCGCGTCGGCCGGAGGAACCCGAACCATCCCACAGCAGGCCGACCTCGCTCGGCAGCGTGCGGGGAGTACCGCTGGCCGGCACCGGCACCTGCGCCAGCAGATAGTGGCCGTCCTGCCACGGCGCCACCTGCACCTGCGGCTTTCTTTCGGCCGGAAGGGTCCATTGCAGCTGTGGCGGCAGCTGCGCACCCTGGCCCTGCCATTGCAGCTGGCCCGCCGTGATCTGGAACGGTGCGGTACCTGCAGCCATCGCCCCCGGCGCCTGCACCTTCACTGCAACGGAGGCGGCACCTGCGGCGAACTGCAGCGGCAGCGTCCACCGCCAGCCCTGGCCCGAGAAGGCCAGCGGCTCGCGCAGCACCAGCTGCACGCGGCGACTGCCACCGGCCGGCAGCGGGTAGATGCGCAGGCGGAACTGGTTGCCCGCCGTCTGTTCCAACAGGCCGGGGTCGACGCCACGGCGGGCGATCTCCTCGAAGACCTGGCGGCCGCGATCCTTGGGCACCGGCACCGCCTCGCACAGTTCGCCGCCGATATCCAGGGCAAACCCGGTGATCTGCTGGCCCTCGGCCAATGGGAACTGCAACTCCCCTTCCAGCACGCGCCGGTTCGGATTGTGGAACTCCAGGGTGATGCGGGTCTGGGCGATGCCGGCCTGGATATCGCCTTCGATGCGGGCCTGGCGCAGCACGATGGGCTGCTCGGCGCCGGCAACCTGCAGTAGTGGCACCGACCGGACGGGCCGGACGGCCTTGGTGGACTGCGCCTGGGCAACTCCGGCGACAACGCAGAGCAGCAGGGCCAGTACGGTTGGAATCACACGGCGGACGAGGGGCATCGGACTGCTCCAGCGGGAGGTTGGACGGTTCAACGCGCGGCTGGGGGGAATGGGGTTGGATGGGGCAGCGACTTCGGGATGCTATCCCGCACAGCGCAACATCAGATCAGGCCGTCTTCGAGCTGCTCCAGCACGACCGACCACCATGAGCCATCGGCAAGTGCAGCAGGATCAAGCCTTCCCCATGCCGCCGCCATTGCCTTGATTGCATCATCGCGATTGAACCTTTGTCTTGCTGGACGCGCGTGAAGCTCGCCTCGCTTGAACGCCTCAAGTCTGGCCTGCATTACTGCCTGAGAGTAGACAACCGGCGTGGCATCGCTTGATCTTGCCTGCGCTTGAAGTACCTCATACGACCCCAGAAAGCCAAGGAAGCTCGAAAGCCGACTATTGACGAACTGATGTCCGCCGTCACCTGTCGCAATCACCTTTCCGGCCACGGAAAGGCAGAACAGCAGTTCCTTTCCCCATGGCTCGTGCGCCACGACCAGAAGCGTCTCGCCGTAGAAATCGGCTATCTGCGGCGCTTCGAACTGCACAACGGGTACTTCACCAGGAAGTCTTGACGGCAAACCGAGCCGCAACATCAACTCACTGGACAAAGGATCAAGTCCAAAGTCGCTCAATACTTTGGCACTCACGTCCAGTGAGCCCGCATCGTAGATGCGAGAGAAGTAATTTCCAGTCACGTCCAGATCCCACAGGCATCAAAACTCTGTCCGATTGATGGATGAACCAAGCGTCGGATGAATCTCTTGATTCGATCGCCAATCAGATGAGCTGTCATCATCCACCCGCAGCTTCCCGCAGATTGTCTACCACTTCAGTGAAGAACCCCAAGATGGGCTGAGGAAGGGAGAGCATCCTTCCCCAGGTAACTCCGTCGTCACAATCAATGAGAAGTTCGCTTCCATCCAAAGCCAGGGAGGTGATCCGGGCCTGATATCGGGGGCTCGGAATGACAACATGAACCCCTTCGCCCTTACGAACAATGCGTAGCGACCTGGGAGCATCCCCTTCGAACACACGGGTGATGTAGCAAGCTCTTATCAGGCCATTCTCACAGGCCACATCAATCTTGTCATCGGCAGCGCCTGCTGTCAGGCCCGGGGCCTTCAACAGCGCAGATACAAGCCCAAGAATCAGATGATCGAAGCCACTCACCGCGGACACAACGTACTCGACGGGCTCGCCCCTATCGGCCGACACCAATCTCAGCGTCCCAGCCGGCTGATCAACCAGGACATCTGCATCAGGGGCCTGAATGCGGCCTCCCATTGGATCCTGATCGACAAAGAAGCTTGAATTGGAGCCCATGTAGTAGAGCGCGGACTCAGCCCCCAAGCGAACCTCTACCCATCGAGGATCATATGAGAAGACAGACGAACGGGGAGAAGTCAGCTTCTGCATGCAAACCTCGAAAGATCGCGGGGACGTCGCCTTCTTAACGACACAGCTCAATGCGCCGCGCAGGATCATGTAGTTCTCACTATGCCAATTGATGATTGAGATCAGCTGGCCTTCGGTATCGTTGCGGTTCTCCAGGCGTTGCCGATCTGTTTTCAGGAGCCTGCTGATCGGGCTGATGCACTCAATACGGTAGTCGCGTCTGCGCGCCAGCGGATGTTGCCGGTGGCCACGCCCCTGTTCGACATCAACCCTGTGAGATTATCAAACACGAACACACCTCACTGCCGACGATCAACGAACACCACACACCCGCGCGCACCTTGATTCATTGTGAACAAGATGGGAGGCCGGCAACTGACAAGAAACCTGCTTCGTGACATTGGTCGGGCGCGCTGACCTTCACTCAGAATTCGTCACACCCCGAAGAAGCGAACGCAGAGGATCACCATCAACCAGACTACTCTGAAACAACGCCCAAGCGCCTCAACTCCGCAATTCCGCCTACCCAGTCTTCCCGGCGCTTCTTGGCAGCAGCCAAAGGCACCACCAGCAGTACCTCCTCGGCATTCGAGTCGCTGAAAATGCTCAGCCTCGTGTGCGTCTCCGGGAATGCGTCCGCGAACTGTCGCCCCAACATGTCGAGCCCATGGAAGTCCCGCTTCCTGATGATGACTTGGGTTTCCGGATCCCTCTTGGTCAGAGCAAGAGGAACCCCCTTACACGCAAAGTCAACAAATTTTGCCCGACTGATATCCAGCGCCCAGTCCGTAGCCTCATAGAATGCCGCACGCTGCTCTGCGAACGCCGCGAGAACACCTGCATCAGTGCAGAACGCAAAGGGCTCAAGATTGATTTTTATTTTTCCAATCTTGCCCGAAAATGACACACGCCTAAAAAGGCATGACCAGAAGAGAAGAATTGGATTCACTTCCAATCCGTCGATCTGGACATCCTCGATCACTGTCGGACCAATCTCGGAATTAATCACCTTGCAGTTCGACACATGGACATTGCGAACCAGACTCATCCTCGAAGGTCGTTTTGACAGCGACATCCCGCAGTTATCAAAACTGCTGTTCGTTACTCGAAGTGCCTCGAAGACCTTGCCGCCATCATCGAACACCATTCTGAACTGCTGATCATCAATGTTCTGCATCACTAAACCTAGAAGGGGAGTCCCTTGACGACATCATACGTGAGATACGTAACAGCATCATCTCCGTAGCGATCCGCGTGTGCTGGCACATCTGCATTCGTAGTAACGTCCCACACCTTGGGGCGCCCGGTCGTACGCGTGAAGTCAGGGCTCGAAATGAATCGCCCATTGCTCCCCCTGGCGAGACCAGTGTGCAGAATAGTGTTCCTCAGATTTGGATCCTCCCTGACCAGCTGGGCAACCCGACGCTCAACCGCTTTACCAAAGCTTGCGGCGTAGAGGTTGGTGCCATTCTTCAAGTGGCGATAGCTGCCTTCGCTCATCAGCGACTCAGCCATCTTAGGGTTGGCTACCAGCTCGCGGACCGCTTGATCCACGAAGCTCTGCAGCTTCTTGGTAGATCTGCAGCTCAGCCCCAATGGGTCAGACCAGCCCAGCGTGTTTGGGCCAAACTCGTAGAGATTGTCTCCCGCAGCGAGACCCAGCGGATCTTGCGATGAAAACTGCCCGATCTCGGAGTCAAAGTACCTATGCCGATTGTAAAGAAGGCCCGTTTCGTTGTCTCGATACTGCCCCTGCAACTCCAGCTCCGTGCCTGCAACAAGGCCTGGCGCCGCCGCAACAGGGCTACGGGATCCCGCGAAACGCCTCCAGATCAAGTCACCGGAAACTGTGGTCATCCGCATCGGAAAACCGTTGATATCAAGATGGAAGATTGAAAGGAGGCCTGATTGGCTCGCCGAAACCTCCTTTGGCCCCTCCAATCCCGCTTGCGGAAGTCCGGGCGGCGGCGATGCCCGTGTACTTCCGGCCGCCGTCGCCTGGGGTGTGGCCGCGCGGGAATTTGCGTCAGGACGCGAACCCAAGCCGGCGGTGCCGTTGAGCGCCAGCCCAGTTCCAAGGGAACCATGTCCCAGCTTTTTTGAGTCACCAAGTGGACTGGGCGCGCTGCCACCCAGTGCTCCGAGCGTCCCCAGGGCGCTCTGATTCAACTTCGACTCTGCTTGATGCAGCGGGCCCTCAAGCTCCTCCTTGGATCGGACGTCAGCGCTTGGCGCGACAACGGTTGCCACAGTACTTGCACGGTGCTGGCAGCTCAATTGCACAGCGCCAACCAACGCCAACGGCACAAACGTCCCCGGGTAGTACACATACTCCCGCACCCGCTCATTCAGCTTTTCCAACTGCCGCTGCCGACGCCTGACCTCCACCAGGCTCGCCACATTCCCCACCCACACCGGCGCCGCCTCTTCGGCGTCATTGGCCTGCTGCACTTCACCCAGCAATGCATCTCCATCCCAGAAGAACCACGTGGTCTGCGTCGGGTTGCGCTTGAACACGCGCCGCCCCAGCGGGTCATAGCCGTAGTACGTTGATTGCCCGTTGCGGCGGCTCTCCGCCAACCGATGGTTGGCATCCCAGATAAGCGTCAGGTCATCCGGCGCATCCCCCTGCGGTGCGCCCTTGCGCACCAGATCGCCTGCCCGGTCGAAGACGTAGTGCACGCCCTGATAGGTGCCTTCACGCGTCCAGGTGGTCAGGTCGTCATCGTCGCCGCCTACCACCTTCCGCGCCTGCACCTGCTTCACCTCGGTGCGCAGCCGGTCGCCGGCCGGGTCGTTGAAGTAGCGCTCGACCCTTCCCTTCGGGTCGATGTGCTGCAGCAGGCGCCCGATCGCGTCGTAGCGGTACTCGTCCACGCCCTGTGCGCTGTCGCTGCGCCTGGTGAGGTTGCCACTGCGGTCGTAGTCGTAACGCGTCTCGAACAGCGGCGCAGCATCCTTCAGTACCGACTGCGAGGTCAGCAGGTTGCGGCTGTCGTAGGTGAACTCGCGCTGCAAGTGCGGACTCAGCTGCTCACGTGTGGTGCGGCCCAGCGCATCGCGCTCCATCGAGATCGGCGATTCGTCATTGATCGCTACCGATACGGTTTGGTCGCGCAGGTCGTAGCCAAACGCAACCCGGTTACCGGCCGAAGTCTCGCGCAGTACGCGGTTGCCCACTTCGTCATAGCCATAGCCCACGCGGAAACCATCCTGCTGCTCTTCCAGCAGCTGGCCCAGCGGGTCATACACGCGCTTCACCGTACGTGCGGGGTTGCGCAGCTCGACAATCTGCCCCTGCACGTCGTAGACAAAGTGCTCCTGTACCTGCTGGCCAGGATGGCGCACATCCGGCAGCGTCTTGCGGGTGATGCGCCCAAGCTTGTCGGTAGCGAAGGCGATGCGCTGACCCAATGGATCCAGGGTCGCCGTCAGTCGCCCGGCAGCATCGTAGCTGTAGCGCCGCGACTGGCCCCAGTAGTCCACCTCCTCGACGATGCGTCCCAGCGCATCGCGCACCAGCTGGTAGGTTTCGCCGCGCTGGTTGATGACCGCGACCAGCTGCTCCTCGGTGTCGTAGCGGTACTCCACGCTGTGGCCATCTGCCTGCAGGCGCTTGCCGATCTGTCCGATGCCCACGTACTGCAGCCGCGTCTGCGCGCCCACTTCATCGGTGTAGCGGACCAGCTGATCTTCGGCATCGTACTCGCAGCGCACGCCGCTGCCGTCCGGGCCAATCGTGCCGAGCAGGCGACCCTTGGCGTCGTACTCGTAGCGACTGGCCTGCCCCAACGGATCCACCTGGCGCAGCAGGTTGCCGAGCGGATCGTGCTCGAAGCGGCTCTCATGGCCGAGCGCATCAATGACGGCAGCCACCAGCCCATGACGGTCATAGCGCAGGCGTGTGACCGCCTGGCGCGCGTTGGTCTGAGACTCCAACTGGCCCTGTGCGTCGTAGTCGAAGCGGGTGGTCGCACCCAACGGATCGGTCTGGCTGACCAGCAGGCCCTGGCCGTCATATGCCTGTTGCCAGTCGACGCCATCCGGCGTCCGCAACGACACCATGTGGTCGTCCAGGTCGTACTCCATCTGGATCGTCGTGCCATCGGCGCGGGTCAGGCAGATCAGGTTGCCATGCGCATCATAGGCAAACGCCGTTCGCAGTCCCTCCGGATCGGTCACCGCCACGGTCCGCCCGAAATCGTCGTACTCGAACAGCGTCACGCCATCGAGCGGATCGATCTCGCACAGCGGCAGCTGGTTCTCGTCAAACTTGACCACGCTCAGGTGGCCCAGCGAGTCGGTTACGCGGGTCTCGCGCAGCAGCGCGTCGTACTCGAAGTGATAATCGTACAGGCCGCCATCGCCCCACGAATGCACCACCCTGCCCTGCGCGTCGAACGCGTAGTGGAACGACAGTCCGACACGGTCGGTATGCCGCACCATGCGGTGCTGCTCGTAGGCAAAGGTGCGCGGCGCGCCCAGCGCATCCACTGCAGCCAGTAGATCGCCGTCGGCACTGTAGCGGTAGCTCACCAGCGGATGCGCCAGGCCGGTGGCCGGGTCATGCAGCGCCATGCGGTCGATGCGGCCATGGCGCGCCTCCACCTCGATGAAACGGCCCTGCAGGTCACCGATGCCACTCTCGACGATGCGCACCAGATGGCCGTCGCGACGCTCGAACCGCCAGTGGTTGCCGTGCGCGTCCTCGATGCGCTCGATCGGCCAGGACTGTGGATTCGGCAGCGCGCTCACGCCTGCCGGCAGTTCGCCGCCGAACACATACTTCAGGCCACTCTTGAAGCGCACCTGCCACTGCCCGCGCCGACGCAGCAGGCGCGCGCCATCGACGAAATCGAGGATCGCCCCGGCCTCGCCTTCAGCGGGTGGCAGCTCCGGGAAGAACGCGGCCTGGTCCGGACCGGACAACCACACGCTGCCGTCGTCCAGCAGTTCCAGGCGAATATCGGCCGGCGTCTGCCAGCCGGCGCCACACAAGCCGGGTTCGCCCGCGCGGCGCGAGCCATAACTGCGCTGCCAGGCGAAGGAAAGCCGCCCCGGAATGTCGAAGTCCTGGTGGCTGACCACCACGCTGCCATCGCGGATATCCACCGGCTCGGCACGCAGCACCTTGCACTTCAGGAAGCCGGAGGGCAGATCGCCCCATTTGCCGCGCCGCCACTTGGCAAACGCATCCATCTTCTTGCGGAAGAAGGCACTCTTGCGCAGCTTGCCCAGTCCGGCGAACGCGGCGCGGAACGCCAGCGCAGTCCATGACACCGTCGGCGGTCCTCCCACCTTGACGCTGGTGGGAATGGCCACGTTCAGGCCGGTCGGCAGCGACATCGCACGCAGCGGCTTCTTCGGCTTCTTCACCCGGAACGGGTTGATCATGCCGGCCAGGTTGCAGTCCAGCACCGGCATGGCCAAGCGCGAGAACGGCTCGCCATCGGCCGACACCGTGCGGCTGCCCATGAAGATTTCTTCGCCGTCGAACTGCGGCCCCATCGGCGCAGCCAGCGGCGGTCCCCACACGCCCAGTGGAATGTGGATGTCCAGGCCGCCGGTACCGGCGGTGCCGCGATGCACACCGTTGACCTTGATGGTCGAGCCGATGAACGGAATGTAGTCGAACGGATCCAGCACCAGGCCGATATGCGGCGTCGGCAGCGGGCACGGCGGCACCGCGTACATGTGGATGTCGATGCCCAGCTGCGGATCGAAATGCTTGGCGGCGATGCTCACGGCAACACTCCCTGTTGCTTTACAAGGCGCGGAACAACGCGCGCAGGAACGCCTTTACTTCGTCACGGTACTCGGCGCTGATCCAGGTCACGACGATGATGCCCAGCACGATGGCCACCAGCATCACCACGGTCTTGTTCGACTTCATGCAACAGCCACTCCTGTAACGGCAGGCCCGGCCGGCGCCGCCACGGACGCCTGCAGCAGGCCACTGGGATCGGGCAACGGCTGCATCGCCGGCGGCTCGCTCCACACCGGTATCTCGTGATCGAGCGGGTGTTCGATGGCCGGCAGGCCGTTCCAGCCCGGGTCGAGGAAGTCGCGGCCCACGGCCACGATCTTGCGGAAGAATTCGTCGCCGCCCTGGATCAACCGCTCGCGCTCCTGCTGGGCACGGTGGAAGCCACGCTCCAGCGCCGCATCCAGCTCCGCGTCGATGGCGTCCAATGCCGGCCGTGCGGGTCGGGGGCCAAGCGCACGGCCCTGTGCATCGGCCTTTTCCAGCAGGCCGGTACTGGCCTGCAGGTAATCGGCGGCCACCTGCTGCAGCGATTCGCAGCGGCGCGCGTCCTGCAACTGCAACAGGTCCCACAACGCTTGCGGCAGCGTGGTGGCCTTGCGGTCGGCCGGCGCCAACGGCTTGGCGATGCGGATCGCCTCCAGCAACTGGGTGCGCGCCGCTTCGCGGTGTCCGGCCTGCAACTGGCACCAGCCGGCCATGCGCTGGCCCTCCAGCGCGAACATCGGGTGCGGAATGCTGGCCGCCGACGTCGAGGCCTGCAGGTAGATCTGCGCGGCACGCTCGGGCTGCTTGGCGGCCAACCAGCAACCGGCTTCGCCGAACCAGCTCTGCATCACCAGTTCCGGCGCAGCCGGGTTTCCGCTCATGCGTGCGCCTTCGGCCGCACTGCGCGCCTGCCGGTAGCTGTTGATCGCCTGGCCGTGATCGCCGTGCTTCAACCATGCACCGGCCACCATCATCTGCACCACCGACTGCTGGTCCTGCCAGCCCTGCCGCTGCGCCAGCCCTTGTGCGCGCTCTGCGCGGGCAACGACCTGGGAGGGACTGCCGCGTTCGAGCAGCAGCATCAGGTCGGCCAGCAGCTGCCGGTACAGCACTTCCGGGCCGCGACCGCCAGACTGCGCGGCGGTATCGCGGGCAATGCCGAACATGTCGATCGGTGCACTGACCACGCGCGCGATCCTGCCGTGCCGTTCCAGCAACGACTGCCAGCGCGGATCCTCCTCGGTATCCACCAGTACCAGACGCAGGCGCGGGCCAGGGCCGGCGGCCAGCGCGGCATCCAGCCAACGCTCGAATCCTTCGCCGGGCACGCAGCGCTCCGGCTCCAACACCGCCGCCAGCAGGCGCAGGTGTTCGCCGTGGTGATCGATGAAACTCTCCAGCACCTCGACCACGCCGTGGGCGCTGTCCGGATGCCCCTCATGCGGGCCGCGCCAGCCCAGCGGCACCTGCTGCGCGCGTAGATCCTCCTGGCTGGCCACATAGCGCTCCAGCAGATCCTGCTTGAGTTGCCGGCTGTAGCGGAAGCCGAGTTCGTAGGCGGTATCGATGCGCAGGAAGTAGTCCGGTGTATCGCGCCCGGCATCGTGGCGCTGCATCTCAAAGAACGCGGCCAGCAACCGACTGGCGGCGGCCGGCAAGCGCCAGACCAGCAGACGCCGGCTGCTGTCGGCGCTAGCCTCCAGCCAGGCATCGCGCAATGCGTTCAGGCCGCGCAGCATGGGGGTGTCCTGCATGGTGTGTCTCCCGTGCGGCTCAGCAGTTGAGCTTGATCTCGCTGCCATTGACCGAAACACCACCGGCATCGATCACCACTTCCGAACCACCGGCGGTGATCTTGATCGCGCTGTCGGTGATCTCGATGACCGATCCGCCGACCTTGCTGGTGAGCTTGACTGCCGATTCCAGGCTCATCGCGCCGTCCGAGCCCTGGCTGTGGGTACCGCTGGCGTCCTGGCTGAAATTGCCGGTGACATCGATCACCCGCTCGCCGACATTGCTGTCGTCCACCTTGCCCTGCACCTTGCGCTTGTCCTGGCCGGTGATGGTCACATTGCGTGCGGCCTGCAGCGTTTCGGTGACCAGGCCACCCACGGTCCGGCTGGAGGTGGAGGTGACGGTCTCGGTCCAGGTGCCGGTGCGCTGGCTAGTGTAGTTGCCGGTCAGGGTGGTCTTGAAATCGCCGGTGATGGTCTCGGTGTAGCCGGCGGCGGCAATCGTCTTGGTTTCGCCGGTCTCGTACTTCTCGGTCACCGCGCCGGTCACGTTGGTGGTGCGGGTACCGGTGACGCCGAGCGTATCGGTGCCGGTGACGGTGATGCCGCGGTTGCCGCCGACACTGATGTCCTGGTTGGCGCCCACGCCCATGGTGTGGTTCACCGCCACCGTGGTCGACTTGTTGTTCTGGATGCTGGCGTTCTGGTCGTTGAGCACGGTGGTGACCATGTCGCGCTGCGCGCGCATGTTCAGCAGCTCGCCACCGGCGCCATCGTGCATGGTGATCTCGTTCCAGCCGGCGCCTTTGACCGTCTTCGACTTCAGGCCGCTCACTTCCATGCCGAACGGCGGCATGTTGTCTTCGTTGTAGACGCGCCCGGTGATGATCGGGCGATCCGGGTCACCATCGAGGAAATCAACGATCACTTCCTGGCCGACGCGGGGTGGCGACACGCCGCCCATGTCGGCGCCGGCCCACGGGCTGGCGCTGCGGATCCAGCACGAGGCGTTTTCGCGGCGGTCCAGCTGGCGATCCCAGTGGAACTGCACTTTCACCCGTCCATAGCGGTCGGCATGCAGCTCCTCACCCGGCGGGCCGACCACAGTGGCGGTCTGCGGGCCAGGCATGCGCGGCCACGGCGTGCGCCGCAACGGGCGGTACGGGATGCGCCGGCGCAGCACTTCGGCCTGCACTTCCACACTGGGCGCTTCGGCGCTGCCGAAATCGGCGGCGAAGTTGTTGTGGCCTTCGCGCTGCACGCTGACCACGAAGAAGCTGCGATCGGCATCGTCGCGGCCGATGAAATCGGGGTGTCGCTCCAGTTCGAAGCAGGCGCCGGCGTCGAGCTCACCGGCATTGCCGGCGCATTCGAACAGCTTGGTCGGCCAGGTCACCTCTTCATTGCGTACATTGGCCAGCGCGGTACCGATGCGGCTGTTGCTGAAGCGTGCTGCACCATCGTAGCGGTACTGCTCCAGCGGCGGCAGCAGGCCCAGTGGCACCTGGTTGCCCTGATTGCCATCCAGCGCCTGGCTGGGCTGCTTGAAATCAAAACTGCGCAGGGTCTGCACGCTCGGCCCGACCCGGCGCCGCGCGCCCCAGCGGTGCAGGCCGGTACTGGCCAGCGTGCCCTGATCGGAGACGAAGGCAATCGGGCGTGGCTCGCCATGCACGGTGCTCAACGTGGAATCGTCGCTGATCACCATCGTGTGGCCTTCTTCATCGTGCACGAAGCTGTAGTACAGCCCGGCGTCCTCGAGCAGGCGGCTGACGAAGGCGTAGTCCGATTCGTTGTACTGCACGCAGTACGGCAACGGCGCCAGCTTGCCGGCGTTGAGGTCGTAACGGAACTTCGCCAGCTGCGCGTAGCCGGCGAACACCTCTTCAACGATCTGCAACGCGGTGCGGTCCTGGAAGATGCGGCAGTTGCAGGTGTAGTCCAGGAACGCGAACCACGGCGCCAGCTCGGCGCGATACGCACTGAACTGTGCCTGCTGGCCGGTGCTGGCGAACTCGCGCACGTAGCCGTGCACGCTGCGGTTGCCGAACTCGTCGCCCAGCTGCAGGCGCAGCGGCTGCCCGACCAGCTGCTTCAGCTCCAGCCGTGGCTGGATCGAGAGCAGGTCGATGCGGTAGGTGAACGGGTTCGACACCGCCTCGCTTCCTTCGAAGCGCTTGACCAGGAACGTGTCCGGATCCAAGGCGGTTTCGACGCGGATCAGGCGTCGGTCCTGGTGCAGGCGCTGCAGCGCGGCGCCGGGAAGCAGTGATTCGGCGTACATCGGGCGTTCCGTCGTCCCATGTTGGTCGTGGCCCGACTTTGCCATTGACCTGTGACATGCGCCAGCTTTTTGACGCACCTGCCTCTGGATAAGGAGATGAATTGATTAAGAAAATTGAAGGGAGTGCGAATTTGATCACAGATATGTGGGTATGTGACGGCTGTTCAGGACGGCGTCCGAGGCGCACCATGTGCGCCCGCTTTCAAAAGGATGTGTCATGCGCCCGCTGTATCTCTGTGTCCTGTTGGCCGCGTCATTGCCGGCCGCTGCCGCCCCTTCGGCGCCCTTCCCCTTCACCCACCACGACTGGACCCTGGCCTGCGACAACACCCGTACCTGTCGCGCGGCGGGCTACCAGCAGGACGAAGGTGATGCAGCGCCAGTGTCGGTACTGCTGACCCGCGCCGCCGGGCCCGGCCAGCGCGTCGACGCGCAGCTGCTGCTGGGTCAGTACGACGAGGACTCGCCGAGGCCCCCGGCGCAGGCGCAGCTGCAGATCAACGGCAAGGATCTGGGCCGCTTGCAGCTGCAGGGCGGCGGCGCCACGCTTTCCGCCGCACAGACCGATGCCCTGCTGGCCGCGTTGACCCGCAGCAGCCGCATCGTGGTGATCGGCAACGGCCAGCAGCGCTGGACGCTGTCCGACCGCGGCGCCTCGGCGGTGCTGCTGAAGATGGACGAATTCCAGGGCCGCCTTGGCACCACGGGCGCACTGATGCGCAAGGGAAGCGCCAGTGAAGGCAAGGTGCTGCCGGCACTGCCGGTGCCGGTGGTGGTGCTGGCCAAGCTGGCACCCACGCGCGCCGGCGATGCCGCGCTGGAGCAGTCGTCTGCGCTGCGGGCTGCGTTGCGCAGCGCGACGCCGGGCGATGACTGCAGCGCGATCAGCGCCGAGGGCGATCCGATGATCAGCGAGCCGCAGGAACTGAGTGTCACCCGCCTGTCGAAGGACAAGGTACTGGTGTCGACGCTGTGCTGGCGCGCCGCGTACAACGAGGGCTACGGCTTCTGGGTAGCCAACGACAAGGCGCCGTTCCAGCCCGTGCTGGTGACCACCTCCGGGACCGACAACGACGGCTCCACCATCA